>JAJFIO010000308.1 GCA_021774915.1 Alphaproteobacteria bacterium
ACAAAATTCCTGAAACTCAAAGTGGTCATCGAGTTGGAGGATGAAGCAGCCATATTGATAGTTGAGCCGCTCATCCCACGTGTGGTCGATCGTTTTCAGGTATATCTGCGGCAGTTACGCGTGGCGGATCTCAGCGGATCGGCTGGAATGTATCATCTAAAAAATGAACTGCTACGGCGTTTGAATGCGGCTATCCCCGTTGAAGTCAAAGATGTCTTGTTTAAAGAGATAATCATTCAGTAAGAACGACTTCATGGGTTGGAGGTGAGATGATGGCAGAAGAAGAAACTGAGAGCGTAGAAGCCGAAGAAGAGATCGATGATGAGGCTATGGCGGCAGAATGGGAGGCCATGGCTGATGATGGTGAGGACGAAGGGGGTGCTGATGCTAACGTCGGGGATTCCGGTGAGCGTATCCTCAACCAAGATGAAATAGACAGTCTTCTCGGATTTGATGTTGATGTTGATGGGGGGGATAATAGTGGCATCACGGCGATTATTAACTCCGCCCTGGTCTCCTATGAACGCCTACCCATGCTGGAGATTGTCTTTGACCGCCTTGTGCGCTTGATGACCACCAGCTTGCGAAACTTTACATCCGACAATGTTGAAGTGAGCCTTGATAATATTTCATCGATCCGTTTTGGTGATTATCTCAACTCAATACCCCTGCCTGCAATTTTGGCTGTGTTTCGCGCCGAGCAGCTCGATAATTACGGTCTGTTCACCATAGATTCCAATCTCATCTATTCCATCGTTGATGTGCTTCTGGGCGGGCGGCGGGGCACTGCAGCCATGCGGATCGAAGGTAGGCCTTACACCACGATCGAGCGAACTCTTATCCAGCGTATGATTGAGGTGGTGCTTGCCGATACCCAGGTCGCCTTTGAACCCTTGTCGAAAGTGGATTTTGCGCTTGAAAGACTGGAAACCAATCCCCGTTTTGCTGCTATTGCGCGACCCGCCAACGCCGCCATTCTGGTCAAGCTGCGAATAGATATGGAAGACCGCGGGGGGCGTATTGAACTTCTGCTTCCCTACGCAACTCTGGAACCGATACGCAAACTCCTCCTGCAGATGTTCATGGGCGAGAAATTTGGCCGTGATACCATCTGGGAAAGCCATCTTGCGACTGAACTCTGGTCCACCAAGTTAAAAATCAATGCAGTTCTTGACGAACAATTAATGAGCTTGAATGAAGTTATGAACTTTAAAGTCGGTCAGACTCTAATGCTCGGCGCGACGCCAGATAGTGAAATAAAATTGAAGTGCGGTGAAATCGATCTGGTGAAAGGAAGGATGGGGCGGATTGGTTCCAATATAGCTGTGCGCGTGGAGCAACCAATGGAGAAACCGTCTGGCATGCGCACTCTGGGGTTAGGGAAATGATTCCTATTGGATTGATTTTAGATAGTCTGGTCGCGCTGTTGCTGGTTGTGACAGTGATCTATTGCTACCAGCTCAATGCGCGGTTGCGGGCTTTGCGTTCAGGACAAGATGGACTGAAAGACTTGATACGTGGGTTGAATGAAGCAACAGAGAGAGCGCAGGCGGGGATTGCTCAATTAAAGGTCGCCGGGGATGCGGCCGGGAAAGAATTGAAAGAGACCGTCACCAAGTCTCGTGCTTTGGCAGATGAATTATCTCTCATGATCGAAGCCGGAAATAATATTGCTGACCGCCTGGAGGGTCATGCTGAGGGGAGCGCCAGTAAATCCAGAGTCAAAGTAGGTATGCCGGATACACCCGGTAACGAGATGGCCGAAACGGGAACTGCTCATCAGAGTGCGTTAAATCATCTCGAGGGGGAAATGTTGAAGGCTCTCCGTGAAGTGCGCTAACGGTGAGTTTTAAGTAAAAGAGTATAAAGGAAACAGACCCCTCATGAACGATTCAGTCAAAATACTTCCTGCTGTTATGTTCTCAGCCTTCGTTCTTCTTGCCATCAAAACGGTTGGAATATGGTTTGGAGCCCAAGATTTTATTGCGGGCGCCGCCATGGCATCGACTGTTTCGGAAGAATCAGATGTGGAGCAACATTCAGAAGTACCGTCTGAAGAAGATGCTTCGAATGATGAACATTCTGAAAATAACGAAGCTGAACAACCGGCTTCTCCTGATGAAAGGCGTGAACGGGAAGATTCTTTCTTTTCTACGTCTCCAGATTTTATGAATGAGTCGGAAGTCAAGGTATTGCAAAGCCTTGCCGCACGCCGTGATGCACTGAACAACCGGGAATCAAGTTTAGATTTGCAGGAAAAATTACTTATGGCGGCTGAAAACCGCGTTAATGAAAAAATTGACAAGCTTAAAGCCATCGAAGTGCACATTGTGGGGATGTTGAAAACACGTGATGAAGAACAGGAAGCACAGATAGCAAGCTTGGTAAAAATCTATGAGACGATGAAGGCTAAAGATGCAGCGCGAATTTTCGAGCGTCTGGAAACGGAGACGTTACTGGATGTTGCAGCCAGAATGAAAGAACAAAAAGTTGCTGCAATCATGGCTAACATGTCCGCTGATTCGGCTCAGGATCTGACAGTGCGGTTGGTTAAGCGCCGCGAAATGCCTGAATATGATGACTTTACAGAAATTGATGAAGACGCAGGCTCAAAGGGGTGATTGCGATAGAGCATGGGTTTTGTGGGCAGGTTCTTTGGGGGCAATGAGAGTGCGACAGGTGCGCAAGTTCAAGGCAGTGAGGACGATCCGGGCGGGCGTTGTTGGCTTAGTGTGTCTTGCAGGCGGCATGATGCCAGCCCATGCAGAAAAAGTGACTCTCGAAACCAGCACACAAGGTGGCTATGCGCGCCTACTTTTTAAGCTCTCTTCCCCGTCAAATGTAAAAGCCAACATTGATAACGGCGTTATGGTAGTGACATTCGATCGCCGCCTTGACTTTGATATTCAGAAGATACGCAAGTCTCTCCCTCAATATGTTGCGCTTGTCCGACAGGATAATGACGGCCGGGTGCTGCGACTGGCGCTAACGCAGAATTATCGCCTTCATACATCTTCAGCAGATAATCGAATCGCCATCGATATCATCCCAAGCCGGTATTCAGGTGACCCTGAGGACATAAAACCCAAATTAACCCGTGAGGAAATTGAAGCCCGTAAGGCTGTTGCCCAGATTGCGGCTGAAGAGATAGCGCGCGGGCCAGTGGAGATGAGGCCACTCAAGGTGCAAGTTGGTCGGCGGGATGGGTATAGCCGGGTTGCTTTTGCCTGGCCGGAACCGGTCGAGTACACGGCAATGCTTGAGAACGGAAAAATCAAACTGACCTTCAAGCAGCCGGCGGATCCTGATATTGTCGAATTGCGTATAGACCCTCCGAATTATGTCCTGACAGCCCAAAAAACCGTGACGGACAATTCTTTGTCTGTGGAAATCTCTGTCATACCGGGGGTTGGATTGCGCCATTTTAGGGATGGGAATGGTATTGTTGTTGATGTTTTGAAGCCTGAAGCCAAGCCGCTTGGCGGCGACGCTGAAGTCGTTCTGACATCACAGAAAACGGACAAACAAACCCCATCAGAATCCGAAAGCGATTCAGCTGTGAGTGTGGAGGCGCCAGAGGAGACGCCAGAGCAACTTCTAGAAGACGAAACACCTCCTTTGACCGAAGTTAAGTCTGAGGATGTCGCTCAGGAGGCGCACGCCGTCTCCGAGCAGGACATCACTGGTGAAAAAGCGCCTGACGATGCCGCGCTTGCGCACTCTGTGGAAGCTGTTGAAGTCGTCCATGAAGAACAAACGCCTTTAGGTGAAGCGCCGCAGTTAGTAAAGCAGGATTCTGATGAACTGAAAGTGGGTATGGTATTAGATCATGCTACTGAGAAGGAAGAACCTGCTCTTGCAGAGGTTCAGTCAGATCAGCATGAAGATGACATCGACCAGACTTCAGAGCATGATGTTGAAGCCAAACCCGTTGCTCAGGAAACGCCAAAGGTCATCACAGTTTCGGGTTATGACCAGGGCGACAGTCTGCGCCTAACCTTCCGCTGGGAGCGCAATGTTGCCGCAGCATTTTTTAAGCGCGGCCCATTTTTGTGGATGGTGTTTGATGATACGGCCACGGAATTAGATTTTTCTCTCGTCGGTAAGGAGTATCGACAGTTCATTCATTCCATTAACTCTGAAATATCAGGCGATGCGCGGGTTGTGCGTCTGGGTATTTCTGACCATCTTCTTGTGACGGCACTGCCTGAAGAGGGAGCCTGGGTGGTGACGTTGGGTGAAAAAATTCTGAGGCCCACTTCACCTTTAGAGTTGAACACGGTCATCAATTATCGGTTTGAACCGGTGATCAATATTCCCCTTGAGGACCATGGAGCGATTCATCGAATTACGGATCCGGAAGTTGGGGACGAACTGACGGTCGTGACCGCTCTGGGACCGGCCCGTGGTTTGATTGCCCCACAGAAATTCGTCGAGTTTACTACACTTCGGTCAGCCCACGGCCTTATTTTGCGCTCGCTCTCCGATAGCGTCATTGTGCGGCCGGTAGGAGGTGGCATTGAAGTCAGTCATGCTAAAGGATTGACTCTGTCGGAACACGAACTGCAAACGGCAATTGATGGCCATGTGCCCTTGGGCTCTCAGACTGTTCCCGCCTTCATGGAATTTGATGAGTGGCAGCTCGGTTCTTTTAGTGAATTTACTCAATTGGAACAGGGACTCCACAGTGAGGTCGCACGTGTCTCCGAACTTGGGGACAGAAATGTATCGCAGCTGGCCAGGATCAAACTGGCCCGGTTTTATATCGCTCATGGCATGGGGTATGAAGCACTGGGAATTCTGGATTTAGTCACACGGCAGGATGAGGAAGCGGAAACTGATCCCGCATTTCTGGCTTTGCGCGGCGTTGCCAATTTTATCACCCGAAGGTTTGGTGACGCTCTAAATGATTTGAACAACTCATCCTTGAATGAAGATGCTGATGCGGCTCTGTGGAGGGGGGCGATACAGGCGGAATTGGAACATTTTATCGAAGCAAGGCGAGAATTCTCTCAAGGCATGCCGGTGCTACCCAGATACCCGGAGCAGTGGCAGGATTATTTCCATCTCATGGCGGCTAAAGCGGCGTTGGCTGTAAATGATATTGAACGGATTGAATGGTACTTGAGAAAACTTGCTGGAGAAAATACGTCATCCTCTATTCAGGCTGAGGCTGAATTTATCCAGGGAGAGATGCTTGAAGCATTGGGACGAAAAAATGAAGCCGTGGTGCTTTACGCCCACGTCATGAAAACTGCACCGGAGCCCATTGTTGCAAAGGCCAGCTTTGCAAGCACGTCAGCGCTCTATCAATCGGGAAAAATTGATGTTGGGCAAGCCATAGAGGATCTCGAGAGTTTGCGCTTTCAATGGCGCGGAGGGATTCTGGAGTTGGCCATTCTGCAACGGCTTGGTGAACTCTACGTTGATCAGGGAGATTATCGGCATGGTTTGAATATCATGCGGGAAACAGTCATCAGTTATCCTGATAGCCCTGCCGCTCGGAAAATTTCCACCAGTATGGGTGACGTCTTCAAAAAATTATTTCTGGAAGAAACATTCGACGACATGACGCCCGTTCGTGCGCTTGCTGTTTATTATGAATTTCGTGAACTAACACCGATTGGCCGCGACGGTGATGATATGATCCGAAAGCTGGCTAACAGGTTGATCGGTGTTGATCTGCTGGAGCAAGCCACTGAGCTTTTGCGTCATCAGGTGCAAAACCGATTGCGAGGTGTGGCGCGCGCACAGGTAGCGACACGACTTGCCATGGTCTATCTGATGGATCGCAAACCCGAAAATGCCTTGCAGATTATCCGGAATACAAGACTTGCGGGAATTCCGGAATCCCTGGTCTATTCGCGGCGGTTATTGGAAGCGCGTTCACTTGCCGAATTGGGACGCTATGCACATGCGTTGGAGTTGGTCGAACAATATCACACTGAAGAAACCGAGCAAATTCGTGCCGACATTTATTGGACATCGCAGGATTGGCCAAAGGCCGCCGTAAAAATTGAAGAGTTGTTGGGCGATCGCTGGCAAACGGAAGAACCTCTTCATGCCGAAGAGCGTCAGAACATCATGAGGGCGGCAGTCTCCTATTCCCTGGCCGAAGACCAAGTGGGCCTGACACGTTTGCGCGCCAAGTTCGGCGAAAAGATGGCCGAGAGTGAAGATGCGTCAAGTTTTGAGATTGTGACACAGAATATTGAGCAACAGGGTATTGAATTTAGAAAACTTGCGACGTCTATTGCCACCACGGATACTTTAGACACATTTATGGCGAACTTCCGAAACCAGTTTCAAATGAGCGACGTTTCTCTCAATTGATTTTGGCCGCGCGGGCCTGTCTCAGTTGAAGCTTTGGACAAGGCTTCCCGCTATCAAATTCCATCCGTCTACCAAAACAAAAAAGATAATTTTGAAAGGGAGAGATACGATGATCGGCGGCAGCATCATCATGCCCATAGACATGAGAACCGAAGCCACCACGAGGTCAATCACCAGAAACGGCACGAAGACGAGAAACCCGATTTCAAACGCCCGGCGCAATTCACTGATCAGGAACGCGGGAATGAGAACATGAAGAGGCGTACTTTGTGGTGTTTCGGGTTCGGCTTCGGCAAGTTTGATAAACAGCTCCAAGTCTTTCTCGCGCACCTGCGACATCATGAATTCATGTATGGGCGAACTGGCCTGAGTGAAGGCCACATCCATTTCAATTTCTTCATTAAGGAGTGGCACGATGCCTTCTTGATAGGATTTTTCAAAGACGGGCGCCATGACGAATGCCGTCAGGAAAAGAGCCAGGCTGATGATCACCATGTTGGGCGGGCTTTGCTGCACACCTAAAGCCGTTCTCAGCAGCGATAAAACCACAACGATACGCACAAAAGATGTCACCATCATCAAGATGGAGGGCGCCAGGCTTAAAACGGAGATCAGCGCAACAATCTGGAAAATTCGGCTTGTCAAATTGCCGTCGTTTTGACTGTCTTCGCCTAAGCTGATGGTGAGATCCTGAGCGCTCGCTGCGTTAGGTTCGAGGGCGATCACGAGAAGTGGCATCCCTATGCCAAGCAACAGCCGCGTCAAGGCTCTTGGTTGGAGTGACCCGCTTGTTGATTTGTTTCCACCACCTCTCATGACGAAGACTCTCGTGTGAACATATGAACCACTTTCTGAGCGGCATCCCGAAGGGGTGCCGGCATGTTTTGTCTGCCGGGCATTTGAGGCTTGTGGAGGTGACTATCTGCACTTTCCAGGTTCTCCGCCCGCGGCTCAATTCCCGTTTCCACAACAGTTTCCGATGTAGCGCCGATGAGAATGAGGTGCTCGACATCATCGCGCCTCACGAGAATCAGTTGTCGTTTGGTATCAAGGGAATGCTTTTCAATGATCTGAAGGCGCCGGGAAGTACGGCTTGCCGAAATACCCCCGGTCCCGTTTAATCCAAACCATTTAGCAAGGAATGCCGCTAAGCCGATTAACCCAAGAACGAAAACAAGAGCGGCGGCGAATTGCAAGTATTCACCAAATTCCATTATGGCTTCCCGTATTTTACGTGGAGAGAGAATACTTGAATGCGTGTCATGAGTAGGACTTCTTCCCTATTGGTCAGTGCATATGGAGAGGCGTGCGCTCCCCTGTTCTGAACGCTAGGCAGACATGCTTAAAATGAGATTAAAAATTGAGTGATCCCAACCTGAGCCCAAAGAACTTTCTCAAGGGAGAGGAATTCATTAATGCGTTGTTAACGCATGGGATCAGGTTCATTCCGAAAAGCGGCGCTGTCTTTGGTCAAAAGCATGCGGAATGACTTCCGGTTTTGTATGTTGCTTAAGTGTCACGACGGTTTCGATGAGCCTATCGGTGAATGATGTTGCCGGCTGATTTAGGCTGCGTTTTGAGCTCAATGAAATAAGGAGGCTGGCGAAGACGAAGGCGAAGGCTTGAAAGATAATGAGGACCTGCGTGCCCACAACCGTGGTTGTCCAGCCCGGCGTGGGCACGGTAAATATTTTCATGCCGATAACGATGGCGATGGTGCTCAAGCTGAGTGTCAACAAAACGCCTAATCCTATAAGAAGGCGGATGAAAACGCGATCGATAAAAACCGATGTGCCCCCAAAAGCGTGCAGAATAAGGGAGGCGAGATCCATACGGGATTGGCCCGCATATCGCTGGCCTCTGTCCAGCGTAATCTTGTCAATGCTCATCCTTGATTTGATTAATGTCGCAGGATAATGGCCCAGCAGTTCCGGCATGCGCACAACGCGATCGATGGCTGTTTTGCTGATGAATGAATAATTGCCAAAATCTATGGTGTGACCGGTGATGACTCTGAAAAAGGTCCTGAACCCATAATAGAGGAAGCGAAAGCGTAAATTTTCAAATCTCTTGCCGCGCTGCGCCACCACAATGGGTTTGCCGCACACTACCGAACGATTGATAAGGGCGGGGATATGATGTGGCGGGTCTTCGCCATCGGCGTCCATGATAATCGCGCCGTCGATATCAAGTTCCTTTGAAATGTAGCTTAGACCAAGGGCAATGGCTTTCTGGTGGCCGACATTGTGAGTCAAGGTAAGAATCTTGATTTCACTCACCTGGCCTTGGATGAGGGATTGAATCTTGGAGAGGGGCGCTACTTCCTGGGAACCATCATCGATCACCACGACGATCGCCTCGTGATGGGTGGGCTGCAGGGCAGCCGTGATCCCCGGTAAGAGCTTTAAAAACGATGTCCAATCGTTATAGACCGGGCAAAGGATGGCGCATTTCATGTAAGTTTAACTTTCACGACTCTGATGTTCATTGGCGAACAGGGCAAGGGTGTCCTCTTTGCATAAAATGTGCAAGGCCCTATTCGCCCTGACTATGAAAAACCCTTCAGCTTGATTGCTTCTGTTGCCGGGTGTAGGTCAAAGGGGGTGGGTGAACTTGAGATATCCCCAAAGGGCAGAGGGAGTGATGATGCAACGCGAAACCGATCCTGCCAGGGGGCAATCGGGATACCTGTATGCGCTTGCCGGCATTGTGCTTGTTGCATTGGTCTTGCGCCTCTGGGGGCTGGGGGCGCAAAGTCTATGGTTTGATGAACTCTTTTCCTTGAAGCATGTGCGTCTCGATTTCGGGCCGATGCTGGGCTCTCTGGCTGAGGATGGAACTAATCTTCCCGCTTACCATCTTTTCCTCAAGTCTTGGGTAACTGTATTTGGAGACTCGGAAATTTCTCTGCGGTTCCCCTCTGCTCTGTTTGGGGTCCTGACGGTACCTCTTGTGTATCGCCTCGGCGCCGATCTTTTCAACAAGCAAGCCGGACTTATCAGCGCCGTGATGGTCAGTGTTTCATCTTTCCATATCTATTATGCTCAAGAAGCTAGAATGTATACGTTTTTAGCGTTCCTCATGTTGCTGTCGAGCGTGTTTTTATTCAAGTGGCAGAGGGAGAAGACGGCGAGAAGTGCAGCGTATTATGTTTTGGTTTCCGGTCTTCTTCTCTATACACACTATTATGGCATGTTTCTGATACTGGCGCAGAATATCTATATTTTGGCTCTAATCGCGATGGAGCACAAGCAAGACCGGCCACGCATTGGCCCCTGGATTGCTATGCAGAGCAGTATTGCTGCGTTGTTCTTGCCCTGGGTTATTTTCTGGTTCCTCCGGATCGGGGATTTGAAGAACGCGAGCTGGTTTCAGGAACCATCACTTCACGATGTGTACATCACATTTACGCAATTTGTGAATGGCCCCGTATCGTTGCTCATATGTGTAGCATTTCTGGGTCTGGCCGTGTTGCGGCCTTTTTGGAGCTATGCGGACACGGGAGGGCGCGGCCAGGCGGCACCCGGCCCTGCGCGCCATTTCCTGCCGTCCTTTGCCGGTCACGCTCGGCAGTACTATTTGGTCATTTGGGTGCTCAGCCTTGTGATCGTCCCGGTGATCGTTTCCACTCTTTACCGGCCCATGTACCATTCACGCTATGTGATAGGCGCTTCATTGCCATTCTATCTCTTGGTTGCCGGTGCCGTGACGGCGACCGTGCGCCAGCCGGTTTTGCGTTTACTTATTATTGTGGGCCTGATTGCGTTTGCCATACCTGATAATCTTCGGCTTTATCAGCCCGGTATCAAACCGCAATGGCGAGAGGCCACGCATGCTGTGGAGACGCGGGCTGCGCCAGGTGATATGGTCCTGATAGTCGGAGAGCATCATAAAATTATTTTTGAATATTACGCGCACCGCGACGATCTGGTGGTGTCAGGCCGCACGCGCATTGCCAGGAATTTTGAGGCTCTGAATATAGATGGCAGGCGCCGACAACGCGTTGCGCGAGATTTCCTGGCTCTCACTCAAGGGTATCATCGCGTGTGGCTCATCGCCCATGAAGAAGAGGATGGCGGCGGCGTAGTCCAGTCAGTGCTCAGTGATGCATTTCATTTGGAAGAGGATCTTTCATTGGCCCACCTCAGGCTCTCACTGTTCACAAGGTAGGCGTGATTTTATAGTTAATTCCTGTTAACGATATGGGGATAAAGAGAAAAATCAATTCAAACTTTAATCGTGTTTTAACTTCACCACCGGACAATCGTTCAGGAGAGACCTTAGTAACGTTTGTATCGGACCACCCTTTAAATGATTTTGGACAATATTCCTATTTTCGGATTGCTGCGTTCAAAAATGTCGTGGCTGTCGGATCGGCAACGCGTGCTAGCGGATAATATCGCCAATGCCAACACGCCGGGATATGGCGCCAGGGATCTTGAGAGCCCGGATTTTCGTAATTTAATGCGAGTCCAGACACCTCGCATGGCTTCCGGCGTGACCCAGGCCAATCATATCCCAATCAAACCGGGCGTGAATCAAACCGCAACTAAATCTGAAAAAGCGCCTGACTGGGAAACCACTCCTGACGGTAATTCAGTTGTTCTTGAAGAGCAGATGATGAAAGTCGCGCAAAACCAGATGGAATTTCAAACGGCCACCGATCTCTATCGCAAGAGCGTGGATATGATCAGGCTGGCCATCAGCAGTCGGTGACTGCTCTTTTTATGTAAAGTGAGAGAATGAGATGGAAATATTTAAATCCATGATGATTGCAGCGGCGGGCATGAAAGCTCAAGGCTCACGTATGCGGGTGATTGCGCAAAATATGGCCAATGCGAACAGCACCCCTTCCGGTCCTGGTGTAGAGCCCTACCGCCGCCAAATTCCTTCCTTTAAGAACGTTATGGACAAGGAAACCGGTGTGGATTTGGTTTCTTCGTCGAAAACAATTTCAGACACATCGCCATTTCAAAAACGTTTTGACCCAGGTCATCCCTCAGCTGACGAGCAAGGGTATATCCAATTGCCCAATGTCAACGGTCTTATCGAGATGATGGATATGAAGGATGCGCAGCAGAGTTTTCAGGCTAATCTGAATCTAATTAAAGCGTCACGCAACATGATGTCGCAGACGGTCAGCTTGCTGCGTCGTTCATAATATAAGGCTTCGGAACAAGAAAACTCAGTCATGAGGAAAAGATATGTCTATTGATTCTCTGTTTGCTTCCAAGGCCTATGGCGAAGTCATGTCTCAGGGTAAAATGCCTGCCAAGGGACTTGCCGGTCCGGATGAATCCAAGCCGGGTAAGAGCTTTGGCGATATGGTCCAGTCAATGGTCAGCGATGCCGTCGAGACTGGAAGTAAAAGCGAAAACATGATGGCGGCTTCCCTCGCCAACGAAGTTGAGATGATTGATGTGGTGACCGCGATCACCTCTGCCGAAGTTACGCTGGAAACGGTTGTCGCGGTTCGTGACAAAGTAATTGAAGCCTATCAAAGCATCATGCGTATGCCGATCTAAGCCGGAACGGTTGCGACCCATCCGCCCACAATGAAAATTAAAAAGAAATCCCTTTGATCTGCCGCGATTACAGAAAGGTAAACGTGAGATGACAGGAAGTGAAGTCGTCGATGTCTCCCGTGATGCGATTTGGGTGATGCTGCAAGTCTCTACCCCGGTAATGCTGATAGCATTGCTGGTTGGTCTGATGATTGCGCTGCTCCAGGCTTTGACTCAGGTTCAAGAGATGACCATCGTTTTTGTTCCGAAGATCATAGCAATCTTTGTTTCTCTACTCATTTTCATGCCGTTTATGGGGATGACTCTGGCTTCGTTCATGGAACGTATCTCTCAGCGTATTGCTGGGATGTAAAACGATAAGCGTGGTCCGGCAGCAATGAATCTCGTCATAAGCCAGAATATGATTGCGAACGACGTGTTCGTCTTTCTTGCTGTTTTTTCCCGGCTCGGCGCGATGATCATGCTGTTTCCCGCGCTGGGGTCTTCGGCTATTCCTGCGCAGGTCAGACTGGTTTTAGCCTTAAGCGTTAGTGCCGTGACCATGCCGGTGGTGGCGTCGTCTTTTCCTGCTTTGCCTGACACACCCCTTGCCATGACGGGTTTTATTGTATTGGAAGTCACGATCGGGACCATCATCGGCGCTGTGGTTCGTCTTGTCATGAGCGCCTTGCAGGTGGCGGGCACCATCATCGCTTTTCAAACAGGACTTGCCTTTGCGCAAAATTTTGATCCTGCGCAGGATTCCCAGAGCGCCATATATGCTTCATTCCTGTCGATAACCGTCATGACGCTTATCTTTGTTACCGATCTACATCACCTCTTGATTGGAGCGATGCACCAGTCCTACACCGTGTTTCCCCCCGGCGCTTCTCTTGCCTGGGGTGAGCTTTCCGAACTTATGGTCAACACTATTTCGGAAACATTCGTTCTGGGGGTGCAAATGGCAACGCCGTTTATCGCGGTGGGTTTGCTGTTTTATCTGGGTGTTGGCGTATTGTCGCGATTGATGCCGCAGGTGCAGATTTTCTTTGTTGCCATGCCGGCGAACATTTGGCTTGGCCTTTTGATATTCTTTCTGACAATCAGTACTATGGTAATGTGGTTTATGGATTATTTTGAGGCATTTCTAATCAGGTTTCTTGCATAGGTGAGGTGAGTACTAATCGGTGTCCGACGATAAAGACGAATCCCAGAAAACAGAAGATCCGACAGACAAGAAGCTTAAGGATGCTCACAAAAAAGGTGAGGTCGCCAAGAGTCAGGAGGTCAATACCTGGTTCGTTCTGGCGGCGACGGCGGCTTTAGTGACTTTTATGAGTACTGATCTGGCGCGCGATCTTTCAGTGCTGCTATTGGATTTTATTGAGCGCCCCCATGCTATGGCCATGGATGGTTCATCACTCTTGACGATCGTTAGGAAGCTGGTCACGGGTGTCGTGATTGCGATGGCGCTACCGCTCGGGCTGTTGTTCCTGTCCGCCGTTGCCGGAAATATGATTCAGCACAAACCAGTCTTTACCGCGGAGCGCATGAAACCCAAACTGGATAAATTATCACCTTTAAAAGGGTTTAAGCGCATTTTTGGAATGTCCGCGCTGGTCAATTTTTTTAAGGGTCTTGGCAAGATGGCGCTGGTTGGCCTGGTTGCGTTTGCCGTTACTTGGCCTAACCGGGATCAGCTTGCCAATATTATTTCCTGGAACATCGCTTCCCTTCTTCCCTTTATCCAAGGCCTGGCGATCGAGATGTTGGGAGGGGTGCTTGCTATTCTGGCCGTGATCGCGATTTTTGATTTTATGTATCAGAAACATCAGTTCACCAAAAAGCAGCGTATGACCAAACAGAATGTGAAAGATGAACATAAACAGTCGGATGGTGATCCGACTGTGAAAGCCAAGTTGAGACAGCTTCGTATGGAGCGGGGGCGTAAACGCATGATGGCGGCGGTTCCAGATGCCTCCGTGGTGATTGTCAACCCGACTCACTTTGCTGTCGCCTTGAAATATGACAGCGCCTCTATGGCGGCGCCGGTCTGTGTGGCTAAAGGCGTTGATCAGGTGGCAGCGCGCATTCGCGCGGTTGCTGAGGACAATGAGATTCCAATCGTAGAAAACCCGCCCTTGGCCCGCGCGCTTTATGCGAGTATTGATATTGATGACGATGTTCCAACCGAACATTATGAAGCGGTGGCGAAGGTCATTGGTTATGTGATGCGTTTGGGGCAGAAAACTGCGCCATCGAGGGTGTCTTAGAGCGTTTTCTCTCTTAACTGAATTGCCAAAACGCTCTAAGTTCTTGTCTGGTCGCGTTGGGTGCACTTTCGTCTCACTCTTAACGCGGACCGGTGTCCAGCCCGGGGCATGCCTTGCTTGAAAATGCTCCGGGATAAAGAGTGTCCCATTCCTTAAAGCTTGCCTTCTGGATGAATCCGGCGGAAAGGGGTGAAGAGGGCTATGAACGCAGTCGGTCGGCTGGTCACTTTGGGGAGCGGTATGTTGGACTTTATGCGGCGACACGATTTGCTGCCCTGGGTCATGGGCGTGTCGGTGTTTATGGCGCTCTCAGTAGGGCTGTGGGCCATTGTGTCACCAGAAGAAGCGGGCTTAAGCGGGCTCGTTCTGGTGGGCGGCATTGCTGTCCTTTTCTTTATTGCTTTTTATGGCCTGGCCACCGGCACTTTGCCTACGGCGTTGAACGAAGCTGATGCGCTTCTAAGGCCTGGGCCCATTGCGGTCAGACAGGGCGAGCCGGGCCTTTTTATGAAGGTGCTGGAAGCGGCGCCTGAAGCCTATCTGGTGACGACGCGCGCAGGGGCGGTGCTTTATGCCAATCGGGCGTATGAGGAACTGACTCGCGCCGGACATCGCGGGCGTAATATGGGGCGCCCCTTGCCGCTTGAGCAGGTTTTCGTGGGAGATGATGATCTGGCGGCGCCGCTTTACCGTCTGGCGCGCGCGGCGCGATTGGGCGTGAAAATATCCGAAATCTTGCGCTTTAAACGCATTGAGGGCGACGTGCAGCTGATGCATGCATCCGTCTCGCCGATTCCGGGGGATCGGGAACACATGATCTGGAGGATCGCCGACGGGGGTGAAAATGCTCACCGGGGATCAAATTTCAAGCGCGTGGCGTCGGTGGCCTCGCAAATAGACCCGGGCGAAGCGCTGGATGTGGAAGTCATTCCTGAGCGCGCCGAACTGCCGGGAGCGGCGCATGCCGGCTTCTCTTCGCGCTCTGCCGGGGCAATGGCGCCGGAGCGGTTTACTCTTCTTTTCGCCAATGCGCCGGTGGGGATGGCGATTTTGAGAACGGACGGCGCCTTGCAGGAGTTCAATGCGTCCTTTGAGGCTATGGCTGTGGAGGGCGCCAAGGACACGGGAGTCGAAACGGCGGGACGGGTGCAAATAGGCCAAATGTTTGCCGACTTGGTTGTCGAAGAAGACCGCGAGGCGGTGTCTCAGCGTTTGGCCGAGGTGGCTACGAGAGGCGCGGGAAATTCCCCTCTGGAATTATGTTTGAGCGGGGGGCGCACGGTTCAACTCTACGCCAGTGCGCTTGATGCGGGCGAGGGCGCACAGGGAGATAGCGCGGTCATTGTGTATCTGATCGATATGACCGAGCACAAGCTGCTTGAGGCGCAATTCACCCAGTCACAAAAACTGCAGGCGGTTGGGCAACTTGCGGGGGGCGTGGCGCACGATTTCAATAATCTTCTGACTGCCATTATCGGCTTTTGCGATTTATTGCTCACGCGCCATCAGGTTGGTGATTCGTCTTTCGACGATATCGATCAAATTCGCCAGAACGCCAATCGCGCCGCCAATCTGGTTCGTCAGCTCCTGGCGTTTTCCCGCCAGCAGACGCTGACCGCCAAAGTGCTGACCCCGACCGATGTGCTGACAGACCTATCCATGCTGTTGCGGCGTTTGCTGGGGGAGACGATCGAGCTTGATCTGGTGCACGGGCGGGATCTGGGGCTGATCAAGGTTGATCAGAGTCAGTTAGACACGGCCCTCATTAATTTGGCGGTGAATGCCAGACACGCCATGGCGGGCAGCGGGGCTCTGTCAATCCGCACATCCAATTTCACCCAGACTAAGGCGCGTGATGCCGGACATGAGCTGATCGAACCGGGACGTTATGTTCTGATTGAAGTGGCCGATACAGGATGCGGCATCGCTGAAGAGAACCTGCAAAAGATTTTCGAGCCGTTTTTCACCACCAAAGGGGTGGGCGAGGGAACCGGCCTGGGCCTCTCTACCGTTTATGGCATTATCAAGCAGATGGGCGGTTATGTGTTTCTGGACAGCGAGATCGGCAAGGGCACGACGTTCCGGATTTATCTGCCCGTCTATATTGAGACACAAGAAGATCGCAAAGCCAAAGAAACACAGGACAAGCCGGCTGCCCCCTCACGCGATCTCACAGGCATGGGCACTATTCTCCTGGTGGAAGATGAAGAGGCCGTGCGGGCCTTTGCCAAACGCGCCTTATCAAGCCGGGGCTATACGGTTTTGGAAGCACCCCACGGAGCGGCCGCCCTGGAAATGTTTGAGGATCATGATGGGCCGATTAACCTGTTGGTGAGCGATGTGGTGATGCCGGAAATGGATGGGCCGACCCTGGCCAAGCATGTGCGCGAGCTGTGCCCTGATACCAAGATGATTTTTATCTCCGGCTATGCCGAAGACGTGTTCAGAAATTCCATGGAACGCCCCGACGATGTCGCCTTCCTGCCCAAGCCCTTCAGTCTCAAGCAATTGGTCGCCAAGGTGAAGGATGTCCTCAGCCAATAGGGCGGGGTCGGTTTATGTGGCGGGTTTTTCGGGAGGCTCCGGCGGTTTGTATTCAAGGATATCGCCGGGCTGGCAATCCAGATATTCACAGATGGCTTCCAACGTCGAAAAGCGAATCGCGCGGGCTTTGCCGGTCTTCAGGACTGAGAGATTCTGGATCGTGATTCCAATCGCTTGCGCCAGCTCTTTCAGTTTCATTTTTCGCTGGGCGAGAACGACATCGACATTGACAATGATGGGCATGAAAGGCCTTTTAGATCACGAGGGCGTCTTGCTCTTTAAGTTCACGGCCCATATCCATGACATGGGCGATCAGGACAATGAACAATCCAACGGTTAACATGCCGACTTCAAGTCCAACCGAAATATAACCGCTACTAACCTTGAAGGCCGTGAGGACGGGTCCGGTCAGAATCTTTTGCCCCATGCCGGCGATGTCCACTCCGACGAGCGCCCAGCCGATTTTGCGAATGGCCGAAACGCTGGCCGCGGCAAAAATAACGCCCTCACGATACAGCCCAAGAAGCTTGTAAAGAAAATATAATGCCGTCAGATAAGCAGCTGGTTTGATCGAGGCGAGCGCCAGCATGGCCAAGAATCCAAACCCGGAAATCCGGGCGGTGTCGAGGGTGATGTC
>JAJFIO010000309.1 GCA_021774915.1 Alphaproteobacteria bacterium
GGCTGATCAGCTTCATGCATTACGATTTAGGATACATTGACCTGGAGCAAAGAACATTGCAAACAATCGACAACCCGTTCGGCACGAGGATGTCACCCATGTCTTAGGTACATTCTGTTACCTATGTCTCCGGTATGGACCATGGAGAAATGGCGCACCAGGGAAGATTCGAACTCCCGACCCCTAGATTCGTAGTCTAGTGCTCTATCCAGCTGAGCTACTGGTGCTGTTGTGCGGGGCATATGGATGATAACGTCGTCTGCCCGCAACGTCCCTGGGACACAAGTCTGAGGGAGCGGACGGAGATTTCGCATATAGTGACCAGGAAGGCAAGCGCCAGAGCCGATAATCCAGCGAACGATGGCGTAAAATAGGCAAAGTGATGACCCTCAGCAAGGATAGCGTAGGATGGTTAAGCGCATAAAAAGAGGCTGGCCAAGTGTGTCACTCATCGCCATGATGGTAACCCTTTCAGGGTGTGGGACCTCGGATCTGGCAAACAATGAGTCCCCTTCCGGCAGCGATCCTCTGGTTTTCGCCTCAGCCACACCCCTGCCTAAAACGGATCCTGTTGCGCCGTCCGGCTCCATCACATCTGACTCAGAAAGGATGCAAGCCCTGCGCCGGATCATGCATGATCAAACTCGCACCATGGCCGCCTATACGGCGGTGCGCGATCAACAGGAAGACCTCTTTTACACGGCCGTCGCGGCCATTGAGGAGGGGCTGCGTCTGGGCGCGCCCCTGGGCAGCCCAGCCCTGCTTGATCATTGGCAAACTGCGGCCAATGCATCCCAGCAAATAGGCCTTGCGCTAAACCAATTGAATACCGCTATTGCCACTTACCTCCCAGCCATAGAGGAGGCAGAAGCTCTGCGCGCGCCCTTTGCGGCAACTCTGCGCAGTCAGCAGGACAGCGCGCAGGATGAACTCCGCCGACAAAAGGGGCTGATGGAATTCGAGAACAATAAGTTGGTCATTCTGCATCAGGCTATCGCCCAAGGGCTGGCGCCGCCACCCCCGCTCGAACCAATCCTGAGCGCTGAGGATGAAGCTTTTTCAATCGATGGGCCTGGCGATGAATCCGCTGCCATGACAGAGGAAAAGGAGCTGGATGCCGAGACACCCCCTGATCTCCCCCCTGAAATCACGCTCGAATCTAAACTGGCCGCTGTTTCCCCTCTTGTGATCATTCGATTCAGCCGGCCCAATATCGTGTTTCGCGCACAGCTCAATGATGCCCTCCAGCAAGCCAAAGCCCTCAACCCAGAGGGACAAATTCATCTCGTGGCTGTCGCACCGCAGCGCAAGACCGGTCAGGAACAACTTCTGGCCCAGGCGGAATCACACCAATATGCACAATCCATTCTACGCGCAGTGCAGGCTCTGGGTGTGCCAACTGAAAATATTCGCATCACGGCACAGACATCACAGACTGCTGACAGCAGTGAAGTTCATATCTATGCGGATGAATGATACCTGCCGATACGGTATTTCCATGAACTGGAGAATTTCCTGTGATAGAGAAGAAGAAATATCGTATTGTCCACCTGATAGAGGCACCCAGCGCAATGTCTGTTCTGGAACGCTGGTTTATCGATGAATGGACACCCTGGTATGGACCGGACGGACAAGGAGATGCCCGGGCAGACCTTGAGGCCTGCTGCAATAACGTCATGTTACCTCTTTGCCTAGTTGCACTTGGTTCTAACGAAACAGTGCTAGGCACGGCGTTTCTCAAGAACCAGTCAGTTGGAGATGAATTGGGAGTTGGGCCTTGGCTGTCAGCGCTGTTGGTAAAGGAAGAATGGCGTGGGCAAGGGATTGGATCAGCGCTGATTGCCGCCATTGAGGCACAGGCTCAAACTCTTGGCTTTGAAATCATCTATTGCTCAACAGATAGTGCAGAAAACTTACTGACTAGCCGCTCGTGGGAACCCTATGGCTCGTCTCGCTCTCTCAGAGGGCCGGTCTCCATCTTCCGTTGCCTACTGGGCGGTATTGATCGCAGCTGAGCTTAACCGTCGCCAAAGGCTTTCATCTCAAACAAACTGCGCGCCTCATAAACACCCCGCGCTATGGCGCGGGCGACGCAATCGGCAGCCAGTGCGCCGATTTCCGTGATCGCGATAAAATCCGGAGCGCTCAGCGGTCGCGCGCCAGTCGCCAAGACAAATAACGTATCGCCATCCATGGGGCTATGCACGGGCCGGATGGCGCGGGCGATGCCGTCTTGCGCCATAATGGCCACGCGCCGGGCTTCTGCCGGGGTCAATGCCGCATTGGTGGCAACCACGCCAATCGTGGTGTTCTGCCCCGGCCCGGCATCCAATTTTGTGCCTTGGGTGAAGTCAAAACTGGTGGCAAAATCAGTAGGGGGAGCATGACCACCGAATTCATCGCCTTGCTCGAAGGGCCACGCCCAAAAGCATGCCGTGCCTGGCATCATCACAGAGCCGAATGAGTTGACCGCCATCAGGGCAGCCACTTGCAAACCCTCAGCAGTGATGAGCGACGCGCTGCCAAGTCCCCCTTTAACCCGGCCGGCCTGCGCGCCATATCCGGCGCCCACAGTGCCGAGGGGAAAGTCTGAATGGGAGGAAACCGCGTCTGCTGCCTCGATCGCCGCGCGGCCTAAGCGCGCATAAGGAGAGGCCTCCCCCCACGATTTGTCGCCGCCATTGGTGAGATCAAAAAGGATGGCGGCAGGCACCACGGGCGAGACAAGCGGAGCGCGCCCGAGACGAAACCCCCGTCCGCGCGCCCCCAGCCAGTCTGTGACGCTGGACGCCGCCGCCAATCCATAGGACGAACCGCCGGACAGCACGATAGCATCCACAGCCTCAACAAGAGTTTCAGGGGCCAGCGCATCGGTCTCCCTTGTGCCGGGCCCACCGCCTCTGCACTCCACGGCGGCCACCGCGCGGGCGGCAGGCAGAATCACGCTTGCCCCGGTGCCAACGCCTGTGTCATGGGCATGACCAACCGCAAGCCCATCAACGTCGCAAAGGTAATTACGGGGGCCGGGTTTTGGAGGTGAGGTCATAATTTATTCTTTTACTGTGGCGACGATAAACAGTCTGCGGAACGGAAATAATGTGGTGCCGTCCGGTCGTTTGCAATAAGCATTAGACAATTTATCTTTGCACTGCTCAATAAAGGTCTGCTGATCCTTCCCTTCAAGGCGTGACAGATATGGGGTGAGCGCCGTACCGCTGATCCAACCATAGACAGGATTTTCACCCTTCAGAACATGCACATATTCGGTTTCCCAGATATCGAGCATGGCGGTGTGATGGGAGAGAAACTCGTAATAATCTTCCGGCCGGGCGACCGGATTGAAATCCCGCACGTCCCTCAAAACGTCCGCCCACGGGCCGGTCTCCACCACCTGCTGAATAATTGTATGGCTGGGAGAAGTAAAGTTCCGGGGCATCTGCACAGCCAGAACACCAGCTGGGCGCACATAGGACATGAGTTTCAAAAATAACCGCTTATGGTTTCCCAGCCAATGCAAAGTAGCGTTGCTGAAAATCAAGTCCGCCGGATTGTCAGGTGCCCATGCGTCAACATCAACGCAGCGCCAATCGGCATTAACGTCACTGGATTTGGCTTCACGGAGCATTTTATCATCACTATCAATACCGGTGATATGGGCATCTGGCCAGCGCTGACGTAGGATCCGGGTGGAGTTTCCCGGCCCGCAACCCAGATCATAAATCCGGGACGGCGCCTCCAAACAAACGCGGCCCAATAATTCAACGCTTGGCCGTGTACGATGATCTTGATGCTGAAGATAGAGTTTTGGGTCCCAACTGCTCATGGGTACTCCCTTTCACCTGTTGCGTCTGGAAATGTGACTTGAAAGACCGTGCCTTGCGCATTGCTTTGAATAAGATCAATAGAGCCCCCATGGGCCACGGTCAGCTCTCGGGCAATGGCGAGCCCCAACCCCGTCCCCCCCTGACGGACACTGCCCGAAAAGGCTTCAAACAAATGCTCGCGGGCCTTTTGCGGGATGCCGGGTCCGGTATCCTCTACCCTTACAGCAATGGCAGATGCGCCATCCAGCTGCACCGTGGAAGCACTGATCGTAACCGCATTGCCCTCCTCTTTTCCCTTGTCCGCTTCCATTGCTTGCATGGCGTTTCGCCCTAAATTGAGCAAAATGCGGAACAATTGATCTGAATCAGCCAGAACTTCTCTTTCGGGGTCAACGCGGTTGAGCCATTTTATATGACCATCCTCCGGCAGGCCAACATGAACGCCCACATCATCAACAAGAGCTGCAAGATCAAGAGTGACTTTTTGGGGAGGCGGTTCCTCGGCTCTGCCGTATTTTAAAGTTTTTGTGGTCAGGTCTATGGCCCGGTCAATGGAAGACAAAAGCTTGGGTGCAAGTCGCTGGACCTTAGGGTCATCACTGGATACCAGATTGTCGGAGATCAACTGGGCGCTGGCTAAAATATTGCGCAGGTCGTGGTTTATCTTACTCACCGCTACGCCAAGCCCGGCGAGATGCGCTTTTTGATTAAGGGAATTTCGAATCTCGGTTTGCAGTTCGGCGAGCTCTTGTTCAGCCAGACGAATTTCCTCAGTTGTTGAAGAAGGGCGAATAATACGGCTTGCGTCTTCGGGACGCTCGCTGAACCCAATCATGTTTTGAATGAGCCGGCGCATGGGTTGTACAAATATCGTTCGGAAGCTGATGAACACGAGCACAGCCGTCAAAAATGATATAACGATGGAGAGGCTTAAAATATTTCCCGAATAAACCAGCATCGCATCGCGTAAAGGTTTTTCATCGAGAACGATTTCGATGAGTTGGCCACCACCCAGTTTGGGTTCTCCTTTAACCATGATTGCACGATTACCTCCATGAAGAAGGACTGAGAAGGCATCCCGAATAAGGCTGAAGGGGCTTGACTTACGCAGATCGAAACTGGCTTGCGCCATTGGTACAGAGGTTTTCGTCAACATCAGAATACGGGCTTCATTGCGCCGTAAGGCAACCTGCAAGGCTCCGGCATTATTCAACAATTCGGATTCAAGTTCAGAACTTACCTCCTCGCCCATCGTCGCCTCAAGCGCCAGAGACGCAATCTGTGCTGCCGCAAGGCGCTCCTCCAGCCACAAAACCCGATAATTGGCAATGGAAGGCACATAGATCAGCACCTCCGCCAACATCACGAATGAGACGGTCAGCAAAAGCAGACGACCGGAAAGCGTGCGCGGTACGCGGAACCATTCCCGCCATGACACGCGGCCTTTTCTCGTCCGGTTTTCATTCATCATGGACATTTTTCGTTCTTACAAACTTCGCTCATGTGCTTGGCATATGTATGTTTCGGCCCTAACCCAGCTTTGACAACATGCGCACAAACCATTTTGTACGCTTACTGAACAAAGAAGGGGTATAATAAGAGCCAGCCACGCGCTTGTTCACTTCTCCTAAAGTCGGATAAGGGGCGATCATATTGGCCATAGCACCAATTTTAAGCTTAGCGCTGAGCGCAAGGACCCAGGGATGAATGAGCTCGCCCGCATGGGGCCCGGCCAAACCCGCACCCAAAATCCGTCCGCGACTGCCGACAATGATCTTCACCAGACCCTTCGTCTTCCGCTCCGCCTGCGCCCGGTCGTTTTCCGCAAAAGGCCATGTCAGAACCCGAATCGTATCGCCATATTGCTCTTTTGCTTGGGTCTCATTAAGCCCCACCTGCGCCAGCTCCGGGTCGGTATAGGTAACCCAGGGAACGGCGGATGTATCAGCTTTGGCGGGCAGCCGGAACAGAGCGTTACGAATGACAATCCCCGCATGATAATTCGCCACATGGGTGAATTGCAGCCCGCCAGCAACATCACCAATCGCGTAAACCCGTTTATTGCTGGTCCGCAACCGAGAATCAACTTTAATGCCGCGCCGGTCATGAATGATATCCGCATGAGATAAATCCAGTTCCTCAATATTGGGTGTGCGGCCAGCCGCCACCAGGATATGGGAAGCATTGATGGTCTGGCGCACACCATCTCTAGTAATCTCAATCGTGACCCCCGTCGGCGTTTGCCCCACTGACTCTATTTTGATGGCTTCATGAATCTTCACGCCTTCCGTGACGAGCTGGTGAATCACAATGCGCGTTAAATCCGGATCATCCTTAGACAGAACAGTGAACATCTCAAGAACCGTGACCTCAGCGCCAAGTCGCCGATGGGCCTGGGCCATTTCCATACCAATAGGCCCGCCTCCAATGATCACAAGATGAGTGGGAGGATCTGTATTCTCAAAAATGGTTTCATTGGTAAAATAAGAAACATCCTGCAAACCTGGAATGGGAGGGATGCCCGCCGATGATCCGGTGGCAATCACAAAGCGGCGCGCCGCGATGCGCGTATCACCAGCCTCTACTTCACGTGGGCCGGTAAAGCGCGCAGGCGCCCGCACCACAGTGACGCCAAAACTCTCAAAACGTTCTTGGGAATCATTGGGTTCGATCTGAGCTATAACATCAGAGATATGCGCTTTGACTTTTGCATAATCGATCTCGGCATCCTGGGGCTTGACACCAAAAGCTGCCCCCGATGACATGGCGGCGGCGTGCTTACCGGCCGCGATCAGCGCTTTGGAAGGCACACAGCCATAATTCAAGCAATCGCCGCCCATCTTGCCCTTTTCGATAAGAACCACTTTGGCCCCCATCTGAGCGGCGCCGGCGGCAACTGACAGACCACCTGAGCCTGCACCTATCACACAGATATCAGCCGCCAATCTGTTCACTATTGATCTCATTTGTTGGAGGAAGGTTTTGGCTTGATGAATGCATTGTACAAGATGGGGACCATGGCCAGAACAGCAAGGCCCAACAAAGGCAGAAAAATGCTGGGTTCAAAAATAATGCCGAGATCCGGCGTCTCCCCGCGATCGAAAAGCGCGCCAAGCCCGTTTCCGACACTGGCATAAACGGCGGTGCCCGGAATGATGCCGATAAATGTAGCAATGACATAGGTGCGTAACTTTACCCCCAAAAGAGCCGGCACCAGATTGACCAGCCAGAAAGGAAAAAGCGGCACCAGGCGCAACACAAGCAGGTAATTGAAAGCGTTATCGCGAAACCCATCTTCCATTTT
>JAJFIO010000310.1 GCA_021774915.1 Alphaproteobacteria bacterium
TGAATTTCCTCCTGCTTAATTGCCTCTCCGCGCTCGGCCGCTTGGCATATGGCGTATGTCCGCTCCACCCAGTCTCGCAATCCGGGATGGAGAATGGAAAAGTCATAATTTTCTTGCGCCTGTGCGCGGGCCGGATCAAGAAAGTTCTCCACCTCGCTTGCAATGTCTTGCGGGTTCACCGGCCAATCGAGATCGAGAACCGTACCAAGTCTGGTGACAGCAGATGACCAGTCCGCCATCAAAGACTTGTAGGAGACAAAGGCTCTGGGCAGATCATATGTATGTTCCAGGGCTTCCAGATTATAGCGCAGCCACATGAGACAAGCGGCATTGGGCGATATCGTACTGCGCCGTGCCAGCGACGCCGCCACGTCCAGAGGGTGACGGTAAGCAATAACCATCAGGGGACGGACTGGAAGTTCTGCAAACACAGTCCGCCATAAGGGCAAAAGCCGGCTGGCCCGGGGGTCTTTGAGACACCAGTGCGCGCGCCCGCGAAATTGCGCGCGGCATGTTTCAATGAGCTTCTGTTTTAACGGGACGACGGCATCACTTTTAGTCCACCCAGAGGGCAGCGACAGGACATCATCCCAAGCAGTGCCCAGGGCGTCAAAGATCTGTTCATGCACGTCGACAAGAGCGGCATTTTCCCAAAATCCCGTTTCATTATCGGGCTGAGCGGGAAGAATGTCCTCTCCCAGATCAAACCCGAGAAGATTAACCACCCGCGCCAGGGCCGACGTACCGCTGCGGTGCATCCCCAAAATAAAGAGGGCCGTGTCAGGGACGTCGTGGCTTTTACTTTTGTTCGGCAAGATCCCAACACCTTAAACTTTATCCAGAACAACGGCCTTGATACCATAAGAAAAACAGCTGCGGGGGGCTCGCAGCTGTTTTCTTTAACATAGATCGTGCGCTATGGCAGAGAAGTCTTGGATTTAATCGCCGGTTTGCCTTCAGTCTGAACCTTCGATTTCATCATCATCATGATCGTCATCGTCATCGTCGTCATCATGTTCGTCGTCATCATCATATTCATCATCGTCGTCATCATGCCTGGGCATCTCATAGCCGGTTTCACTCATGATATAAGCGATCACATTAATGCGTTGGTCCTCTTTGGGGAGCCCGACAAACGCCATACTCGTCCCGGGTAAGAATTCTTTGGGCTTGGTCAACCATGTATAAAGCTCATCGGCTCCCCAGACAAAATCCGCCGAAGCCAGCGCCGGTGAATAGCGTTGCCCCTCTTTTGTCCCGGCCTCACGGCCGAAAATATGCCACAAATTGGGACCCTGCTTATTGCGTCCGTCCTCTGCCAGCGTATGGCAGGCTGCGCAGCGCAGATACACCCGTTTGCCTTTTGTCAGATCGGCATTGGCGATCATTTCGTCAGTGACCACCTCCTGCGCCGCCACCGATTGCACAAATCCTAGCGTCAGAGCCGCAAACACCAAACCAGCAATATATTTCATGGATAAACTCTTTGTTCTGTAGCGAGAAATCTCGCAGGATGAAGTGGTTAAATCACGCCCCGTATTATCCAAAGGCGCCGCACGATACTCAAATACCAACACTTACGAAAGCCCCTTTGAATTTGCAGAGCATAACGAGTTAGTGCTGAAAAACGCCATTTTTATGGCAAGAGATCCTCTGATACGCAGCAAAAGGCCTCAGAGGAAGAAAAATCACCGCCATGGCTGCGGCGATTAACCACGCCCAAGTCTATTCTCAGATCGCATTTTGATAAAATTTGAGTCAATAAACGAGCGTCACTTTGAAATATTTTCAAAGCCTGACCAGCTAGGTTGTGCTTCACGGCTAACGCGAAGGGGGGCAACACATGCCAGTACCATCAATCAGACGGGCTTGCTGGAAGAGGCGCGCTTTAGTTCTTCTCTGCGCCTTAGTTTTGGCTGCCTGCGCCGGAGCAGACAGGCAAGGCCCCCGCAACGCCGCCATGACGACCGGCGAGAACACCCCCGCCCCTTATGGTTATGTTGCCTTTTGCGCACGCAATCCGCAGGACTGCCTCCCTGAAGTGTCAGCAAGTGCAGAAACCGTGCTGACCCGGCAGAAATGGGTAGAACTGAACACAGTCAACAAAGCCGTAAATGTATCGGTTGAGCCCCTCACAGATGCTGAGCTGTATCGATCCTATGAATTCTGGGCTTATCCCGCATCGGGGCCGGATGCCCGTGGAGATTGCGAAGATTATGTCCTGCTGAAACGTAAAATGCTGATCGAGAAGGGGTGGCCGGCGCGCGCACTTCTGATTTCCGTCGCCCTGGAAAATAATGGTCAGGCCCATGCCCTGCTTGTCGCCGTCACCGATCGGGGTGACTATGTCCTGGATAATCAGACTGACGTCATTTTACCCTGGGCTCAAACACCCTATCAGTGGGAAAAACGCCAATCGGCTGCTGATCCTACCCGCTGGGTGAGTTTACACGATGACCTCGAAAATCAGTCAGCCACCGCAGCCACGCGGCGCGTGCCCCGCCGGGGACGCACCCATCGCCGCCAAGGCGACTAGAGCGCCGTGCGCAAAAGTGTGTGCGGTTTTGCGCTTAAAACGGCGCGACCAACAAGAAATAGAGCATCGCAAGTGATTCCAAAATAACGAGTGATGCTCTAGAACAAATTCCGTGTAAACGGAAACGACTCTAAAACCGCCCTCAATATATCTTGGATTTACTTAAAATGCACCGCTCCACTTTGCCGGCTTATTAAGACCTGAGCGCTCTAATGGCGCTCCCGCTATAGGCGGCAGTTAAGCAAAGGTGCAGCCGTGATGAATTTGAAACATAACAGCAATCACGATGGGTTTTCCGCGTTTGCCAGATTACGTATCGTGGCGAAAAATTTCTTTCGAAAGACCGATGGCAATGTAGCCATGATCTTTGCTCTGACCCTGTTGCCGATATTTCTGGCCGTCGGCGCTGCGGTTGATATCACAAGGGCGCTGATCGTACGAGACCGGCTGGGACAAGCCATGGATGCAGCGGCTCTGGCGGTCGGTGGCACACCGGGTCTCACCAATGAGACACGCCAAGCACTTGCGGAAAAATATTTCGCCGCCAATTACCCGGTAGATGAGATGGGCACCCCTGGTCAGTTGATGGTCAGCGTGAATGGTGACGTAGTTACCATGACCGCCTCAGCGGAAGTCACGACAACGCTCATGGCCATTCTCGGGCAGGACACATTGAATGTCAGCGCCGCAACAGAGGTGTCGAAAGAATCGAAAGGCCTGGAAGTGGTCATGGTTCTCGACAATACCGGCTCCATGTCAGGATCGAAAATTTCTGCTTTGAGGGATGCCGCCACTGAGCTTGTCAACATTCTCTTCGGCGAGGAGACCGCGCCGACCAAACTGAAAATCGGCCTGGTACCCTTTGCCGCTGCCGTCAATATCGGAACCGGTGTGCTGGGCCAGACCATCATGGACGAAGACGGCCTGTCATCCATTCACGGCGAGAACTTTGACGAGACCAGCGGCGAGGTAAATATTTTTGATCTGTACGATCAGATTCCCAATAGGGCGTGGACAGGCTGCGTGGAAACCCGGCCGATGCCTTATGACACAAAGGACGTGAAACCGGTGGCCAGCGACCCGGATACACTGTGGGTGCCGTTTTTCTCCCCTGACATGCCTGACAACAAAAGTTCATACGACAACAGATATCTAAGCGATGGCATATCCGGCAGCTATGATACCCGGCAACGCTATATCGGAAAATATAACGGCACGTCGGTGTCCTCGAGCAGCAGAGGCCCTCAAAAAGAATGCACCGTGCCGCCGCTCACCCCGCTGACCAATCAAAAACAAGTCTTGCTCAGCGCCATTAACACCATGGGCGCCAGCGGGTACACGCATATCCCCGTGGGATTGGCCTGGGGGTGGCGCGTCATTTCTCCCAAAAAGCCTTTTAAGGAAGGCGTACCTTATTCGGATGTAGAATACACCAAAGCGATCATCCTACTGACAGATGGCGAGAACACCATCGACACAGAGTCAACTCACAACAAGTCAAACTACTCAGCTTATGGATATTTATCCGAAGGACGGTTAGGCACGACCAATGCCAATACATTCGAGAACAAGCTTGATTCGAATACGACCTTGCTGTGCAATCGGATCAAGAACAAAGAAATCCGTGTTTACACCATCACTTTCCAGGTCAGCTCCAACAATGTGCGCGATTTAATGGAAGACTGCGCCACGGAACCTGCGCTGTATTTTGACTCTCCATCATCTCAGGATCTGCAAACCGTCTTTCAAACCATCGCCAATGATTTGAGCAATCTCAGACTGAGCAAGTAGACGCGCGTTTTAAGGCTCTGATCAAGAAGCGGCCGGGATGGATGATCTCGGCCACTTCGCGGGCCACCCCCCAGGGCTCCCCAGTGATTTGACTGGCAAGAAGCTCGGCAGATAAAAACGCATTTGTCAGCCCGCGCGACCCCAAGCCCACATGAACATAAAGCCCTGTCTGATAGGCGGCGGGCGGGAAAGTCTCACGAGACCCGTGACGCACGCGCTCATAGGCTTCGCGATAAAAATTCCAGTCAGGCACCGGTCCTGCTAAGGCATGACTGTCCGGACTGGCGCAGCGCAGCGCAGCGCGGCCTTCCATACGCTCTGTGTCAAGCGCCGCGAATAGATCAGGCAAACGCCGCGTGAGCGCATCGAGATTGCGGCCATGATCCTTGACCTCCACCGGAACACTGGCGCTGTCCCGCTCCACCGGAACCGCATCATAGGTCGCCCCAATCACATGGCGTCCCTTCACCGCTGGGGTTAAATAAGACCCGAATGTCAGAACCTTTGATAAACCTTTGGTTTTATCGCCCAAGGCAAGAGACGTGATCTGCCCGCGATAGGCTTTGAGCGGCAAAGGCGCCGCTTGCGGGAACCGCAAGGCGCCCAAGCCATTGGCGAGAATGAGCACCGGCGCTTCACCTATGAGGGCGCCCCCCTCGTCAAACACGCGCCACGATCCATCTTCAAATGCTAATCTTGCAACGGAGCGCGCCAAAGAAACAGACGCTTCGCGCGCCAGCACACGGCACAGCAGGCTTGGGTCAAGCCACCCCCCTTGCGGGAAGTGAAGCGCCGGAGACGAAATCGGTATTCCGGCCAGTGCGGTGGCTTCGCGCGCATCCACAGCCTCCATAAGACCATCAGGCAAAGCCTGGCTT
>JAJFIO010000032.1 GCA_021774915.1 Alphaproteobacteria bacterium
GCGTTCGACCCGAAAGTGAATAGAAATGCACTTCACCATGGCTGCGATGGTAAAACTGTCTTTCAGGAAACAATCGATTAAGTACTGCCCCCAGGCCCCTAAAAAGACCTCTGGTCATGCTCACTTCCCTCTTAACTCACCTCTCCCGCGGGGCCCCATCCCCATTCCATATAAACATATGGCAGAAGGCAAGTCTTAACATATTTTAGACGAAGATATTAACAAAAATCGTGCCACTGGTGAGGATAACTGAATATACCCCATTTCACTAAAACGAATGTGAAGATCTTTCGAAGGATTTTTGACAGTTTTATGGAAATTCGAATTGGGTGGCTAGGATGGCGGGAACTTCGAGCAGACACTCAAAGCCCTTAGAGCGTTTCCGTTTATAATTGAATCGCGAAAACGCTCTAAGTTCTTGTTTGGTTGTATTTTCTTAACGCGAACCGGTGCCTGCTTCACTTGAAAATGCTCTAGCCGGGCCGCACTGGTGAACCGGTTAGAGGGATCTAAGAAAAGCGGAAGTTTATCTACTGGTTTTCAGAAGGTCGCGAATTTCTTCTAGCAGCACGTCTGAGCGAGGCGGTGCCGATGGTTCAGCCGAAGCCTCTTCTTCCTTCTTTTTTAGCTTGTTGATCTGTTTGACCAGAATGAAAATCGCAAATGCAACTATAAGAAAACTAATGATCGTATTGAAAAACAAGCCATAATTCAGGGTTACAGATCCTGCTTCTTGAGCCTCTACCAGCGTGACGAAGGATTGACCCTTCAAGGTAACGAAGAGGTTAGAAAAATCAACACCACCCAGCAGGAGGCCAATGGGGGGCATGATCACATCATTGACAAGTGACTTAACAATGGTCCCGAACGCGGCGCCGATAATAATGCCGACAGCCATATCTACTACATTACCTTTTACTGCAAAATCTTTGAATTCTTTAAACATATTTCAGTCTCACTTATGAATGTTATGAGAAGAAACTCGACCTCGAATGAGGAAAGAGGCATGCGTGTATACACATAAGTTATCTTATGCCCTTGTGATCATATGGCAAAGAATCCCTATGATTATGAGGAATTTGAGAATGGTTAAAAATTAACGTCGTGGGGCGTTCGCCCGGAGGGGGTGCTGTAGGCCTTTGGCAGCACTGAAAATCTCCTCGACATGACCGGCGACCTTAACTTTGCGCCATATCCCCTGTATAACGCCATCAGCGTCGATCAGAAAAGTCGAGCGGACAATACCCATGAATTTTCGGCCATACAGATTTTTTTCCGCCCAGACGCCATATTTCTCGCATATTTGAGTGTTTTCATCACTTGCAAGGGTAAATGGCAAATCATATTTCTCCTTAAACTTCTGGTGCCGTGCTACGGAATCTTTAGAAACGCCAATGATTATACTCCCTAATTTGTTGAATTTATTGAAGTTATCGCGAAATTGGAGCGCTTCACTGGTGCAGCCGGGTGTAAGGTCCTTCGGATAAAAATACAAAATAACCGAATGTCCTTTTAGATCTTTGAGAGCGATTTTTTCCCCACTGTCTGTCAGCAGCGAGAATGCGGGGGCCTTGCTCCCGATTATTAGCTCTTTGACCATGATGATCACCTCGAAATTGGCTGGAAATGTTAACAATAGGCTAATGTCGCTCAGTTATCACTGAGCTTGAGACGCCCTTTTAGTACTGAGCAAGGCGTTTGCGAGCAAGTCATGAATTGGCGGCCTCCTGAGAGAGCTTAAGGTTCTGTACGAGGCTCGTTTTTAGCGCTATGGAAGAAAGAGGACGCATCATTGTTTGCATGCGTATCAGGAGGCCTATAGGAGCGTTTGCGGGGACCGAAGCCATTTGACACTCACTTTGGGGGGGTGTCTGGAGACTGGCCGGTCCGGAAGGTCCTTAATATCGGTTTGGCGTTGTTAGATTGTGATCAGACCTGCAGTAAAACATTTTCTTGAGATAACAGCTGGAACGGTAGCTGTTTGTGCGCTCCTGGCAGGGGCTCTTATCTGGCGGCTGTCCACGGGCCCCATTTCCCTTGATCTCATTGCACCCAATATCAACGATGCCTTAAGTAAAGCGTTGGATTTGCGCGTCGATTTTGACAGCGCCAACCTTCGCTGGTCGAAAGAGACAAATACCGTCGATATCGCTGTGCAGCAAGTTCGCGTTTACGATGCACAAAGCACTTTAATCAGTGAAGTGCCGGAAATGGATCTTGGCTTTGATATGGCCTCGATTTTACGAGGTTTTGTCTTGCCGACCCGCATCGATATGGTGGGCGCTGCGGCCGTTGTCGAACGCCGTGCTGATGGCCGACTCCAGTTGGGTTTTTCAACTTCACCTATACCGGATGTACAAAACGAGGATACGCAGGACGGGCAGCAGCCGGACTTTGGCAGTAAGAACCGTTTGAGCGATTACATATTATCGCTGATCCTGTCCCCACAAAAAAAATCAACCGTTGGTCGATTGACGAGTTTTGCGCTGCGCAATGCGTCTCTCGCTTTTTACGATGAGAAGAGTGCATCTCTCTGGAAAGCCACAAATGGGGCAGTGCTCTTCCGAAAAAATTCGCAAGGTGTTGAGGCTCGGGTTCAAGCTCAGCTCCTTGTCGAAGATGGAGTGGTTGATCTTACCCTGGACGGCACATTCAATCGGGAGACAGCACTCGCTAAAGTAGATGTTACATTTTCTGAATTATTGCCGCCACAACTCGCGGGTATAAGCCCCAGTTTTGCACCGCTCAAGCGTCTTGCCGTGCCCTTCATGGGGCGAGGTTCAATCACCGTGAACGAAACAGGGGAAGTGACCCAAGCCGAGGTGACTGTTCTGGCCTCAGAAGGAGTTCTTGATCTCGATGGGGTTCAGATAAAAAAAGCCGGAAAACCATTTCAGGAATCAGATCCAGAATGGGCAAAGTCAGGCCCCTATGCCGCATTGGTTATCGAACCCGCTTTGCTGGAATCTATTCAAATAGATGGAGCTGCTTTCGAAGCTTCTTATGATGCGGTGTCTGAGCGTATTGTTATCCACCAATTGAGCGTAGCGGGGCCGGAAAACTGGATGAGCTTTGCCGGAGGCATCTCTTTTTCGGCGGATAGCATGGAGACAATGGGAGTGGACTCACACGTCGCCTCAAAACGCATAGCATTGGATCTGAAAAGTGAGAGCACCGGCTTTTATGTGCCGGGTATCGTGGGAGAACAGGTTGTCTTTGACGATTTGTCGTTTTCTGTAACTTGGGATCAAGTGCAAAAGCAGCTCCTGTTACAGGATCTCTCATTTTCCTTGGATGGAGGGACAGGCAATCTAAACGGTGTAATCACCAATGGGACATCGAATGATGGTACTTTTTCACCGGCCGTTGACCTCATAGGCCGTATACGAAAAATACCTGTAGAAACAGTCGTCAAAATGTGGCCGGTCTTTACTGGTATGGGTGCACGAGGGTGGTTGGCGAAAAACATGCATGGCACCGTGCTGACCAGGGGTGAATTTGTGATGAGCACACCTGCTGGCGTGGTAGGTCAAGGCCCGTTACCAAATGACGCCTTGCGCTTTGATTTTGCCTTCAAGGGAGGGGAAGCGCATTACATTCCTGGTTTAACCCCATTAAAAAATATTGAAGGTAGCGCTACTGTTTACGGCAATAGTCTCGCATTGAACATCAGTAAGGGAACGGCTGGAAACCTTAAAGTATTCAAAAGTGAAATGAGTATTCCGCGATTGACGCCAAAGGGCGCCACGGCAGTTTTTTCTGCACAGGTCTCCGGGGAAGTATCGGAGATTTTGGAACTCATCGATATGGAGCCGCTTCGTTTAACGCGTAAATTTGGATTTGATCCAGAAACGATTGGGGGCGAAGCTCAGGTGAAATTGGTCGTGGGGCGACCAATGTGGCGGCGCGTGCCCCCCGATATCATCACATATGATATTCAAGCGGCCACGAGTGAATTTAGCTTGCCAAACACGATAGCTGATCTCACTCTCACCAAAGGCAAATTTGATTTGTCCATTAGCAATAAAGGAATTGTCGGACAGGGGCCCTTCGAGTGGGGAGATGTACCGGCGATGATGGATTGGCGGGAGGCTCTAAACAGCGATGACCCGCTTCCGACCTCCTATAACATTACACTTGATATTGAGGCAGCTGACTACGCGAAGCTGGGATTCAACATTACGGGCCTTGCTCGCGGACCAGTGAAATCCGTCATACGAACCACCGGCAAAGGGGCTGACATTATAAGGGCGGATATTAAATCGGATTTGACGAACGCAGTCATGAGCATTGCACCTCTGGACTGGAGCAAGGAAGCGGGGCAACCGGCGTCAGCAACTCTCTACTTCGTTCCTGGTAAAGATGGGACACGCGGTTTCAAGGATTTAGTGCTGCTTGGTGAAGGGATGGATATTCGCGGAAATCTCAATCTTGCCCGTGACTATAGCTTATTAAAAGCTGAATTTCCTGTCTTTAAGCTGGGAGAAAATATCGATTTTCAGTTAAACGCCGAACGCCGCGCCTCCGATGGCGGCTTCGTTTTGGAAGTGCTGGGCAAGAAGTTGGATGTCGGTGCTATGGTGAAGGAATATTTTGCAACGCCGGGAGGAAACTCGAGAACGCCGGTCAGCATTCATGGCGATATTGGCACCTTGCGATTGAACGAAGGCGTTGTTCTGGAAAACGCCCAATTCAAATTGGCTGGAAACGGCTATCGTCTCACGGAATTTGATGTTGACGGATCTTATCCTGAGGGTGGTGGCCTCTATGCAGAGTTGACAGGACCCAGTTCTGGCCGCCGCCATTTGGTTTTATCGTCAAGTGATGCAGGCGCCGTGGCGCGTGGAGTTTTTGGGTATACCAGCATGGTAGGCGGGGTATTAGAACTTTCGGCTTATTATGAACCGCCAAGCCTGTCCCAAAAAGCGACCAGTACGCCACTATCGACCGCACCAGAAAATCCGGAAGATGCACCACAAATAGGCGGCCCGGAACTCAAGGTGTTGGATCCTCAACCGGCATCGCCTGAAGAGGCCGCAGATATTATCTACGGTGAAATCGACATCGAAAAATTTCAGATCGTTGACCTACCTGTTCTCGCGCAGCTTCTTTCGGCTGGATCATTTACTGGATTGGCGAATTTGCTGAACGGTGAAGGTCTCGCGTTTGAAACGATGGAGGTTCCGTTCGTTATAGATGGGGGACGGATGGAATTTAACCAAAGCCGAATGGTGGGTTCATCCATGGGCATAACTATGGGAGGTGTGTATGATCGCGCCTCAGGAACTGTGGATCTGAAAGGAACGCTCGCCCCGGCCTATGCAATTAATAGCGCCTTGGGGGGATTACCTGTCGTGGGAGATTTATTCGTTTCGCGCGAAGGTGAGGGGTTATTGGCGTTGACCTACGGCATTTCCGGTCCATTTGAAGAAGCGCGGGTCTTTGTGAATCCTCTTTCTGCTCTGGCGCCGGGTTTTTTACGGCGTTTGTTTCAATTCAAAGGCCGTAAAAAACAAATCCCTCCACTCGTAAAAAATCAACCCGCGGACCCCGACAACGAATAAAAGAGATGGCGGTTTTTAAGAAACTTTTACAAGAACGTGTTTCTTTTTCCCGATTGAGAGTTTGATGACCCCATCAGCATTTTGGTGAGCATCGGTTACAAGCAGATTTTCATCTGAAATCGGTGTATCATTGATTTTCACACCGCCGCCTTTGATGTGACGGCGGATTTCGCCATTGCTGGCACCTAAATTGGCGTTGCGGAAAAGCGTTATCACGGGGATACCGGTTGATAATTCTTGAGAGTTCACGGTAATTCTTGGCAGATCACCCGTGGTCAAACCTTCTTCAAATGTTTTATGAGCAGTATCGGCCGCCTGGTCCGCTTGTTTTCTCCCATGCAGCAGTGTTGTGGCTTCAGACGCGAGGATTTTCTTGGCGTCATTAATTTCAGACCCTTCAAGCTTTTCGAGACGCGTGATCTCGTCCAGAGGTAGGTCCGTGAACAGGCAGAGAAAGCGACCGACATCTGCGTCTTCGGTATTGCGCCAGAATTGCCAATAGTCGTAGGGCGACAGCATGTCGGGGTTTAGCCAAATCGCGCCACTGGTGGTTTTGCCCATCTTTGCGCCCGAAGCTGTGGTCAGCAAAGGTGTGGTGACGCCAAAAACTTCCCTTCCATCAACCCGTCGGCACAGCTCAACGCCATTGATGATATTGCCCCATTGATCAGAGCCGCCCATTTGTAGAATGCACTTGTATCGCTTGTAGAGCTCATGAAAATCATAGGCTTGCATGAGCATGTAATTGAATTCGAGAAATGTTAGCGGTTGTTCTCGCTCGAGACGTAGCTTGACGCTGTCAAAAGTCAGCATACGATTGATGGTAAAATGCTTGCCATAATCTCTCAAAAATTCGACATAGCCCAACTGATCAAGCCAGTCGGCATTATCGACCATAATGGCGTCGGTAGGGTTGTCTCCAAAGGTCAGAAATTTTTCAAACACATGGCGAATGCCGATCATATTTGCGGCGATTTCGGCTTTATCCAAAAGAGGTCGCGTGGTATCTTTGAAGCTGGGATCTCCGATTTTGGTGGTGCCGCCGCCCATGAGGACGATGGGCGCGTGACCGGTCTGTTGCAGATGCCGTAACATCATGATTTGAACGAGACTGCCAGCGTGCAGACTGGGAGCTGTGCAGTCGAAGCCGATGTAACCTCTGATGACTTCCCTATTTGCCTGGGAATCAAGGGCGTCAAGGCTGGTCCCCTGGTGGATGAAACCACGCTCGTGGAGTATGCGTAGAAATTCGGAATTATATTTGGGCATCATTAAGAGCTCGGGATTAGATTTGCTTCTTACTTCCACTTACGCGATGGCTGATGTATCACGGTTTTACAGTCAGGCCAAAAGAATTGAGTGCACAGATATTATGCCCCAGATAAAGACCGTCATAGGCTTGATGAGCGGAACGTCAATGGATGGAATCGATGCAGCCATTCTAAGAACCGATGGAGATACCGTGATTGAGCCTGGCCAAGCGCGCGTCGTATCTTATGACGACACGTGCCGCAATTTGATCAATCAGGCTCTTCAGGATGCGCAAACCTTAAAAGAGGGGAGGCGATTCCGGGCAGCTTTGATCAGGCTGAACGCGCCGTGACGATGGCCCATGGGGATGCAGTCAAGCAATTGCTGGCCGAGGCTTCTGTCCTGCCGGACGCGGTGGATCTAATAGGATTTCACGGACAGACAAGATTTTACCTGTGATTCCGTTCAGGATCTCGGACTGGAAGATGGGGCGGCGACGCTGACGGCCTTTGTTGCCGCCGCACCGGTATTTGCGGTGCGCTTTTTTCCTTCCGCCCCCCGAAAATGGATTGTCTGTGGGGGTGGTCGGCATAATCCTACCCTGATGGAAAAACTCTCAAGGCGCCTAGATGCGCCTGTGATCGCAGCGGAAGATGTCGGGTGGCGGGGAGATTTTATTGAAGCTGAAGCGTTTGCCTATCTGGCAATGCGCTCGCATTTAGGCTTGCCATTGAGCCTGCCGACGACAACGGGCGTATCGGTTCCTGTCACTGGCGGCCGATTTCACTTAGCAGTTGATTAACCTGACTTACGGTGAGTCTGTTTCGCTTAGCCTCATATCCATATAGGCGCCAACCTGGGCGCTAAGTTGTTCAACCCGATCATCAAAGAAATGATTGGCACCTTCGACCTCAATATAGCGGATGTCGAGCCCTTTTTGAGCTGTCAATCGTTCGGATAATTTCGCGACATCGGCCTGCGGGACAACCTGATCTGATGTGCCATGAAGAATGAGCCCGCGTGCAGGGCAGGGCGCGAGGAAACCAAAATCATACATGTTTGCAGGTGGGGAAACGGAAATAAATCCAGTGATTTCAGGCCTGCGCATAAGCAATTGCATGCCGATCCAGGCTCCGAATGAAAATCCACCAACCCAGCATTGCCGGGCATTAGGGTTGAATGATTGTAGCCAGTCCAAGGCGGCTGCCGCATCGGACAGCTCCCCTATCCCGTGATCAAAAGCGCCTTGGCTGCGGCCGACACCACGGAAGTTAAACCGCATGACCGTGAAGCCCCGGTCCAGAAACGCATGATACAACTGGTAAACCACCTTGTTGTTCATGGTGCCGCCAAATTGCGGGTGTGGATGCAGGATGATCGCCAGAGGTGCGTTAGGAGTTTCATTCTGAACGAGGCGCCCCTCGAGACGGCCGGCAGGGCCGGTAAAAATTACATCAGGCATGAAGTGTCACTGTTTCTCCAGAAATAAAGTCTCTAATGTCAGCCCGTTTCATCAGGCCGTTAAATCGGGTTCTTTTTATCATCTAAATTTGAGATAATAATTATTATAAATCAGCGGCTTAAGACATATGAACCGTTAATACTTGACTTATTTAATCAGGATAGTATTTAACTTCAATAGGTCTTTGCCTGCCAAGTGGCGCCGTTCTTAACACATCTGGTGCGCAAAGTGGCAAGGAATCGAAAGCATTCCGTCAGGCAAACACGAAAAGCACGCTTCTCTGGACTATGAACCAAGCAAAAGGGGCAGATCAATGAAGCTCAGTACGAAAGGCCGCTACGCCGTGACGGCGATGGTTGATCTCGCCTCGGCTAAGGATGAACGGCCTGTCTCTCTCTCCGATATTTCCTGTCGCCAGGGCATTTCGCTGTCATACCTTGAACAGCTTTTTGCCAAGCTAAGGCGCTCTGCGCTGGTTGTCAGTGTGCGCGGTCCCGGCGGTGGGTACCGGTTGGCGCAACCGGCTGAGGAGATGCGTGTCGCTGAAATCATCATGGCGGTGGATGAGCCGCTTGATTTGACCGGCTGTAAGAACGCCTCTTCCCACGGCTGCACCACAAAGACGGGCCGGTGCCTCACCCATAATCTTTGGGACGAACTGGGACGGCAGGTCTATCTTTATCTCAATTCGGTCAGCCTGGCGGATGTCGCACACAACCGTATCGCCCAGACCGGTTTGAGGCCGGTGGATACATCGCAAGCCCGTCACCAGCAGTATTTTCGCTGATAGTGAAAACCAGTCATGACAAACGTAACGACATATCTTGACTACAATGCGACAAATCCGGTTAAGCCCGAAATTGCCGAAGCGATGGCCGCGGCGTTACTTCAAGTCGGCAACCCGTCTTCTGTGCATCGGCACGGACGATTGGCCCGTCGCTTGCTCGATGACGCGCGTGAAGATGTGGCGCTGCTGCTGGCGGCGGCTCCCAGGGAGATTGTTTTCACCAGCGGCGGCACCGAAGCCAATAATCTTGCGCTCAGCCTTGCTATGTCTGGCGGTCCCGTCAGCCGCCTTCTGGCCTCGTCCATAGAACATGCTTCTGTCTTGGACGTCGCCCGGTCACACCCGGTTGAATGCGTTCTTATTCCGTGCACGAAGGAGGGGATTGTTGACCTGGATGCGCTTCGTTCCCTCCTAAGTGAACCTTCACCAAATGGCGGCAGGACACTGGTTTGTGTCATGTTGGTCAATAACGAAACCGGCATTGTGCAGCCTGTTCGCGAAGCGTGCGAAATGGCGCATGAGGCAGGAGCTCTCTTTCATTGCGATGCGGTGCAAGCCGTCGGGAAAATGGAATTTTCCTGGAGTGATCTCGATGTCGATATGATGTCCGTATCGGCGCACAAGTTTGGCGGGCCAACGGGTGCCGGCGCACTGGTTGTAAAAGACACGCTTGCGCTGACCCCTTCTATCCGGGGGGGCGGTCAGGAAGAAGGGCGACGCGGGGGAACACAAAATGTGCCCGGCATTGTCGGCTTTGGCCGGGCGGCGGCTTTGGCGCGGCGCGACATGATGGTGCTTCGTGAGATTGGTCTTTGGCGTGATCGCCTTGAAGAGGAAGTCGCCGAGATTGCGCCTGACGCTGTTTTCTTCGGTCGTGACGCCCCACGCATTCCCACCACCACATGTTTTGCTCTGCCCGGTTTAAGCGCAGAAACGCAGGTGATCGCCATGGATCTTGCAGGCGTTTCAGTCAGCGCAGGGGCTGCCTGTTCGTCCGGCAAGGTCACGGCCAGTCACGTCCTGACGGCCATGGGCGCAAGTGCAGAAGAGGCGGCAAGCGCCATCCGGATCAGCTTTGGATGGGCGAGCGGCGAACAGGATGTGTACCGCTTTTTGGCGGCCTGGAGGGGCGCATATGTCACACAAAGGGACACTTTTGGGTCTGGCGCGGGATCACGGCGGGCCCATCGCGGGATCACGGCGGGTTTAATCGAGTGAGTTGGGAACAGAAATGGTAGCTGTCCAGGATACGATCAAAGATGTCCACGCTCTTGACGTGGATAAATATAAATATGGCTTTGTGACCGACATAGAATCGGACAAGGCGCCAAAGGGGTTGAATCCGGATATCATCAGATTCATTTCAGCCAAAAAGAATGACCCGGAATGGATGCTGGAGCTGCGGCTCAAAGCCTACGAGCGCTGGCTGGAAATGGAGGAACCGACTTGGGCGAAAGTCAACTATGACCCCATAGATTTTCAGGACATCCATTATTACGCTGCGCCCAAATCCGATGCCGACAGACCAGACAGCCTGGATGACGTTGATCCCGAACTGCTGAGAACTTATGAAAAACTGGGCATTCCACTTGTTGAGCAAGCGCTGCTCGCGGGCGTCAAGAATGTGGCTGTGGATGCGGTGTTTGATTCCGTTTCCGTCGTCACCACGTTTAAGGAAAATTTGGCGGAGGCGGGGGTGATTTTTTGCCCCATCTCGGAAGCTCTGCAAACACACCCCGAGCTTGTTAAAAAATATCTGGGCAGTGTAGTCCCGATGGCGGATAATTTTTACGCCACACTGAACTCAGCCGTGTTTACCGATGGGTCTTTTGTCTATATCCCGGAAGGTGTGCGCTGTCCGATGGAACTCAGCACCTATTTCAGAATCAATGAGGCGAACACCGGACAGTTCGAGCGCACATTGATCATTGCCGAAAAGGGATCATATGTCAGTTACCTTGAAGGATGCACAGCGCCGATGCGTGATGAGAACCAACTTCACGCCGCTGTTGTGGAACTCATTGCAATGGAAGACGCTGAAATCAAATACTCGACCGTGCAAAACTGGTATCCCGGAGATTCGGAGGGCAAGGGCGGCATTTACAATTTTGTCACCAAGCGCGGCGATTGCAGGGGCGCTAATTCGAAAATCTCCTGGACCCAGGTTGAAACCGGGTCCGCGGTCACATGGAAATATCCCAGTTGCATTTTAAGAGGTGATAATTCCGTCGGCGAATTTTATTCCATTGCCATCACGAATAATCATCAGCAGGCCGATACCGGTACGAAGATGATTCATCTGGGTAAAAATACGCGCAGCCGGATTATCTCCAAGGGAATTTCGGCGGGTCAGGCGCAAAGCACGTATCGCGGTCTAGTGAACATCCACCCCAAAGCCGCCAGTGCGCGCAATTATACGCAGTGCGATTCATTGTTGATCGGAGACAAATGCGGCGCCCATACGGTGCCCTATATCGAAAGCCGAAGCCCGAGCGCTGTTGTGGAACATGAAGCGACCACATCAAAGCTTAGCGAAGAGCAATTATTCTATTGCCGTCAAAGAGGATTAAGTGAAGAGGAATCCGTCGCCTTGCTGGTGAACGGATTCTGCCGGGATGTGCTGCAGCAATTGCCGATGGAATTCGCAGTCGAAGCGCAAAAACTGGTGAGTATTTCGCTGGAAGGAAGCGTGGGGTGAATGCGAGACGCGTCATGCCCGGGCGTGACCCGGGCAGCCAGATGTCATAAATTATGGAGAATGCATATGTGTATATCATGGCGAGTCAACGTAACGGGACATTGTATATAGGCGTTACCAATAATTTGATACGCCGCGTTTATGAACATCGCGAAGGACTCATGGAAGGGTTTACCAATAAGTACGGTATCAAAATTCTTGTGCATTACGAAATGTTTGATTTGATGGCGGCGGCGATACAAAGAGAGAAAAACCTTAAAAAATGGCCTCGAAAATGGAAACTGGAATTGATTGAAAAACGAAATCCGGAATGGGTGGATTTGTATGAGGAAATTTGTTCGTGAAAGAGGCTGGATTACCGGCTCAAGGCCGATAATGACGCCGCGGGTGGGAGAGGCCGGTAATAACGCCACCCCGCGTCATGCCCGGGCGTGACCCGGGCAGCCAGATGAAGAGAATGAGGTAGAACAAGGATGCTTGAAATAAAAAACCTTCATGTCGAGATTGGGGGTAAGGAAATTCTGAAGGGCCTCACCCTGTCGATCAAGGCGGGTGAAGTGCATGCCATCATGGGGCCCAACGGTTCCGGTAAAAGTACATTGTCCTATGTTCTTTCGGGGCGAGAAGGCTATGAGGTTACTCAAGGCGACGTCACCTATTACGGTGAGCGGCTCGTCGATATGTTGCCTGAGGACCGGGCGGCAAAGGGAATATTTCTGGCCTTCCAATACCCTTTGGAGATTCCTGGTGTTACGACCATGAACTTTCTACGCACGGCCTATAATGCGCAAGCCAAAGCGCGCGGAGATGATGAGCTGGATGCCGCCAGCTTTTTGCGACTGGTGCGGGAAAAAGCGGATCTGCTGAAAGTGTCATCCGATATGCTGAAACGGCCTCTTAATGTCGGCTTTTCCGGCGGCGAGAAAAAACGCAATGAAATTCTGCAAATGGCGCTGTTCGAACCCAAATTGGCAATTCTCGACGAGACCGATTCCGGGCTTGATATCGATGCGCTTAAACTTGTGGCTGATGGCGTGAACGCCCTGCGTGCCCCAGACCGATCAATGTTGGTCATCACTCACTATCAACGCCTTCTGGATTATATCGTTCCGGACTTTGTGCATGTTTTAGCGGGTGGGCGCATCATTAAATCAGGCGGCAAAGAACTGGCGCTGGAACTTGAACGGGACGGTTATGAGTCCATCGTCTCTTCGGCTGCATGACGACATCAAGATAAGAGATTTTAAAACCCATGCCCTTAAAACCAATGTCAGTGCAACCTACACAAAAGCAAACAACGTTAAGAGTGGCGGCCTCTCAAGGCGACATTGAGAAACCGTATCTGGATGCTTGCGAGCGCGTTCTGGCTGAGGGCGTGCGTGAATCTGACTGGCTGAAAGCGCACCGCCGCGAGGGCATCGAGCGCTTCAAGGCGTACGGGTTCCCGCATCGGCGGGTGGAGGCGTGGAAGTTCACGGATCTACGCCCTAAAATGAAAGAACAATTCAACCTGGTAAGGGGGCAGGAGACGCCTCAGCATGTCGTCGTGACGCCTTTTGATGAAACCCCCTCCTATAGGTTATTCATAAATGACGGTGTGTTTGAGTCAGCGCTCTCATCTGTGCCCAAGCAAAACGGCGTCGAGATCGTGACGCTCAGGCAGTCAGGGCAGGATTTGCCCGCGTGGGTGAAGGATCAGCTTGTCTCCACGGCTTCGTTGTCTTCTGGTCCCATGTTAGAGCTGGGTACGGCATTGATGCGCGATGGACTTTTTATCTATATTGCGGAAGGGACTGTACTCGACCGGCCTTTGCATGTCATTTTTCAAACCACTTCTGAAACTGCCCAGTATCACACGCGCCTGAGTATAGTTCTGGAAAAAGGCGTCGAGGCAACTCTTCTGGAAAGTCATGTGAGTGCAAACGGGCAGGCCTCTTTTCACAACCAGGCAACGCAGATCCAGCTTGGTGAGGGAGCGATCTTGCGCCATATATCGGTAGAGGCAACGCATAAGGAAAACCTGCATGTGACCTCGCTTAACGCGCGGCTTGCGCAAAGCGCGAGCTATACCGCGATGAGCGCGGTTAGCGGCGGCGCGTTGGTGCGCACTGAGGCTAAGATCATGCTTGAAGGCGCTGGCGCGCGCACGAACTTAAGCGGCGTTTACATGCTGGTGGAAACGCAGCATTGCGATCACACCATTGTTATTGACCATGCGGCTCCCAATTGCACCAGCCGTCAGGTTTATCAAGGCGTCCTGACGGAAAGCGCGCGCGGCGTCTTTCAAGGTAAGGTCGTGGTTGCAAAAGGTGCGGGGGGAACCGACGCCCATCAGCTCAGCCGGGCTTTGCTGCTGTCAGATAAGGCGGAAGCCGACGCCAAACCGGAACTTGAAATCTATGCGGATGACGTTAAATGTTCTCATGGAGCGACCATTGGCGAGCTTGATAGGGAAGCTTTGTTCTATCTGCGCGCGCGGGGCATTCCACTGGGACAGGCGAAATCCTTGTTGATTGAGGCTTTTCTCGATGATGTTGTTGAAGGCGCCGCTGACGAAGTATTGAGTGCGCCGATCAAAAACCATATATCGAACTGGCTGAAAGAGCATGAGGCTCAAATTATTCAGGAAGGACACAGGCCGTGAACAAGCCTGTTGACATGACATCGGTCACACCGGCGACGTTTGATGTGCAGGCGGCACGCGCTGATTTTCCGATCTTAAGTCGGACAGTCTATGATAAGCCATTGGTTTATCTGGATAATGCCGCCTCGGCCCAAAAACCTGCCCAAGTGATTGAGGCCATGACAAATCTCATGGAGAGCGGTTATGCCAATGTCCATCGTGGACTGCATTACCTGAGCAATAGCGCAACGGTCAAATTTGAAGAGTCTCGCAAGACGGCGGCGCGGTTTATCAATGCGGCTCATGATCACGAGATTATTTTCACCAGCGGCGCGACCGATGCCATCAATCTGGTAGCTGATAGTTTTTGTGCGGATATTAAACCGGGAGATGAAATCATCTTGTCGGTGATGGAGCATCATTCCAATATTGTGCCGTGGCATTTTTTGCGTGAGCGTTCGGGCGCCGTCCTTAAATGGGTGGCGATGACCGATGAGGGTGATCTGGATCTGGAGAGTTATCGCAGAGCTTTTTCACCGCGCACCAAGATTGTCGCGCTCACTCATATGTCCAACGCTTTAGGGACCATAAATCCGGTTAAAGATCTCATCGCGATCGCGCATCAGCATGGTGTGCCGGTTCTTCTGGATGGCTGCCAGGCGGCGGTGCATGTGCCGGTGGATGTGCAGGATCTGGATGTGGATTTTTATGCGTTCTCGGGACACAAGATCTATGGCCCGACGGGCATTGGCGTGCTGTATGGAAAATCAAGCTTACTGAACGCCATGCGGCCCTATCGCGGTGGCGGTGAAATGATCGAACAGGTTAGTCTTGAGGCTGTCACCTATGGATCATTGCCGCAAAAATTTGAAGCAGGAACGCCGCCGATCATCGAGGCGATCGGCCTGGGCGCGGCGCTTGAATATGTGATGGGGATGGATCGCGCGGCGATAGCGGCGCATGAAGCGGATCTGCTGGTCTATGCCACGGATCGGTTACGGCAGATGAACGCCGTTCGGATTTTCGCCGCTACTCCGCATGAAAAGGGGAGTATCCTTTCCTTTAATCTGGAGGGCGCGCACCCGCACGATATCAGTACTATTATAGACCGTGCAGGCGTCGCCATACGCGCCGGTCATCATTGCGCGCAACCGGTTATGGATCGGCTGAATGTGACGGCCACAGCCCGCGCCTCTTTCGCGATGTATAATACCCGTTCAGAAGTTGATAATTTTATTGAAGCGCTTGAAAAAGCGCGAGCGTTATTGAGGTAAGCTCATGACTGAAGATCAGAGGCCCGATATCATTCAAGACGAAGTGACAGACACTGACGCCACACCGGAAAGTGCTGTGTCACAAGACGAAATCGAACGATTAACCCGCGATATTGTCGCCGCGATTAAAACCGTTTACGACCCGGAAATCCCTGTTGACATATATGAACTGGGGTTGATCTATCGGATTGATTTATCGGATGATCGGGATGTGACGGTAGAAATGACCCTCACTGCGCCTGGGTGTCCAGTGGCTGGGATTATGCCGGGCTGGGTTGAAAATGCCGTAAGAACAGTTGAGGGCGTGCGCGATGTTGTCATTGAAATGGTATTTGAACCACCGTGGACGCCTGCGCATATGTCGGATGAAGCTAAACTAGAACTGAACATGTTTTAAGAAGTAAACGGACTTGAAACCCAAGTCGTTGAGGAGTGAGAAATATTATGGTGTCAACACGCCCCCGACCTAAAGCCATAACCTTGAGCGATGCCGCCGCGGCGCGCATTCATGAAATCATGGGGCAAGCCGGCTCAAAATACGTCGGTGTGCGGCTCGGGGTGAAGAATGCCGGATGCGCGGGTCAAGCTTATACGATGGATTATGCCGAAGAGCAGCAGCCCCTCGATGAAGTGGTGGAAGACAAAGGCATCAAGATTCTCATCGATCCCAAAGCCGTCCTGTTTTTGATTGGCACCGAAATGGATTACAAAGTCGAAAAACTGAAAGCCGGCTTTGTCTTCAACAATCCCAATGAAGTTGATGCCTGTGGCTGTGGTGAATCCGTGACCATAAAACCCATGATCGCCAGTTAAACCGCCCATGGCCGTCAGCGCTGATTATAAAGCCTTTATCGAAGAGCTTTTTCACCCTTTTGGGCCCGTCAAGGTGCGCAATATGTTTGGCGGCGCCGGGGTGTTCGCGCCGCTTGGGGATGGCGACATCATGTTCGGCCTGATCGCCAGTCAGACACTTTATCTGAAAGGGGATGAGACCAATCGCCCAGATTTTGAAGAGGAAGGCATGGGGCCTTTTGTCTATGGCGGGAAGGGCAAAGAAATGGCCATGTCGTATTACGAGGTTCCCGAACGCCTATACGATGACCCGGAGGAATTTACGACATGGGCGCGCAAGGCGCTTGATGTCGCCCTGCGCGCCAAATCCTCAAAGCCTTCGAGAAAATCAAAACGCCGCGTTTAGCGCCCCGTAAACTTGGCAGGCCGCCGCTCAAGAAAAGCCGTGATGCCTTCGTTGCAATCTTCCGTATGGCCCGCCTGTTTTTGGGCGCGGCGTTCAAGCTTCAGTTGCTCTTCATACGCTGTATCGGGGCTCGCCGCGAACAGTTGGCGCATGAGGCCATAAGCTGTGGTGGGACCCTGGGCCAGATCGCCGGCCAGGGCCATGGCTTCCACCATCAGACGCTCAGGCTCACACACCCGGTTGATAAGACCCCATTCCAGCGCTTTTTCTGCGGGCAGCTTTTCAGCCATAATGGACAACTCTTTGGCTCGGGCGAGACCAACGAGACGCGGCAACAACCATGTTGAGCCGCCATCGGGAACGAGGCCGATGCGCCGGAAAGCTTGCAGGAAATAGCCTTTCTGAGAGGCGAGAATCATATCGCCCATAAGGGCAAAACTCATGCCTATGCCCGCCGCGGCGCCATTGACGGCGGTGATCAAAGGAATGGTCAGCGCCCGCATGCGCAGCAGCAGAGGGTGGTAATGGTTTTCCAGCACCGCGCCAAAGTCAGGCCTGCCATCTTCACCGGTTTCGACCCCGCCACCGGCCAGGTTTGCGCCGGAACAAAAGCCCTTACCGGCTCCCGTCAATACCAGGCAGCGGGCGCCATTGGCAGGGTCTTCAATGGCCTCAAAGGCTTGATTCAATTCATCCAGCATATCAAGCGAAACGGCATTGAGGGTGCCTGGATCATTGAGAGTCAAGACCGCGACGGCGTCAGAGAATTCCAAGGTGGTTGTCTTCATTTCCATGATGTCATATGTCCTTAAGGCATGGCGCCAGCTTGATTAGAGAGCCAATCAAACTGAAATAGCGGTGGTCCAATGGGCCACCCTATTTATCATGGAATGGAAAGAACTCGAGTCTTAAGTGAGGGATTTATCTCAACACTCAAACTTTTATGTCGTGCATGGAACTTAACGCTACGGAATCCCGGCGATAGGTTTTAGGCCACACCATCTTGCAGATCGTCAAGATGAGCCATCTGCTCATCTGATTCTGCGATGACACAATTGCGGCCGTTGTTTTTTGCCGCATAGAGACAGGCGTCGGCGCGGTGCACAAATTCGTTCAGGGTTTCCCCAGGGCGAAATAGCGATACCCCGATAGAGATCGTGATGGTGCCGAGATTCTCACCTGTGGAGCGTTTTTGCAGTTCTTTGGCCTGAACGGATTGGCGAATTTGCTCGGCGAGTTTGACAGCATTTTCTAATGAAGTTTGCGGGAGTATAATCGCAAATTCCTCACCGCCGTATCGCGCCGCCGTATCGCGCCCTTTGACATTCGTGCTCAAGCTTTTGGAAACTAATCTTAGAACGTTATCACCAGTCTGATGGCCCCATGTATCATTGAATTTCTTGAAGTGGTCGATATCCGTAAAAAGCAAACACAGATCATCGCCACTTTCCATAGTTTCTATGGCTGCTTCGCGCAGGGTGTTGTCGAAGGCTTTGCGATTTGCGAGTGAGGTCAACTGATCGGTCAAAGATTCGTGCCGAATCTCTTCAATGTTATGGCGGAGTGTATTGACTTCTCTGGAAGATTCTTCCAACCGTGTTTCAAGACTTTTATTATGCTTTTCCATCTGCCGGGTTGCTGAGACGATTTTGTCCAGATAAAGTTTCACCGTAGATTGATTTTGAGTTTCAGTTAACTGACCTGAAGCAGCCTGCAAAGTATCTCCATAAGCAGTCGTGTTTTTCAAAGATGTCTCGATATTTTGGACCAAATCATCCAGTTCCGTTTTCATCCGCTCACTGACATCTATCATATCGTCAGTCATCTTACTTGATGCGCCATCGAAATGTTGATGATAAATTTCTTCACTGTCTTCAGGCGTGATTTCGCGATTATTGCTCAGCAAAATTTCAATGGTCTGATTCAGTTTAGGATTTTGCTGCGACAGATAGGTGAACCAGATTTCATAGTTTTGAGGACTTGCAGGAACGTGATGTTCTGACATGGCGTCCAGAACTTTTTTCGAAAACTCATGGCTTTCTTCAAAATGCTTTAAATAACTCACTGGGATTCCTTAATTACTGGAACGCTGCCGAATGACTATCCTATAATCGACAATTCCCAAGATCTCGTAAACTTATGGATAATAGAAAAGCCTGCTCCCTCCTTCATGTTTGTTGATGAATCCATGGAAGTTCCGGGTGGCTTTAACCCCTCGACCTGAGGGGGTAAAGCGCAACTTAGAATAGAAGAAATTTAAATGCGCTTCTGGCAAATTAGAGCCGTTCTGTGGAGTCAAATACAGTCGGAACGGCTCTAAAAATCAAAAACTGAACAGCCATGATGTGAGAAGAGGGATTTTCACACTTTCATCAGCAAATACCCTTGATACTGGTAAGGGCGCTAAATTTATAAATAAAAAGTGTGGCGCTATGAATAAGGTCACGTTTTGAATTCATCAAAACTGCCAGAACCCCCAGAACCCCCAGAACCCTATGTCTCTAATTTCTCGCTCTTGGGCAAGGTGACGGGCCGCAGCAGGAAGGCAGGGGTGTGATCACCTAATCCGATTACGGTGGCGCTTGATCGAGGTTTTTTGTGTTTTGCAGGCGCGGGGGAATCGTCCGTCTTCGCGGGTTCAGGTGATGCGTTTATCTGGGGTGAGGCGGGTTTCGGTTTCTCAGCTTTGGAACGATGCTGCGTTTTTTGCGCGGTCTTGGGGGTTTTGTTCTGCTGTTCGTTGGACTCATCTGTGAGGCCGGGCAGGGTGATAGGTTCGATAGGTTTGCCGATGAGCGTTTCGATAGCCTCGAGATATTTGGTGTCTTGAGGCGTGGCGATGGTAATGGATTGACCAGAGCGACCCGCGCGTCCAGTTCGACCGATGCGGTGCACATAATCTTCTGAATGCGTCGGTATATCGAAGTTGAACACATGAGAAACGTCAGGGATATCCAACCCCCGTGCGGCGACATCGCTGGCGATCAGCAGATTGATTTCGCCATCACGAAATCCCTTCAGGGTCTTCATACGTACTGATTGATCGAGATCACCGTGGAGGGCGGCAGCATTAAATCCGTGTTTGCTGAGGGAACGATTGAGGGTATCCACATCCCTTTTGCGATTGCAGAAAATAATCGCATTTTTAACATCCCCGTGCTTCAGGAGCTGGCGAAGAGCAGCGCGTTTTACCTTTGGTTCACGTGATACTTTGACCAAAGTCTGTTCCACGCTGTCGTCAGTGGAGGAAGGTCGGGAGACTTCAATGCTCACCGGTTTATGAAGAAAGCTGTTTGTCAGGCGTTGAATTTCCGGGGGCATG
>JAJFIO010000311.1 GCA_021774915.1 Alphaproteobacteria bacterium
CTGGCTGATGAAAGAACCGGATCTGGAAGAGGAAGTCCTTTCCGCTGTCATCACCGGCGATAGCATGCAGATCACGCGGCGCACCATGGCTGAAACAGTCAGCGCCGTCACCATCACCGCGCCGTCCGGCGAAACCCAAAGCATCACTCTAACGCCGGCGGGAGAAGGGATCTGGACGGCGGCTATCCCGATCAGCGAGATGGGGCTGTACGCTCTGAATGATTCTGCTCTTAACGCTGTCGCCACTGCCGGACCGCTCAACCCGAAAGAATTCTTGGATGTGCGGGCGACAGAAGACAAACTGGCCCCAGTGGTCACAGCCACCGGCGGCGGCGCCTTCTGGGTGCGCGCGGGCGTGGCTGCTTTACCTGATTTTCGACGCGTGCGCCCGGACCGGGATGCGGCGGGACGCAATTGGGCGGGATTGATTAAAAATGAGCGCTACCGTGTGCGCGCCGTCTCCCAGACGACTCTCCTGGAGCCGCTGATCGCCTTGGCTTTACTGCTGGGTGCTCTTCTTTTGGGATGGCGGCGCGAGGCGCGGTAACTATTATATCGCTCACGCCAGCGCGCTTAAAGCGCGCGGCTTCGCGGGAGCGGCGCGAGGCGCACCGGGCTGCACTTGCAGCCTTAAACTGTTCCCGGTAAAACGGGAACGGCTTTAACTTTACCGCCAACTCCCGTCATAGCGCCTTTGATCAGCTCACTAATTAAAAGCCGCGCGGGATCAACGGGCCCCGGCATGACCAACGCGCCGGGCGGTGCGGGAACGAATCCCACTTTGGCGTAATAAGGCGCATCGCCCACCAGCAAAACCAGCGCATGGCCAAGGCCCCGGGCTTTGTCCAGGCCGTGCGCCATCAACTCAAGGCCAATGCCCTTTCCCCGATGCTGCGGGTCAACAGCCAGCGGCCCGAGAAGGAGCGCCGGGGCTTGCCCGATCATAATCGGCCAAAATTGCACCGAAGCCCTTAAGTCATCGCCTTCAAAAGCCAACAGTGACAGCGCCTCAACGGGCTGATTATTCTCACGCAGGCGCGCGGCTGTTTTGGCGAAGCGTCCCGGCCCGAACGCCAGATCAAGAAGCGCGGCAATTGCGTGTGCGTTTTCAGGCCGGGCTGTTTGAAAATGAAGAGGAGGGATAAGTGATGTCATGGAACCGTCTCATGTGGCAGGACCGGTAAGTCAGGTCAAATACTTGAAATGTCTGCTTTGCCCTGACGCCCGTCACGTAAGAAATAGAGAACCACTCACGAGAAGACCCACGCATCAGCGCCGATGCCTGCTTCCAGACATCCCTCGATACGGCGGCGTGCGCGTGATATGTATTGGTTCATCATGGCGTCTCCATATCCGATGAGGCGGGCATTGTCCAGATCCCAAGGCCCTTGGATAATTAAAACCGCCAAGTTCGACTTCCAGGGCTAATCGTCGTTGCGCTCTATACCAATCTGGTCGAAACACCTCCATCTGCAATCATCGCGCTGCCAGTCACGAAAGCGGATTGATCAGATAAGAGAAACAACGCGACTTGCGCGATTTCCTCGGGCGTGGCCATCCGTTTGAGTGAGTGAAGCCCAGCAATATATTCATGAGCCACGGAGTCGTCCCCCGCCATGGCGGTTTTTGTTCCACCGGGCAGCAACGTATTGGCGCGGATACGATCAGCCCCGTGCTCAGATGAAAGAGACTGCGCCAATCCGATCAGCCCGGCCTTTGAAGCTGCATATGCCCCCATACCAGGCATGCCGCCATTCGTATGTCCGACAAAAGACGAGGTAAACAAAATTGAGCCGCTGCCACGCTCCTTCATTGCCGGTATCTGGTGCTTGGCCGCATAGAATGCGCTCGTCAAATTTGTCGCAATGACGTCGTGCCAGTTCTTGGTCTCCATTTCGGGAATCGGACTCGTGTCACCCATTATCCCTCCATTGTTGAATGCGGCATCAAGACCACCAAACTCCGCTTTCGCCAATTGTACCAACGCCGCGGCATACTCTTCGTCCTTAATGTCACCGGCAATGGAAACCGCCCTTCCATTACTGTGAATGATCTGTTCTACAAGTTGGTCGAGGAGCGTCTCTCGCCTAGCTCCTAGAACAACATTTGCACCCTCCGCCGCGAACATCACTGCTGCTGCGGCGCCTATACCACTGCTGGCGCCGGTAACGATAACTGTTTTATTGTTGAGTTGCATTTTTATGTCTCCAAAGTTTGAGAATGAGACTTTGTATAAGAATGCAGTTCCTGGTCATCCACCCGTTTCTTGCGCAATCATATTTTTGGTGATTATGAGTCCTTAGCCCAACGACACGCCACACCAGGGGCAATATTGGATCGTAATGATAGACAAGCCGCCATCTCTTACAGGTATGCCGTACTCACCTGAAGTCTCATGCTGCCATATAATGACGTCTGGATCATCGAAAGGATCATCACGAGAACTATCAAGCTTGCCAGTGACATGATAGGCAATGTGAACACACGGGAAATCTTCAACCTTTGCGCCGCGCTTTTCTACGCGCTTGGCGAGCGTCCATTCATGACACGCCGCGCATTCACAAAAATGTTCAGTATGGGCCTCGCCCTCA
>JAJFIO010000312.1 GCA_021774915.1 Alphaproteobacteria bacterium
AGGGTCATACGCCGATGAAATGAGTGGCCTCTGCGTTGAGGCAAGTATCGTCGAGAGATGCCACAAGATCGAATTGTGCTTTTGTCTTAGGTAATTCGTATGTGAAGAAAAACCGACAAGCCTTGAGCTTTCCCTCGTAGAAATGAGCATCAACAACATCATTGCCTGACAAACCTTCGGTTGCCGCGATAGATTGCAAAAGCCACATCCATGCAATAACGACATGCCCAAATGCATCTAGATAGATTGTCGCGTTGGCCAGTTGTCGCCGGAGACTATCCTCGGCCAGCACAGCTTCTGATGCCTCTATCAAATTCGTAATCGTGTTTTGAAGTGTACTTGCGAAGGGCGCAATAGATTCGTATCCCGCTCCATCTTCGACGGATTTTGATATTTCTTCCAAAAACACGGACAGAGCAGCGCCGCCCTGCATACGAACCTTCCGGCCCAATAGATCAATGCCGTGAATAGCGTGAGTGCCCTCGTGTATGAGGTTGAGACGGTTATCTCGATAAAATCGCTCTACAGGATATTCCCGCGTATAGCCGTATCCACCTAGGACCTGGATCGCGAGCTTATTTGCCTCCAAGCAAAATTCCGATGGCCAAGACTTGGCGACAGGCGTCAGGATTTCCAGCAGCAACGCAAGGCGTTTCTTTTCGGTTGAATCAGTTACGAGCTTTTCTTGGTCGATAAGTTGCGCACAATACGCGATCAATGCTGCGCCACCTTCAACATAGGCCTTTTGTGCCATCAACATCCGCTTAACGTCTGCGTGCTCAATAATGGTCACTTGCGGTGACGAGGGCTCCTTCTCTCCAGGTAATCTCCCCTGGGGACGCTGTCGTGCATAGTCTAGCGAATATAGATAGCCAGCCTGAGCGGACATGACGGAGCCTTGCCCAACAGCAATGCGGGCTTCATTCATCATATGGAACATGTATTGGAGCCCCTTATGCGGCTCGCCAATGAGATAGCCTCGGCACTCGCCGCCTTCTCCAAAATTGAGGATCGTGTTAGTTGTGCCTCGATTACCCATTTTATGAATGAGACCGGAAAGACCAACATTGTTCAATTCCCCAAGGCTGCGCCCGCTCTCCACACGTATCTTTGGCACGATAAAAAGTGAAATACCTTTCACTCCTGGCGGCCCGCCCGGGATTCTCGCAAGCACCAGATGAATGATGTTTTCGGAGATATCCTGATCACCGCCGGAGATCCACATTTTGGTTCCAGTGATGCGATAATAATCGTCTTCAGTTGGCTCTGCCTTGGTTTTTATATCGGCGAGGGATGAACCGGCTTGTGGCTCGGACAAACACATTGTCCCAAACCAACGCCCTTCCAGCATGGGCGGAAGATAAAGCGCCTGTTGAGCGTCCGAACCAAAGGTATTTATGACGTTGGCGTTCGCGACGGTTAAAAAGGCGTAGCTATTAATACTGGTATTCGCGCAAGTGAAGAGGTTAGAAATTTGCACATAGATATGCCAGGGCAGCTGCATACCGCCCCACTCCTCGGAGAAAGTTGCCGCAAAGAACCCCGCTTCAGCGTAGGCTGCCAAAGCGTCCTTTATGACTGATGGAACTAATACCCCGCCGTCTACAAATCTCGGCTCATTCACGTCAATATCCGCGGAACAAGAGAAATATTTGTCTTCGGCGATAGCCTGCGCCATATCCAAAATCGCTGTCACGGCGTCTCGGTCAAAGTTTTGATATATTGGCGCACTCAAAATTTTCTGAGTATCAAAAACCTCATAAAGCAGAAAATCGACATTACGCCGGTCGACTATCATAGACATGAAAAAACCTTCTCCGAACTTTATCTATAAGCGTGTGCACAAAGTTTTTTAAGCCGGTCAAGCGTTAAGGCGTCTCCGCAGGAATCAACGCTTTGACTTCTAAGAATTCTTCAAATCCGTAGATACTGAATTCTCGGCCATTCCCCGATTGTTTGTATCCACCGAAGGGTGCTCGGACATTCATTTGACCCCCATTTATGTAAATATTGCCCGCTCTAAGCCGGGACGCTACACTGCGTGCGCGCTCCGTTGAGCCGGAAACATAGGCGGCGAGCCCAAATCTCGTATCATTAGCAATAGAAATTGCATCTTCTTCATCCTTATAAGGAATAAGGACGAGAACAGGTCCGAATATTTCTTCGCGCGCAATCTCCATGTCGTTGTGAACTTCCGCAAACACAGTTGGTCGCGCATATAGCCCCTTCTCCATATTCTTAGGCCGACCGAGACCGCCAGCGACAAGAAGGGCGCCCTCGTCAATCCCACGCTTGATGAGTTTTTGTATTGTATGGTACTGAGCCTCATTCGCGATCGGCCCCATAAACACGCCTTCAGAGTTCGGATCACTAACGGTAAGCGCCTCTGCTGTAGCCGCAGCGATTGCAACCGATTGCTCATAAAGATCTATAGGGATTAACATGCGGCTCGGTGCGATACAATTTTGACCTGAATTTAGGAAACAAGTCTGCACACCGCCGGAAACAGCAGATTCAAGATCACAATCATCAAGGATTATATTGGCCGACTTGCCGCCAAGTTCCTGAACGACCCTCTTTACTGTAGGTGCGGCGGCCTGGGCCACGGCAATACCGGCGTCCTGAGAGCCGGTAAAGGAGATCATGTCTACATCAGGATGGCGCGCCAAGGCAGCACCAACGGCAGAGCCAGGCCCGTTCACTAGATTAAATACCCCCGGTGGTACCTTGGCCTCATGCATAATATCGGCGAGCAAGCACGCATCAAAAGGCGCAAGCTGGCTTGGTTTAACGATCACGCAACATCCTGCAGCAATGGCAGGCGCGACTTTGCACATGATCTGATGTTGCGGCCAGTTCCAAGGTGAAATCAGAGCGCATACGCCTATCCCCTCGGATATTATATCACATTTTGACTCATGCTGATGAAACTCAAATGCCTTCAGAGTCTCTATCGCGATTTGAATATGTGCGAGCCCGAGGGGCACTTGATACTGCGATGCAAGCCATTCCGGCGCACCCATTTCGAGCGATATCACCTGTGACATATCGACAAGACGCGCCTCGTAGCATTTGGCAATGCGGTTAAGAAGCGCAATACGTTCTTTTTTTGATGTTTGAGAAAACCCTTTAAACGCTCTGCGCGCCGCAATGACTGCTGCGTTCACATCGTCCTCACCGCCGGCAGCAATATGTCCAACAACTGATTCCGTTGCCGGATTTACAACATCAATAACGCCTTGAGTGAGGGATGTGCACCATGCTCCATCAATATAGTGATTTGGATATTCGTATTGGGCCAATTCTTCCTTCCCTTCTCCGGAGTTTCCCCTCGCGCTTAAAACCTTGTGGCATAGCTTGAAAAGTTGGCCATCGCCGACTTCTTGTTTATATTAGGTCATTTGTATTGTTTTTGACAAGTAAATTCGTATATCTTGAACCGTGAACTCACACGTAGCGGTAATGAATACAAAGAGGTAATGCTTATGAAAATTGAAGGCCTATTTTCTGTAACCGGTAAAACGGCCCTGGTGACGGGCGGCGCTTCAGGAATTGGGTCGATGATGACCGAAGCGTTATGCGCTAACGGTGCCCGCGTGATTATCGCTTCCCGGAAAATCGATGCATGTAAAGAAGCCGCAGCCACCATTAACGCCAAATATTCGTGTGGAGAGTGCATACCCTTTCAGGCAGATTTAGCGAAGGAAGCTGACCTCGACTCCTTAGCATCCTTTGTAACCGCTACATTTGGCAATCTTAATATTCTTATTAACAATGCAGGCAAGACGTGGGGTGCACCCTTTGACGACTTTCCTACCAATGCATGGGAGAGCGTTATGTCCGTCAATGTGACAGCGCCTTTTTCCCTCACACAGAAACTGGTAGCCGCCCTCGCACAATCAGCAACGCCAGACAATCCGGCACGCGTCATTAATATTGGCTCAGTGGTGGGGGAGCGCCCCGTGAGCAACAACGCCTATTCCTATGGAGCAAGCAAGGCGGCAATCCATCACCTCACGAAAATTCTCGCCAATGATCTGGCCAACCGATCAATTACCGTTAACGCGCTCGCCCCAGGGGCCTTCCCCAGTCGTATGATGGCACATGCAACTGAGGACAAGAACGCGCGCGAGGAACTTATTGCCTCTACGCCTCTTAGTCGGCTTGGCATGCCGCAAGATATTGCCGGGGCTACACTATTTCTATGTTCCCAGGCCAGCGCCTTCATCACCGGCACAGTTTTACCCGTCGATGGTGGCATCGCTGTCAGCGTTTAGAGAGCAGCGTTGGAAGTTCATCCATTAAATTGAAAATATCTTCTGCAGGCCCTGATTCTCTTGGGTCTGTTGCCCTTTCCAGAAGATTGCTGCTTTTGTATCCTGCGCTCCACCCATAAGATGGAGAAGCGCGATATCCCAACAACTTTTGAAGGCGTGTTGGCAAAGTCCGGGCTACACTTGGCGACACACTGATAAATTGATTTTCTTCCTGGGTAAGCCAATCGACTGAGAGCGAAACGGCAACACCGCTCCGGGGAGATTGAGTCTTATTGGCACCACCCGCGTGAAGGGTTCTACCGAGCCAAAGCGCCACAGACCCCGCAGGCATTTCTGCATAGAAAATTTGCTCTTCCTGGGCTTCTTGGCCATCGGGCCATCTATGGCTGCCGGGTACGAGGCATGTCGCACCATTTTCTTTATAAAAATCATCAATCGCCCACAGAGAAAAAAGAATACATTGGGGGTCCTGAGGTCCGCGGGTAAAAAATGGTTGAAAGATATCAAGCTCTCGGTGCAAAGGTTGTGCTGCGCCGCCAGGCAGCACTTGAATACCGCCGGTCGTGTGAATGCGTACATTGTGACAATTTGGGCCAAGCACTTCATCGGCTATGCTGAATAGCGTATCGTTCAAGATGATAGTTTGTATCGACGAGGGAACAATGAGAGGCAGAGGGCTGAAGAATTTTACTTTCGACTGATCTACCACTCCGGCCAGCTGAGGGGCACCTTCAAAACCCTTTTCGACTTCTTGTTTCAGCTCCATGATCTGCGCAGGAGAAAGCAAGCCTTCAAGGATTATGACACCTTTATTGAGAAGAACCTTGCTAATATCGCCAAGATCTATCGCCCCACTCTGCCGAGGTATCTCCATTCGATTCACTCCTTCATGGGCTCAGATATGTCTGCTCATTTCTTGTTACAGGTATTTTGTTGGAAAGTAAGTACTCGCGTATTTGCGTTGCATTGGAGATTGAACTTTTCCGCAGCTGCGCAACTTCTTCTTCTGTGTAAGGCTCGAAGTTATCCGGCACGTGCGTGGCGTCGAATTGGAAAAACAGCCAATTCATCAAATCTGCAGTGGCCTGATCAGATAGAGGCGATTTTGAAACACCCGGTACCTGGATCAAATATTCCCGTCCGCCATTTATGGATAGAAATTTTGATACCTCATCGCGAAATGCAGGAACTTGATCTCGGAGCCCGGCGCCCTTCGGTGAATGGCAGCCTTGACACATTAACATATAATTAGACAACGGTGAGCGCATGGCGTCAGATCGTGCTTCCTTGGCAGCGGCGGGGTTAGCAAAAGCGATGCCAAGCAACACCACCACGACCGATGACATGCCTCTTAAAGCTTTGCGTGTTCTAACCCTGGCCCAAATAGGCATAATACGCCCCTCTAGGCTTCGCCAATCAGCACCGCCGTCGAACAATTATAGGCAAGTTGCTCGCCGCCAAGGCACCAATTTATGTCATTGCTCAATGACGGCCGATATTGCGGCCGCTCGCCCTCATTTCGATGACAAGAGCAACGCCCACACCCCTGAACACCGCAGCAATCATTGTAGGAAATAATATATGACTTGCCATCATTGGGATTGAGGCAGGTTCCTACCCAGGTCACTGGCGAGGGGACAGTTCCCGGAGGACAGGATTTATGGCTGCCACCACAGCAGCTGCACAGCCAGCCATCAATCGCGCAATAGCGCCAATAGTCACAGCTTCGCGGATCGTTTACGGAGGTCAGCTGCGGTGCGTCTGAGGCAGTGCCATTATCGACATCCGCGTTATTGCTTTTGCGCGCCACCGGTAACAGTGGATAAACGACCCCGCCAACCAATGCAGCCCCCACCAGACCTAATAGAGATCGGCGAGAGGTTTCTGACGAAATACGGCGCGTCGCCTCTTCTGTCAGTCTATCCAATAAGCTCATATCACCCTCACTCATTTATCGCTATTTCAGCGGATAATTCCGGCCCCACATTGACCTTCTCTTGCCGTATTCTGAGAAATTCTTGAATTGAAGAAACACCGCGATCCTTCGCTTCAAACAAGCTCTCGATATGTTCGCGGGTATTGGTTAGCCCTTTAGCGACGAGAGCACCGTTTTCATCAAGCAAAACACTGTACGGAAGTTTACCAACCTCAAACGTCATGCCGAGTTCGCGCGAAAGAACATAGGTCCAGTCTTTTAGGCCTTTTTGACCAACATAAGCGTGATGTTTTTCAGCGTCACCATCGCTTGCGAGCAACACATCCAACCACTTTTCTTCTTTGACCTTGATTGACTTCACCGCAGGCATCAGTTGTTCGCATACAGTGCACTCCGGCGATATGAACGTGATAAGCACGGCACGGCTCACGTGGCTGTAATCCATCAAACCAAACTTGTCGCCATTGAGCGTTGTGAGTTCCAAGTCCGGCGCAACATCACCAACCTTCAATCCGCCAGAAAGAGCAAGAGCGCCGGCAGGGGCAATCCTCTGGTGCAACAGGCCTACTTGGCGACTCAATGCATAAAGAGCGACCATCAGTAACGCCACCAGCACCCACAAAACAGCTATAGAAATAATCAACGCAGCTGTCATCGTACTGTCACTCCTGAAAGTTGTGAGTTCCTGATGGATTGCTCGACGAACAGATAGAGCAGCGACAGACAAGCCGCGCCAAAACCGACCGTGAAGAAGTCCAGCCAGATCAGCACTCTTGAGCTCTCCCCAAGGAAGAGAAGCCCGGCGAGAAAAATCAGCGCGCCATTTCTTACAATCAGACGATAGTCGACCACCGTCGCATCACCCGCCCATGAGCAGCCGCAATCAAGATCGCGGCGTCCGGCGAGAAGATTAGCCGCCATGACAAGCCCATAGAAAAAAAGCAATGAGACAATCCAAGCCGCAAGCACAACCGAATCAAATGCGAAGAGGCAGAGAACGGCGATCACGCCTTCCAGGAAAATTACGGCGGCGGCGGTACCTTTCGCCAAAGAGCGGCGGATTCGTTGGTCTGCATACGCCTCAATGATACCAACCGTTTCGGCGAAGAAGCGTACCTTGTGAAACGCTGCAGCACAAAAGAACACGCCGAAGAACGCTTGGATAACCCGAATGACGACAGGGTCCATGCTCATTGCAGCGGCCTCACGGATTGGATCACTGTCGGTGTGAAAGCCGCTTCGGTAATAGTCCGACGGTGACTCCCAGACAGCGCATCATAGATCTGCAAATTAGGATCGAAGAGTGCTGCAGTATAAAGTACGGGTGCATCATCCTGGCTCACCTCTATTGAACCGGCCATGACTTTAAGCAGGATTTTACTCACACGTTTCTTCTCGACGACATCGTATACCCAGACCTCTTCACCCAGCTCCTTGTGCGTGTCCTCATCGCCTTGGTGCATGAGTATATAAAGAAGGCCTTTACCTTCATGGAAAGCAAAAGGCTGAAAGCCGCCGGGCTTCCAAAGACCTTCTTTTGCCGCCTTGTCCAAAAGTGACCAGATTTCTTTTAGAGCGACTGTATCGCCTTTACGCTCGACTACGTACAGATCGCCACTAAAGGACGGAAAGTACCACAACCCGTTACCTGTTACGGCTTTTTCAAAAACCGGATCAACGTCCGGGTCAAAGATATCAGGTGCTTCAACCCGCGACAACTCACCTCCCTGATCATTCAAATTCACAACGAGCGCAGAACCATCGCCGCACAGACTAAAAAACTGTCGATCGCCAGTTGGGTATATGAGAGCACATCCAGCTATTTCTATTTCGTCAATATAAGCACGAGACTCAAGATTTATTACCGCAACACTCGATGCCGGCGTAAAGTTGTAACTCAGCAAAAAGCGTTCATCCGAGGTCAAACCAGAATGCGCCATTGTGCCAAAACCGGACAAGCGCTTTGGAGGGATTTCAATATCTGCAATCGGGTTCAATGTGTTGGTGTCAAACACCGTAAATACATCCGTGCGCTTGCCGCGAAAACCCCGCTCCAGAAAAACACGGATGGCGTAAATTTCCGATCTCTTACGCGACTGCTCGACTTTCATCGGCTCCCAACCCGTATCGACGGCGCCTTTGACGTCGCCGGAATCCGTATCAATCAAAACTGCTTTTCCGTAAAGACCGAGCACATAATCAGTTAACCAGACCCAATGGTCACGAGAAACGTCATTGGGCAAAACTTCTACCGTTAAGTCTTCAGGTTCAAGCGTCTGGGCGGTACTGGGAACCGCGCCGAGTGTAGCCGCAATCACTAACATTAGTAATGCTAGGCCGTTCATTGCATCCTCAACGATGCGACCGGCAAACGCACCTCGCTGTCTTTTGGAGTTTTGCCAATTTATGACACCTGCGCCGGGACTATTCTTCATTTTCTTCTTCCTCCACGATGAATGAGGCGGGGCTTTCGCCTGGGGTCGGACTATCTGCGTGACCCAGCCCCTTCAATGCGCAGATCACAGTTTCTCTTCTCTGTGGGTTGCTGATCCTACTAAATGCCATTTTGTTTTTGGGTACGACGGCCCTAGGCTCTTCGAGGAACGCATTCAACATCTCGTGGTTCCAGACAAAGTTGGCCTCTGCAAATGCCGCAGAATATTGATATCCCTCGTCAACCCCCGCCTTGCGGCCGAAAATTCCGTAGAGGCTCGGCCCCGCCATTTTGCGCGACGTCTCGGCCATCGAATGACATAGGGAGCATTGAGATAGTACCTGCTTCGGCGAAACCTCGCCGCATTCGCTCTCCTGCCGCCCGGTCTCCGCTATCGAGGAAAAAGGGGCCACAACAAAGGCTATAAACCCAATGGAGACCAGAAACCGACAGTTCATCATGCTTCTGCAACCCCCTACTCAACCCGAACTTTAATTCCGTTTTCCGATAGAGTCTTAAGAGCGACATCAGGTGCACGGTGATGTTCTGCAAAAAAGATTCCCGGTCCGCGCGGTTCTGAACCATCAAGTCCCAGCGTATGTTCGATCTGGATAACCCCGCCAAGCGCTGTCATATGAGTTTGCGAAACCGGGTCGTGGACCATGATCGTGCGTGTCATTGGCGCGCCACCTTTGTCCTTACCGGTGATGGTCGTCGTCACCTCATGGACCGCTCCCTCGCCTGGGTTATAGAGCAGCGACAACCGGAAATCGTCAAAATCCGGTACGCTCAATTTTTCCCAGACGCCGGAGCTGACAAGCTTTGCCATCAGATCCATTGTGCCCTGATCGTCGTAAGTAATCCGAGAGGACACGGATTTGGCATTGGTTATATGGGGCAAAGTGACTTGATCAGGCGTATCGAAACGAAATGTGTTGCCCTCGGCGCCACCAAAAAACTTTGCTGTTTTTGGATCAGAAAGACCACCAACTTCAACCCATTCACCATTTTTCAACACGGGAAAGGGTGACGCCAGCCGGTCAACATATTCAATGGAATTTGGCCCAGCCATATCAGCCAACCCATACAACACATCGATATCAATCACATCGATATCGGAGAATTCCTTCGCATGATGCGCAGCCAAAACACCCGGTACACCCGCCATCCAAGACGAAGAAAATACAATTGGTGAATTGACGTCAGACAACGCCACCTCAAAGACGGCCGTGCGCACACGATCTGTCCAACGCGTAATGTCCACATACGGAATTGACCGCCTAATACAAGCCTGCATCAATCGGTTGTCACGATCATTGACCACCGCTATTAGGCCGGAAATGGCCTCATCCATACCGTTCAGAGGATCCGCATCAGCCTCAATATCAAACACCGCAACCGCGGCGTTAGGAAGGCGCTCTACGAGCTCCGCTGCCTTCTCTCGGTTCCGACCGCCCACAAGAATTTTTAGGTCTGGGTTTCGTTTTGAGAGAATTTCACAAATTTGAGTTCCAACGATACCGTAGCCGCCCGCTACCAAAATCGCACCTGATACTGTTGTCGCCATACTCGGTTCCTTATGAGTTACATCAAAGATTTCTGAGACTGATCATTGGGTTCAGCGCGATTGAGTTCCACGGCCGCAATGACCATTACAACCACAAAAAGCGGACCCCATACCGTATAGAAAGGCCATACCGGCATCTCCAGACCGGCAGTTGTCGTCATATCCCAACACCACAAACCAGCGCCAAAAACGGATAAGAGCGCCGCCGGCCGGTAATGCATGAAAAATGTCAAGACAGCGGCCGCAATCCACACAATTGCTTCAAGAAAATTCATCGCCGTGTGTTGGGGAAGAACAATGGCAGGAATACCTGATGCATCAAAAGCACCAGCAGCAACAGCACGCGCCGATTCTTCAAATAGATAAAACAGCACCATGAACAGCACCACAAACCCATACCGCTTTACCTTGCCCCAGGATACTCGGGCAGAGGCACTCACAGGTTCGCGATTCAGCAAATATAGACCACACAGAATTTGCAGCAGGAAAAGAAATCCGCTATAAACAGTGTCATCAAATGGGGTCGCCATTTCAAGTTGGGCGGTGGTAACAAAATCAAATAAGAACATTCCCGCGAGAAAAAAGCACCCGAAGGCTGCAATCTCCGAATGCTTCCCAAACGTCAGTAGAAACACCGCACCCCAACCGGCAACCATTAGCGCTTGGCCCGCCTGGCGCCCCACCAACATTTGTTGCGGAAGACCGGAGGCGTCAAATGCCCCCTTATACAGAAAAACACCGGATGCAATCGCAGCATACAGGAACGTGAATACAATTGCAGAGAGAACAATTCTTTGGGTCATGAAATCCTCTCACAATTGCTCTTAGCGACGCTTACATTATTAGGTCATATGTATTGTTTGCTGTCAAGCCAGATTTTCGCTCTGGTGTCAAACGCAAAGCTCTGATATTCAGGTTAAGTGCAGAAATTATTGATTTTTCCGGGAATTTATTGTTAATTTGCAACCAACACAAATAGAACATCGCCATTGCCATGAGTGCACAATTATGACTAGCAACCTACTTTTTGTTTTTACGAATTGCTCCTGCCGAAGTTAAAAGGAACCGAAAATGTCCTCATCCACCACACCCATTTCCGACCTCGCCGTCGCACCGCGAGCAAAAAAAGCAAAAGGCAGGAAGAAAGCAGAGGAGATTCTTGAGGCAGCAGCGGTAATCTTGATTGAAGAAGGCTATGTGGCGCTGTCGATGCGCGCCGTTGCCGCACGTGCTGGTATTACAATCGGGAACCTCCAATATTACTTCCCAACAAAGGACGAGCTTTGGAAAGCACTGTTAATGCGTGAAGCCATCCAATTTGAACAATCACAAACTGAATGGCTGACCCACAGCACCAAGGGTGATCGTGAATGGCCTCTATTACAGGCTATTAATTACCTGCTTGTAGATCAAAAGAAACCACGAAGCTGTTCTATTTATTGGGAGCTTTGGGCACTGTCATCCCATGATGCTGATGCTGACCGCGTGATGCGAGATATCTATGCCCTTTACGTCTCAAAAATTCAGGAACTCATCATGCTCGTAAACGAAAAATTATCACGACAACGTGCGGGTCGAAATGCCCTGATCATTGTTTCCCTGATCGAAGGTATCTCTTTGTTTCGGGGGGGACAGCGCCCACCCTTTCCCTATGCCAAAGGGATGGAGCAAGATATCAGGGATGTCATACTCTCTATCGCTCGTAAGGGATAAAGACGTCCCATATTTTCGGGCACACACTCTCTTACTGATATTCTGCCGGCGGAAGTCCCAAGCATGCTTCCGCCGGCAAATTGCCGCCTATCCGTCAGAAGTTTATTCTGAGTTCGCCACCAATCACACGAGGCTTCTGAAGCGCGAATGTCCGATTGCCGACAATGTTCCCAAAGGCAAGCGTTACAGCTTCCTCATCCGTAAGATTACGCCCGAAAATCGATAACTCCCATCTCTCATCGGAATCCATGACGGAAATCCGTGCGCCAAGTGAATTATAGGTATCTGATTGGCTCAGTGGATCACTCAGAAAAAGTGTTCTTTTATCAGCATAGGCGTAGCTGATTTGCACACTCCCGTACAGATTCTCAGAAACCGGTCTCGTGTAGACCCCCTGGAAGTTCACCGAAATATTTGGCGACTGGGTCAGTTCTCCACCTTTCATAACAGAAGCGAGAAGTGGAGCTCCACGCACTGTGGTCGGTGCTTTGTCAATCTCGGTCTCAAGAACTGACAAACCCGCTGTTAGGTCAAGACCCTCAACAGGACGTAGCGTAATCTCAATCTCGCCCCCGTAGGCGCTCGCTTCGGGTACATTTCCGAGAGTTGCGATGGCGCCAAATGGATCATCGATAAAGAGGAGTGTTTGTTTATCTTCATAATCATAATAGAAAATTGCAGCGTTGATCTGAGCTGCACCGTCGAGGGTTGTCCACTTCCCACCTGCTTCATAGGCCATCAACTTCTCTGGCTCGATATAGCCCCAGCCCCGCGGATCAAAGACTGCACCGGAGTAGAAAACGCCGGATTTGAATCCGGTAGCAACGGATGCATAGAGCAACAGATCGTCAGTTGCCTGCACATCAAGTCCTACGCGATAAGAGAAGTCGTTTTCCGTCTCAGAGAAGTCCAAGAATTCGGTCAACCCAAACACGGGAAATATCGGTCCGGGTGCGCCGAAAAAGAAACCCTGATCATCATATATTGCACCCTTAAAGTCGCGCTTCTCATAAGTATAACGACCCGCAAGTGTTAATTGCACTATATCGGTCAATGCCCATTCTGTGTGCAGGTAAACGCCGGCTGACGTTGTATCTTGAGTAGAATCCACGGAAACGGTTGCCTCGCCTCCAGGCGTCGGTGAAGGCAATCCAAGAACGTCAAGAAACCCCGTGATCGCAGCAATATCATTTACATCAATTGAATCCCAACCGTAAAAAACGCCGGCGGTCACGTTAACGCGTTCTCCGATTTCTGTATTGAGGCGCAATTCCTGACTGAATTGTTCCACATCCGTATCAAAACGGAAATCCGCCAGTTCTTCAGGAGAACCATCATTATTGTCGTACGACAGACGGTCCATCATCTGATAATTCGTGATCGACGTGATGTCGCCGAAGCTGGTTCCGATATTGAGCTTTAACGTCCCACCGTAAGCCGATGTATCGTTCTCAGGGGCTGTCGTTCCGTCAATATTGCCGAAGAACTCTCCCAATGATGCTTCGTCTGTCTTGCCACTTGAGGCGACCTGAATGCCTGTGGCACCCAGATAATCCAGTCGATCATCGGCTTGCCATGTTGTATTGATTCCCTTGTCGCGTTCACCGAAGAGAGAGATGAGAGCTGTTATGTCCTCCGACAGATCAAGCTCCAACTGACCACGGACTGATAAGCGATCTGCCTCACCTGCATCCACTCCCCCAAACCGACCCTTCTGCCAGGCATCCAGTCCTTTTGTGTAATTAATGGAGAGGCGGCCCCGGGCTGCATCAGACAAGGGGCCAGATGCGACACCAGTGAGGCCAAGTTCGTCCAAATTGTCATAGCTGGCGATGAAGTATCCCTCCACCTCGTCAGTTGGGCGTTTTGGTATAAAATTGATCGCCCCTCCGGACGCGTTGCGCCCATACAGTGTTCCTTGCGGTCCCTTCAGCACTTCAACGCGCTGAAGGTCAAACATCTGGAACCCTTGCTGAACGGCAGAGACCGGATAAACTTCATCAAAATAAACAGCAGTTCCGCTCGTGTTATTGCCAATAAAATCTTCCAGGCCAACACCACGCAAAGTGAAAGAAGGCGCACCAACCGAGTTATAAATGGCTGATAACCCAGGTGTAAAATCGCCGAGATTTGTTGGATCATCAACACCAAGATCTTCCAATGTATCCCCAGCAAACACAGAAATCGCTACCGGCACTTTTGTAACGGACTGCTCGCGCCGCTGCGCTGTAACTACAATCTCACCAACCGGGGCACTTGCCCCATTCCGTTCGTTGGCTGTTTCCTGCGCCTGCACTGAGCCAAGCGCCGTGAGTAAGGCAAGTCCGGATACGCCAAAAAATGCAGATTTCTTCATTTTTTCTCTCCCCCTAATTGTCGAATTAACTTTTAATAGGTCAATCATATTGTTTTTTTCAAATCAAGTCCAGCGTTATAATTTCCGAAATATGGTGTTTGAATGCAGTGTTTCATTGATAATTGTGACTTTTACGCAACATTATTTGATAAATGCCGGCTTGGCGCAGGCTCCAGAGAGCCAGCTTACCTTCTTAATATTAGGTCTTTTGTATTTATTTTTTTTAAGGTAATGCTCAATCATCATCAAAGTAAGAAAGGAAATACCATGGCGCTAAAATATTTTGCACGCGTCGGTTTCGCCGCCGCACTCATCCCTATGTCCGCCTTCGCATCAGATGTGCAGGGGCATTGTGTTGCCCTCAGCGAAGCGGCGGATGTGTCCACAAGTGGTTGCGCTTGCCTTAGCGAAAAAGCATCTGGGAGCGTCGCTCTAACCAAAGAAATTCTTGCGCTTCAAACGTCTGAAGAGGCCGACATCGGGTCTGCAGAAATGAAAGATGCGATCGATGCCTGCTGGCCTGAAGATTAGAATCTGATTGAGCTTGATTCCGTTAAAATCAGTGTCCTGAGTTTTATCGCGGCATGCAGTTGCACGAAATCATGGTGTGATCGCATAAACACCACTGACTTTCTAATTCTAAATTCTTGATTTTTGCGTTGAGAACAGGACGTCAGAATTCATATTTTTCCCATGCTCAAATTGGCTCTTATTGAGTTTTGCGTGGTGACCAGGTGGTGACCAAAGTCAAATTCACAAGAGTTCAAACACTACTCTAAATAGTAAGATATTGAATTATATTGCAAAACTGGCGCACCAGGGAGGATGAAGATGAGAACTGG
>JAJFIO010000313.1 GCA_021774915.1 Alphaproteobacteria bacterium
TACTCAGGCGAACGGCCGGGTAGATTGGGGAAATGGCCATTGGCTTTCCAAAAGGCTGCGTAGTGATCAGGATCGGCTTGATCGAAAGTCGCCTGCCGGGCGATAAAGTCCTTTGCGGGTTGGTGAACGTCTGGCGCATAACCATCCCACTCTTGCGGATCGACCGTGCCTTCGTTTTCCTGCGCAAAGCCATAGCAGGTGAGCAACACGTTATCGTCATAGACCGCGACAGCGTTCAGCGTGCCGTCCCCTTTAAAGCCCCCGGTGGGCGCGCCGAATTGCGCGCCGTTCTGGAATTTGAACGATCTATTGGCGCCACCTTGCAAGGCCAGAATCTCAATCTGCCCTGATTCCGATCCGCTGGTATTGCTGATGATCGACCACCGGAGGGAACCGTAATTTTGAGAAACATTTCCCGCACTGTCTTTTCCCCTGATTGCCAGATAGCCAATCTCACCAACCGCCGACATCGGCAGGTCAAGCAATATTGCAGGCGGGGGGAAACCCCCTCCGGTCCACACCAGAAACTCGGCCTTGCTGGCCAGCGCCGCATCCGCATCCGAGCCGTTATATGCCATGTCAAAAGCAATGCCGCCATAGGCCGCCCCGCTGGTTTCCTTGACGATCATGCCCTTGGCTTTGGCATAAAGGAAATTCGCGGAAAGCGAATCATGGCCCTGAAATCTGAATTCACCCACTGTAGACAGGAAATTCTTGCTGTCATTGTCAAAGAGCATTTGCGTCGGGCTCGTTGTGGACGGGCGGGTCAATGTCAACAGGTCCGCCGCATTGGCGGTGATATCCATGCCTGTTGTGGAAACCTCGCCAACTTTGGCGCCTCCCACCACAAGGCTTAATGTGTCAGCGGTTCCTGTGCCGATACCCGTATCCAAATCCGCCTTGTTGGGAACGAGCGTTGGATTGACGCCCGACGCCGCTTCATTGAGCACCGCCCCGGCGCTGGCGTTGCTTCCCGAAAAATGCGCCCCGGCGATCTGCAAATCGACGTCGCCGCTCTCGCCAACCGTCAGGATTTGCGTCGCGGACGCCGCCGCGCCATTATCCTTCGCCACCACAAATTTGTTTGCGGTTGACGTGTTATCCGTATCGATAAGTGCATAAGCATCAACGGCGCTGGAGAGTTCACCGGCGCTGGAGCTGATTGTCCAGTCACTTGACTCAAAGACAAGCAGAAGACTCTCATCCTCCACCCAGCAGCGCCAACCCGCCCGCGGGTTGTAAAACCGCCACACGCCATCTTGATAGGCGGCGATGTTTTTGTCCTGCGAGGCCCACGCCCCGGTGGCGCCGGGGCCAACGATATAACGGTCGCCATCGGCGGGCGAACCGGGGGGCGCGGTGAGATCGCGGTCCTTGACAGAGAGTTGCACGATGGCGTCAAGCGCCTGCAGCCCATCGTTCACCGTCACATGTTTTTGCGCCTGCGCCGCCTCCAGCAGGGAAAGTTGCAAATTGGTGCTGTTGGCCATTCCATATAACCTTTTCTCGTTGATATAATTTTTCTATTTTTTACTCCGCCCTCAGACGGTCAGGATTTTTTCACGGGGGCTGCCGCGCCCATAGGCAGCGCCGAGCTGGTAAACGCGCACCGTCACGGGGGTTTTAGGGCTAACGCCCCAATCGGCCTGTTGCTGAGCCGAAGTGTAGGTGACTTTCGGAGTTGCCGCGCTCAGCGTTCTTTTGACCGACGCTCCGTTCATGATATCGACTTCATAAGATTCGGAATCTTCGCCGAGGGGCACTTCCACCCCCACCCAGTCATCGCCGCCGGTCCGTGTGCGGCGTATCCAACTCAGGTCGAGATCATTATTGCTCTGCCGCGCGCCTTTGATATGAACCGGACTTAACGGCCGTAGACCCACCGACGTAAAACTCAAGGATTCCGTGACAAAAGAGCTATCAGAGAGCGGCAGCCCGCGAGGTCCATAGCGCCAGTTGAACGTTAATCCCCGCTCATTGGCATTGAGTTCCAATTGAGTCAGCGCGGGTGTGATCAACACAAAAGGCGCACCAGCCGCGACCGGATCGCGCATTGCGGTTTCTGTTCCCGCCTGTCCGCGCAACAGGGTACTGATCTGGTAAACGCCTGTGGAAATCAAAACAGCATCTTGAAACTGAAAAACCTCCCACTCCCCATCTATATTTTGCACCGCCGCAATGTTGGCGCCGTTCAGAAGCGACAGATCGTCTTTGCTCTCCAGCGCCCCGCCAACCACTTCGACCTGGATAAAATTTCCCCGGTCCCAACGCGATGTAGGCCCCGAAGAAAAATCCCACAGCGTCTCGCCCATAATGGCAGGCGCGACGATTTCTCTGTTCAGCACAAATCCGCTGGTGGTCGGGCTTTGATAGATATCGATGGCGCCCGGCCAAGGCGACGCAAACCCCGCAACGTGAGGCGCGTTGACATCTTCATCTCCGCGCAACAGCGGAAGATCAAGAAAAGCGACATTGGGCGGACCGAATACCGACACATTAGGTAATGTGGTCACCCGCGGCGCACCCGGAATCGTGTCGTAAATACTGGGATCGGTCGCTACCGCTTTTAATCTCCGGGCACCGGCATCATCGGTTTCCGTCAAGCGAACCTCATAAGACCTACCGCCCAGATCAAGGGTCACCACATCACCGGGGTCAAGGTCAAGCTCGGAAGGGGCAAGCGCGAATGAAAGGCTTTCCCGCATGACCCAACTGTCCATCAGCCAGATATCGATTATTGATTGAGCCCGTGACTGGTCCATCACGACGGGAAGCTCGGCGCTCTCCACCCGCCCCGACTCCACCGTCAGGCGGCGACTTTCCGCTGTCGATTGCCGGTACTCGCCATCAGCATCAATAAACTTGACCTTGGCCGCAACGGCCAGTTCTGTTTCCTGCGCCCGGACTAGCTTGTACGAGCCGCCCGCGTCTTTTACCGGTATGGCAAAGTCGGAATCGAAAAGTGTTTTGACGGCAGCCCCGCCCCGTGAAATGAATTTGATCACCGCATCGCTTTCAACGGCATCAAACTGATACGCCAGCATCAGCGTTTCCAGCGCAGACCGCGGGCTCATGATCTGATCGATTAAAAACCCTGTTACCAGTCCGGCGACACGGCTTACATCAATCTCCACCAGACCAACGGCGGCGCTCAATTCCCGGATGAGATCGGGCAAGGGCACCTGTCCCACCCGCCCCGTGAGCCAATGACCCAATTGCCAATTGGCGCCATCGGACCAGAAATCAAGCCGCGCGGGGAAATCTGGAAAGGGACGCGCATCCCAGGTCCAAGAATAGATATTGGAGGTGTCTATCATCGGCGCGGCGTAGACAGACGAAGTTGGGTTATTGCCCGCACCAGCCGCCCAATAGCCATAGATCGCCTCAAGAAACCGGCGCTGCATCAGATCATCGCGAGACCCACTCGAAAAATACGGCTTCTGACTTTCCGACGATTTGGGATCGGTAAAGACATTGGGCTGATTGGAACCCTTGTCGATCGCCGGACAGCCGGTTTCGGTGAACCAGATGGGCTTTGATTGCGGCACCCAGGGGCTGGCGGTCATAGATTCCACGCCGCCGGGCCGGTCATAATGCGTGTTCACCCACCAATTTCTGACATCTTTATACCGAAACACCCATGGCTTGGAATAAGTGGCGTCGGCAATCGATGTGCGCACCTGGCCTGAGCGATCGCTGTCGTTTTGATAGAACCAGTCATAACCCTCTCCGCCCTCGATATTGCTTTTGAGATAGTCCGCATCGTAAATCGACTGAAAGCCCGCCTGAAAATCAAGATGTCCCGCACCATCCCGCCAATCGGAAAGCGGCATGTAATTATCGATGCCGATAAAATCTATATTGGAATCAGCCCAGAGAGCATCGAGATGAAAATAGACGTCCCCCGTTCCATCCGCAGGCTGATAGCCATAATATTCCGACCAGTCGGCTGCATAAGAGATTTTTGCGCCCGGCAGGATCGAGCTGACATCTGCTGCGAGCGTCATAAACTGCGCAACGGACGGAAACGCATTGGCTCCGTCTCTGAGCGTGCTGAGCCCGCGCATCTCACTGCCGATAATAAAGGCATCGACGCCGCCCGACGCCGCGCACAGATGAGCGTAATGCAAAACCATGCGCCGCCAGCCCCACTCCACCGGCCCGGTATAGCTGACGCTGGTGCCAATCACGGAAAAATTGCCGGGTGCGGCGCTGCCGAAAAAACTTGTGATCTGGCTGGTCACCGCCGCGCTTTTGTCCGGGCTGCCCGCAACACCGGGCGCCGGATCGCAGGTGATCCGCCCGCGCCAGGGATAGACGGCTTGGCTTCCGGTGGGCGCATAAGGGTCAGGCAACGTATTGCCCGCTGGAATATCCATCATAGCAAAGGGATAGAATGTGACCTTAAGGCCGCGCGCCTTGATGTCCTGAATGGCTTCCACCACTGCCCTGTCTGAAGGCGTGCCGCCAAAGGCCGGTAATCCGCTTACCTGGCTAACCAGATGGGCATTAGCGCGGGTGACGCCATCCACACTCCAAGTTACCGGCGTCGTATTTTTGGAGGATAACTCCACGCCGGGCTTGAATGTGGTTTTGTCGCAGCGTAAATCGTCGCCGAACCACGCCACAACCAGAGCAACGGACCCGCAATTAGGCAGCAGATCCTCAAGCATATCCATGGACACGGTAAAGTCCGGCGCGCCCATATTGTTGTTGATGTTTTCGGGAACCGTGACGCCTTTGCCGAAATCTTTCAGAACCTTACTGGTGGCGTAAACAAACTCTCCCGACGCCGGGATCATGTCCACGGCGCTGATCAGACTTTCCAGATTGTCTCCGTTTTGGGAAGGTATGGAGCGGAAGACTTCAAAATTAAGCTGGGGCACCCGGTTACCGAACTTTTCCAAGGGCAAGTCTTCGAACACAACATAAGACAGGCCGCGATAGGCCGGCGCATTACCGCTGCCCTCCGTCGCTTCCAAAACACTGTCAGGTGACTGGGTCTCCGTGCCCTTATATATCCGCACCGTGAAGTCGGCCAGATTCAGCGGCTTGCCGTCTGCCCACACGCGCCCGATCCGATTGATCTCCCCTTCAGCCAGGCCCACAGCGAAACTCACCGAATAGGAATATTCCGTGACCTTGACATCACCGCCGCCCCCGCCAAGGCCCTTGCCTCCCGACGATTGCTTGGTGGTGGTGACAATCTCTTTGAAATCCGTCGCCCAAATCACCTGACCGGCGAGACGCGCCCTGCCATAGACGCGCAAGATCGGCGCGCCTTCCGTGGATGCTTGAATTTTAAGATCATTGAGGCGCGGTCCCTCAATCTTGCTTGCCCCCCCGCCAAATAGTGCATTGTCTACCGTTTGGCCGATGGTCGCGCCAATAAAGCCGCCAATGGTGGCGCCCGAAATGGTGGCGCCGAGAATGCTTAAACCGGAAGGGAGCAAAGCGCCCCCAATCGCCGAACCCACAGTGCCCAGAATCAACGTTGCCATCTAATCTTCAACCCCTGGAAATTGGAATGCATAGATCAATCGTTTCAGCCACCAAGAACTGAGATGGCTTTCACACACGGCCCGCCCCGAATAGGCATGAATGATGCGGCGGGGCGCGACAAGGAGCGCGGCGTGTTTGGCGGGCGCGCCCGCATTCACGCGAAACAGCACAACATCGCCGAGCCGGGCTTTGTCGATGGCAACCGGCATAAGGTGTCGCCGCGCTGCATCGCGCAATGTTTCTTCATGTGATACCTCTGCCCAGTCCGCCGAATAGGCCGGCGTCTTCTCGGGTTCAAAATCGTAAAGTTCCCGATAGAGACCCCGCACAAAGCCTAGGCAATCAGTACCCGCACCTTTTACGCTCGCCTGGTGGAGATAAGGCGTACCCAACCACGACCGGGCGCGCGCTATGATTTCATTTCGCGTTGGCATAGGAGACTCTTGTGTTTTTAAAGGAAGGAGAAAAGCTAAGTCGCCGACTTACGTCATCCCCGGCTTGATCGGGGATCCAGTGCAATCCTGATCAAGGATGTCAATAAATGATATTGTGGCATACTTTCCTGGATCCCGGATCTAACATTCGCTAAAAAAGCCTTCGGCTTTTAAGTTCATGTAACGTCCGGGATGACGGACAAATATTACGGCGCGGCGTAAAACTTGCTAATTCCCCACCAGACTGCCGCCGTCGTTCTGATCGCCTCTGTTGGGATAAGACACGACAAAATCGTTCCCCGGCATGTGGGGAAAGCCGCGAAAATTGATGGCGTTGGAAAATTTGGCTTTACAGGTTTCAAAACTTTTATCGCACCCGGCCGTAATATCGAACGTGTCGTTCATAAGCACCGCCTCGCTCATCGCCTGCCACAGTTCAATGGTGACGACGCCCGCCGATAGGCCATGAATTTTCACTTCTCCCGCGCGGCCCGCATTGGCTCCACCGGTCCAACTCAACTTGCCCCGGCTGAACCATTGGTTGGCAAAGCCACCCAGCCCCGATACTTCAAAAATGCGGTTATCAGTGACGGCGCTCACCGCGCCGCCGCCTTTATAAATGGAGAGAGACAAATTGATTCCGCATTTGGGCGCGCCCAAATCAACATCGCAACTGACTTGATAAAGTCGTCCGGTGGGTTGATTGAGTTTATGCGCGAGGCCCCGCACTTCGGCTGAGAACGCGCTTTTGCCGCGGCTGACCTCACCCAAATTACCTTTGCGCAGAATGACGCGCTGCGCCACATCGGCCCAATTGACACGCCAGATTTCGATATCGGCATTATCGAACAGGCCGGCCGCCAGATCAGCCTCGTTCAGACTGGCGGAGCTTAAAGCACCAAGAACATCGATATTGGCGATGCTTAAACCCAGACCGGTCTCTATGGCGGTCGCGGAAAAGCCTGACGCGGCTTCATACGTCACAGAATCAAAGGCCAGCGCGCCGTCATGATCGGTAAAGCCCCGCACCTGACCGTCCCGGCGGCTAAGCCGCCAACAATGGCATAAGGTCGTGGTTCCCGAATCCAAATGCTGCTGCAAGGCAAGGGGAAGCGTTTTCATACCCTTATCTCCACGATAGGAATGTCTGGAATATCGCCAGCGCGAAAGGCCCCGACATCAATATTAAGATAATCCGTATCAAAACGAACCGGCACGTCAAATTCATATCCGGCGGTAATGAGTTGACTGGAAGCAGGGATACTCCCCGCCAGAAAAGTGATCAGCCCTGTTGTGGCATCTACCGTAAAATGCACGCCCTCGGTCTGACTGACGGAAGCCACAGCCACCAGAACGGACCCTGTGACAGGCTTTGTGATCGGGCGGGTATAACTTTGCGACCCTGATTGATAGGTTTTTTGAAGCGCGAAGCTCACTTGGCCTCCGTCACCTGTGCCGATCACCTGATCATCCTCGGCAGGGCTAGCCTGCGGTGGGCTTGACTTGAAGTCGGTCAGATCTTTCCAGCGAAAGCCGTGCAGCCGTCCTTGCCGGCTTTCAAAAAAGGCGATCACCGCATGCAGGTCATTCAGCGACTTGATGCCATAACCGGCATTATACCGCCGCCGCGAATGCGCCCAGGGTGTATTGCGTTCTTCATAGCCGGACCCCAGGACAACGATTTCCGTGCGCCGCTCAGGCCCCCCGCTTGCGCCCAGAGCAATGTCCGTGGGGAAGCGGATCTCATGAAAAGTCATGGCGTTCCGATCATTCGTGTAAGGTTTGCCTTGCAGATATGCAGAACAAACGGATTAAAGATTTCTTTGTCCTCTCGACAGAGCACGATTGACCATCGCTGAGATCTGACTTTGTGATCGCTGGAACGACTGGGCATCGGTGCCCTGCGGAAAATTAAAATTCACCACCATGGACGCCTTGCCCGCTGAAGACAGATCCTTGTTCGGCACAATGCGCCCCGCACCGGAGGGTACAAAAAGTTCGGGCCCCCTCTCTCCGACCAGAAACGCTTGGTTTGAGATCACGGGGCCGCCCCCGGCCCGCCCTCCCACAAGGTTGTTCAGAAAACCCGTGATCGGCGATGAGATAAAATTCTGGAATGACAAACGCGCCAGATCCGCCACGATCGAATTGACCATATTCTTAAAAGAAAGTTTTCCCGTCTGGGCAACCGTGGTGATTTCGTTTCCGATGCGCGAGAAGACGCCAGAAAAAACAGTATTTAGTGACGAAGCCTCCTGCTTTAACGGGCCGTTGACCGATTGCTGGATGTCTTTGGCGGCCTGCGACAAGCCCGCGCGCATTTGAGTCAGATCAACGCCGAGACTGATGTGCAGCCGATCCACTTCACTTCCCGTTACCATGTGATATTCTCCCTATCGGGGTAGATTTCCATAAGCTGGTCAAGTTCCTCCGCCATGACGGGATTGGGCTCTAAACCCTGAACGCCTCCGCCAGTGAGGCCATCGCGCGCAGCCAGCCATTCGGCAAGGCTCATGCGCCAGAAAGCATCAGGACTAAAACGCAAAATGCCCAGCCCCAACTCCATCCAGTGGCGCCACGGTATTGCATCAGGCTTTTGCTTCAAGACTTTCCCGGCGGTGATCCCATGTCCTCCGCGTCAGCCTGCTGTGATCCGGTATAACCCTCGGGCGCCATGGCCAGACGAAACGCGCTTTCGATAGCGCGCACCACCTCTTGCAAATTTATAGAGCGCGCCGCCAGCTCTTCGAGCTTCACATCATGGCCGCCGCCCCGCAGCAACGCGCACAGAATCACCATAAGGTCTCCCATGCTCGGTTGCGCCAAACGTTCATCCATCTCAGAAAGGTTTTTGACGCCCAACCCGCTTTCAATATCGGCCAGTGCGCCTAATGTCAGACAGAGCGTGAATTCTTCACCACCCAAGGTGACCGGCACTTCGCCGCGTATTTTGTTTGTCATCATATGGCCGTAAAGGTCAACGCGCCGGCGGATTCAAGAGAGATGGTGTGGATGGCTTCGCCGTTATATTCCCCGGCATAGTCAAGATTGGTTACCTGAAATGCGCCTTCAATGGAGCCAAAATCAGGGATAATAACTTGCCAATTATCATGGGACTGAGCAAAAAACACTGAGCGGACCGTGCCGTCAACCGCCTGGTCCTTAAAAACGCCGGTGCCGCTAACACTGGCGGACTTAACACCGGCCGCGGGCAATAATTCGCGCCACTCATTGACGGAATCGGCATTGGTGACATCCACCGTTCCGGCATTGAGTGATATCGATTTGGCGCGCAAACCTGCAATGGTCGTGAATATTTCCGGCGCGCCGCCATCACCGAGTTTGAGAAGGAGTGATTTACCTTTTTGTGCCGTCATGAATGGTCTCCATTAATTGAGTTTGGACTGAGAAAGAATGATAAAAACCCGCCGTCTCAAACGGGCTCCGTCACAGCCCGATAGCGCATCACGCCGTGATAAGTGCGCCCATCGGGATCACGGAACACATCGGAAAAAACAAATCTCAGGTTGATGAGCGTATGATCGACCAAGGCCAGATTGGCGTCGTGCAAGAGGGCGTGTACTTGCGACATGATCTCCTTGACTTCCCGGCGCCCTCCATAGCGCGACCAGGCATGGAGCGTCAGCCGATGTTCAAAACCAACATCGCTCGACGTACTCCAATCGGTTACCGTTCCCTGCCCCAATGTCAGATAGGGAAAATCCGTACCGGGCGGCACATCATCAAACACACGCGCCGGATCCCCGATATAGGCCTTCAGGGGGGCGCTTGCCGTCAAAGCAGAATAAATCGCTTGCTGAAGCGCCCAATCTCCATCAATGCTCATGAGGTCAGACCCTCGAACTTGGCACGGACTTGCGTGCGGCATTTCTGACCCTGGCCTTTATGCCCTCGCGGGTTTCAGCAAAAGCGGGCTGAAGAAACGGACGCGGTTCAGTTTGATGCGTGCCGAACTCAAGGGCTGCTGCATATGCGGTATCGGCCACCACGTGCAGCTCACCCTCTGTGGCGCCGGGTTCAACCGCAATGGAATCACTGAGCTCCCCGGTGCGCGAAGCGGGCGCTTCACCGGGCGCTGATGCCTGATGCTCAACGCCTCTTGTCCGATACACACGGCCGCTGCGTCCCTCTTCGCGGAGATTCGCCCGCACTTGCTGCGCCAGAATCTGCGCGCCCTGCTCCAAGGCATCGAGCACCCGCGTTTCCAGGAGATTGGCCAGCCGTTCGAGCTTGTCGGCCAGTTCCCGTACTTCATTCTCTGGTGATAATGGTGATGGCATCAATCGCCTCCGTCTTCTTCGCAATGAAGGTGCAACCACCTCTGGCGATTCTCGGCATCAATGACCGACCGGATCGCCAGAGGTGTATTTTGGTAAAGAACGCGCAAATCGGATGTGACATCGTTACGATAGCGGATGGTGATGTCATAGGCGGTGCGGACACGCGTCTGCTCCGCCTCGTTTCGCTCACCTTGCGCAAGGGGCAACACTTCCGCCCATACGGTCGCGAGGGGCTGCCAGATCTCAGTGCCTCCCCCACCCGTATCGGGGGTGATCATCCTCTGTTCGAGAACCACCCGGCTCCGCAAGCGGCTAATCACAGGGATACCTTCCGGAATGGGGTGAGCAAGGCTTCGACAGCGAGCGGCGCAGATTGCGGCAAGTTCTGTCCGTTGACCTGCACCCGGTTTTCAAACCAGTGTGCGACCAGAATATAAAGCGCCTGTTTGAATGCTCCGGGGACATCAGACGCATTATCTCCATACCCCGCGATGAAACGGATTTCGATGCCGTTCGCGGCACGCGTTACGCTCGGCCAGACCTGATTGGACCGCAAGACCAGCCGGCCCGGAATACGCGTTGTGTCCACAAGATAACGGCTCGCATCAAACAGAGTGATCTGATCCGCATCATCATATGTCTGGACAGAGGCCACCGACTGAAGCGGCGGCAGGGGAAGTTCAACCGCGCGGCGGCTCGAGCCAGTGACCGGTCCTTCTCTCACCCCATCCCACCAGCCGTTAGGTTGAGAACCCGGCCAGGCATCCATAATGTAATCCCATGTTTGGGTAATGAACGCGCGGGCAATTCTTTTTTCCACCCACATTCTGGCAGTCACGATCAGACCACTGATATAAGCGTCTTCATCCACCGCATCGACCCGCAGATATGTTTTTGTCTCGGCAAGGGAAAGTGGCTCCACTGCCGGCGCCGAAATCAAGCGTAATGACATGTTTTCTTATCCATATTGTCAGGATTAATTTTGGACTCACAGGTGTCCGGACAGAGTCGCCCTCTCACCCAGCCGGAGCTGGGTGAGGGAGCTTTATCGTCAAATATCTCGCTTGCTTATGCAGGAGGATTGCTCGTCGGCGCTACATTGGGGTGCCCGAGCAAGGCCACGCCTGAGACATAGGCGGCGGCGATATTATTAACAGGCGTTACCGTTACGCGAACATAGCGCTTAGGCCCAACATATCCAATCTTCCTGACAGAGTTGTCATCGGCGAATGTAAATCCGGCCAGCGCCTCTGTGCCCAGCAAGTCGGCATCGGCAATCGGCGCCGCATCCGACAGGTTACTTTGATCGCCATGTTCAGCCAAAACAGTGAACGTAGCGTCAGCATCAGCCAATGAGCCAATATTCAACACCATCTCCAAGCTTTCAAAGCCTTGCCGGTCCACGATCTGTGAAACCCAGGCCGTATTGTCAGTGGTCGCCGCATTTGGTGAAATCAACCGAAGCGGCGTTAAGTTATTGTGTAAATCACGCATTGTTCATGCCTTTGTTAAAATGAGGAGGAGCGGCGCCGGTAGGGGATGAGGGGGAATACCGACGCCGCAATGGAAATTCCCAAAAGGAAACTTCCACAACTGAAAGGACGAAGACCCGGGCTCAAGAAGCGGCAAATTTCATCAGCTTGATCGCTTCGAAATTCTGCACACCGCCACCGACGCGTTTTGTCGTGTAAAACAGGACATAAGGCTTCGACGTGAATGGATCTCGCAAAACGCGAATACCAACCCGATCGACGACGAGATAACCCCGGTTAAAATCGCCAAAGGCGATAGACAGGGAATCAGCCGCCAGGTCCGGCATGTCCTCAGCTTCCGTCACGGGATACCCCATCAGCGAGGCGGGTTGACCGGCGGCAATACCTGGCTGCCAAATATAATTGCCATCGGCATCCTTAAACTTGCGCAGATCACCTTCGACGGATCTGTTCATGACCCAGCGCGCATTGGCGCGATAGCCCTGCTTGGGCGCGTAGATGAGATCAATCAACTGATCGGAAGGATTGGCGCTGGCAAAAGCGCCGGCCGCTCCCGATGCGATATAACCGATATCACCCCACTGATGGCCCGCATCAGCAACGACATTATAGGTCAAAAAACCACGCGGCTTGTTGATGCCATCACCATTGATAAAAGCGGCTCCTTCCTGTTCGGCAAAGACGGTCTGCACTTCCTCGGCCAGCCATTCCTCAACGTTGATCTGAGAATCATCAAGCAGGGATTGCGTCGCCGCAGGCATGGCGTAAAGTTCCATGGTCGGGAACTCCAGCGAAGATAAAGACGGTGCAGTGGTCTCTGGCCGGTTGCCGGTTTCACCGACCCAACCGCTTATGGCGCCGGTTGTGGTGATCGGTTTTTTAAATGACGAGGAGCTGACTTGTCTAACGGAAGCAATCGACCGGATGGGAGAAGATTGACTGAGCACTCTGTCGATTGTGCTTTCAATTTCATCGGGCACCATATACCCGCCATCAGGATCTGATTGCACGGATAGCGATTTGCGTTCAAAATCCGACAGCTCGCTGGCGTCGCCTTTTCGCGCATAAAGCTCCCAGGCCGCTTTGTGTTGTAGAGATTTTGTGTCACCTATCGCCCCATGAACGCCGCGTCCAATCTCTGGACGGCGCAAAGTCAGGATCATGTCATCCATGACGCGCTTTTGTTCACCGAGCGATGCATTGATACGGTCTACCTTTTCGGTCGTCACCGTATCGGCGGAAAATCGCTTCTCAATCTGTTGCAGCCGCTCATTATTAGCTGATTTGAACTGTTCAAATGCACTCAGAAACGCGCTGAACGCATCTCTTAACTGCAAGCTGATGGGACCATCAGCTTTTCTTTCAAGATATCTATTCATTCAAGAGTCTCCTTTGGTTCTGATATAGAATAAGAGATGCCGCCATTAACACAGCAAGGGATCGAGCCGGCAGGCGGCCTGCCAGATCGTGTCGGCCAGACTTTGATCAAACTTGGCCGAAAGGATTCGCGCCCCCTGCTGCATGGGAAATGTCACAAGCGATATCTCCCAGAGATCAACTTCAAACAGAGTTCTGATGCCGGTAATCTGATCTCTATGGCCCTTGACCACATGAAACCCGATCGAAAGACCGTCCAGAACACCGGCGCGTAAAAGACTGAGCGCTTCACGCCCGCGGACGAGATCGCCCAGAATATGCCCACGCACATAAAGCCCCCGTTCATCCTCCCGGATCTCCACCCAATGTCCAATCAACTCGCTGGGTTGATGCTGATAAAGAAGTTTAATATCACCGATATCTTTATCTCTCAGTGTACGCATGAAAGCACCCGGCTCAATGATATCCCGGCTTAAATCTTCAACGTTGAAAATCGCGGCATACCCTTCAAACATGCCATCTTCATCGATCATATCGATGCGCCCTGAATGAGCCTTGCAGTGAGAGGCGGATCCCATGCGTTTGTAATTCATATGACTTTCCTTCAGGCAATAAAAAACCCGCGGGGGATGCGCGGGCGTAAAACTTCAATCTTATGTGTGATCTACCTCAGGGGCTCGCCCGATTCGAAGGCAGGCCCATAGAGCGATCCAGCTTATCTTCGATACGATCCAGCGTAGCGCGCATATAAATCACCTGCTCTTCAAGGCGGGCCGTGCGTTCGCTCATTTGCGCGAGAGGCTGCGTGCTCCCTTCCAGGGTGGAAAGGCGCTCGCTCGCCGCCCCCGCCCACACCAGCGCGCCGGCGGTTTGCATCAAAAGCGCAATAATAATCGCCACCGGCACCCGTTTATCCAGGTGCCAATGGGAATCCAGTTTCATAATGTCAGTCATAATGCCTCAATACTCAGGCGGAGCGTTACTCGGCAGATGCCATGGCCAATTTCCTTGGCGGGAGAAGATTAAAATCATTGTCAGGGACCGGACACCCCTTCTCTACAAAATCTCTAAGACGATAGGTATGGAAAACATAGACCGGAATGCCATACTCCTCTGATTTCACCAGCATTTCTTCAAATTTTTCTTTAAGCTCTTCATGGTCGATATTCGTATGATGATGCTCAAGAACAAAATCGCGATAATCGCTCCCCCCTTTCAGTCCCAGAGCTGATACGGTGATCGTAGGTGTATTAAAATCCTGTCCCTCGCGCACACTATGGATAAAATCGACAAGCTGAGGAAGCTCCCTATAATTATCCGTCATGAGAACGAAACCGCTTGAAATGGGTATGGAATATTTAAGTTCCGCCGCCTTCTTGAAAAAATATTTGTAGTTCTGCACGAGGCGATCATATTTCACACGCTGACGAATGGCTTCGAGAGTCTCTTGTGTGGCGCCTTCAATACTCACACTGAGGCGTCCAATGATTTTATTTTCAAGCAGATAATCCGTATTGCGCGGGGTCAGTAGCATTCCATTCGTTGCGATACGCGCCTTTACACCAAGCTTCAAGAGCCGCTCGGCTAATTTCCGCCACCGTTTATAAAAGAGAAACTCACTTCCATTCACGAAAAAATCGATAATGCTGTCTTCATTCTCAAATGATTTATCGAGCATTTCGTCCGGCATTTCCGTGAACACCGTGCCATCATTCAGCCTGTATCCTTCTGTAATTTCTTTGGTGAATTTCCCAGGACACATGATGCACCGTGCATTGCATACGGCAATAACATTTGATTGACGCAAGGCCGCCGGGTATTTTACTTCAGTTTCACCTGTTAAAAAGCGCACCACTATATCGGCACAGATCGTCAGCTTCCGACACGCCATGCGGTAGTCATGCCGCGCAGCCTCATCCATCTGGCTTGAAGGATGATCAATCCACTCAGAACTTGTTTCAAGCGCCTTATAAAAGGCAGTGCAATTCTCCTGCGCCTCTTCATCATAATCTAGTTTATCAAAGTTTGCCTGCAATCTCGCCAGCTCGGAAACATCCTGATCCGTATGCGTCTTGATGACGCTACACGCTTCCTGAAAAGGTCTGGCGATTAGAGTCGACAGAGACAAAGCGCCGCCATTCTTGTAGCACGTCTCACAGGAGGGCGCGAATTCGCCCTTAGTCACAGCTTCACGTATTTCACGGGATTCTTTAGAATTATAAACTTGGGCCAGTGGTTTCTTTTGCCAATTTCCAATACTGTAAGTGCTTTTACAGCAAACGAAGGTGCGTCCGTTCATACGGAGCACGCCCTCCACCCAAGGCGAAGCGCAATATTTCGGATAGGCTTTATCCAGTATCTCCGCCATTTATTCTTCCCTTAACATCCACCTGCTCTGATCGTCATGCTGGCGCCACCGGACCTCACCGATTGCTCGTTCAAGACTATATCCGCCCTAATGCGCCAGGGAAACCGCTTTCTCGCCACAGATACTCGCGCTCCTTCGCTGAGCGCCTTGGCGGTGACCTAGCGAAGAATCTCCTGGATGATTTTGCCGTCTGCTTGCTTCTCAAGCACGTAGAGGAAATGCCGCACATCATAGCCAGCCACGGGCAACTCCACGGCCAAGTCCCTAGGCTTCGGTACCTGACGTGCTTTTTCTAAAGAGGTTAGAATCGAGGGCAACCTCTGGCGCAGGTCGTCATCTTCCTTCAATGCTTCCTCAAAACCAGGATGTTCGGCACGAGTCATCAATTCCAGGACTTTCTCGAACGCCACCGGCAAGCTCCCCATCACATAATCGGGAGAGGTGTACCAAGAAAAACATTCTGCCACCTCATTCGCCGACTGCGTCTTCCTTCCATAATTTCTCCCGATAAATTACCCCGACTCTGGCGCCATAATCGTTCACTTTCTCCCGCCCAAGGAAATTGTAAACAGAAGCGATTTTCTCCACCGTCGGATCTTCCACCCGTTCGCCGGTCCTTTTGAGAATAAGGGTACCGGCCTTAATGTTAGTTTTAGGATCTTTTAGATCTTCACGGCTCCACCCTAAATCGCGCCATGTCTCTGTCTTGATGTTCATTGGCAAAAGTGATTTGTTGACATCGATTAAAGCCGGTATCCAATCGAGATGCCCATGAGTTGTCTCCATATACATAATGGCCCGGACCAAGTCAGGGTCAACCCCCTGGCGTATCGCCTCGCCTTGAATAATACCATCGTACCTGAAAACCTGACTTTTTTCAGGCCATTCAATGAATGGAGCACTTGCATCCGCGTTCGGATTGTCAGCAATTTCGAACACTGCCGGCGCCCCGTCGATGATATTCCTTCTTCTATCGGCCTCCATATTAATAACCGTGACAGAAGAGTCACGGCTGACTTTCACATTTTCAAAATCAAGCTGCTGCTCATGCATCAGGTTTGACACCGGAACGACTTCTAGAGTGCAGCGGCAATTAAACGTCTCCTCCGGCGGGCCCAGTGGATCTCGTGGTTCCATGAGACGCGCCTTACCCACAACAAAGGTATCGTTCAATAATCGAATTTGCCCATCGGCCAACTGGTGGCTTTCACGTGTCTTTTCATCACCGACTGTCCGCCAGACCTTAACCAGGCGCGTTTCATTTGGATTAGGTTTTTGAGACTCCGAATCCTCCTTTATCTCCCGGTCTTTTTTTTTACGGTTTCCCAATCGAGGACGTTGCCGGCCTAGGTGAAGGGCGCGCCGCCGCCAAAGCCGCCGGGGCTTAAAGTCGCGAGGCGTGTCGCAAGCTCGCCGACCTTGTCCAGCGGGACTTTCAGGCCGTCCACCAGCAGTTCGTCGCCGCCGTCTTGCCGTTCGAGGCCCAGCGC
>JAJFIO010000314.1 GCA_021774915.1 Alphaproteobacteria bacterium
GCCCGCTAAATTCCGGCCCATGAGTAATGTATTTGAGGACAGGCCAGAAGATGTTGAAATTAGGACTTCGAATAGCCGCCATCACCTTTTTCCTAGACCAGGCGTCTAAATGGTACTTGCTCAATGTGATTGATATGCGGGCGCGGGGTCTCATTGAAGTGACGGACTTCTTCAATCTCCGCATGGTCTGGAATCGCGGGGTGAGTTTTGGCATGTTTTCCGCCGACACCCCAACCGGTCGCTATGCGCTGATCCTCTTTGCGCTGGTGGTGGTCGGCTTTCTGGTGGTCTGGCTGGCGCGCGCCCACAACCGCCTTTTGGCTGTTGCCATAGGATTCGTCATTGGCGGCGCCATCGGCAATGTGCTGGACCGGGCGGTATATGGGGCGGTGGCGGACTTTTTTGATTTCTATGCATGGGGATATCATTTCTATACGTTCAACGTTGCCGATGCGGGGATTTCTCTTGGCGTTGCCCTGCTGATTTACGAGTCTATATTTCTGAGTGGGCCTGCCGCCCGGCAAGCGGAGCATGAAGTTTAAACTTAATAGCTGAATTGCCATAGGAATACAGGATTGTTATGTCTATCCTCTCTCATCGAAAAGGATCGTTTCAAATGTCTCTGACCGGAAAAACAGCTTTACTTGTCCTGGCTATGATCTCTCTGTCAGGCTGTGGTGGGATGAAATCCGCTCTGGGATTGGGTAAGTCCGCTCCGGATGAATTTGCCGTGGTCACCAAAGCACCTTTGATCGTTCCGCCGGATTTTTCGTTGCGGCCGCCTAAACCGGGTGCACTACGGCCACAGGAATTGCAGCCCACGGATTCAGCGCGCCGCGCTTTGCTGGGTGATGCTGTGGACATCGGATCGGAGGGTCCGTCTCAAGGCGAGGTGGCATTACTTATTAATGCAGGCGCTGACCGGGTTGACCCAAATATCAGGGCGGTGCTGGAAGAAGAGTCCGGCCGCTTGCGTCAGAAGGATGATAGTTTCACGGATAAAATCATGTTCTGGCGCGATGGTGACCAAAGCGGCCCTCCGCCCGTGCTTCTTGATGCGACCTCTGAATCGCAAAGGTTAAAAACCACCACGCCATCGGATGAGGGCACGGCTGATGATGCCGCCAATGAATAGGAACTGATCCCGTCCGATTCGTTTCGCATCTTCGAGAAAAAGTCCGTTCATACTTCGGTTTGTTGGGCGCTACTTTAATGTGCGCAAAGGTTCATTTGACACTGTTTGCCTCTATTCTTCCCGTTTGAAGGCTCATGACGATGCCAAAACAAAACAAAACGCAACGATCGCGCTGGCGGCGCATTGGTGTCAGTGTTTGTCTCGCCACTTTTATGAGTGGGGCGATGGGTTCACCTGATGTATTTCAAGGATTTATGATGACTGCTGCTTTGGCGGAAGGAACGGTTGAGTGGGCGCCGGACACCTTTACCCTCGACAATGGAATGCAGGTCGTGGTGATTCCCGATCACCGCGTTCCCGTGGTCACTCACATGGTCTGGTATAAGGTGGGCGCCGCTGATGAACCGCCCATGAAATCAGGTATTGCGCATTTTCTCGAACACCTCATGTTCAAAGGCACTAATAAAATTCCGCCTGGGGAGATGTCAAAAATTGTGGCCCGAAATGGTGGTCAAGATAATGCATTCACAAATCATGACTACACGGCTTATTTTCAACGGGTGGCGCTCGATCGCTTGCCGGTGGTGATGGAACTGGAGGCGGACCGCATGACCGGTCTGGTTTTGAGTGATGAAGTAGTTTATCCGGAAAGGGATGTGGTTCTTGAAGAGCGCAGCAGCCGGACCGATAATAATCCGGAGAATATTTTAAGCGAACAAATGTCGGCGGCTTTGTTCAAAACCCATGCCTATGGTACGCCAGTGATTGGCTGGGCGCATGAGATCCGATCGTTGACCACAAAAGATGCGCTTGATTTTTATCGCCAATACTATGCTCCAAATAACGCCATCCTTATCGTGGCGGGAGATATCACCGCCGGGCAACTTCGCCCGCTCGCCGAGCAATTTTACGGATCCATTCCGCCTGTCGAATTGCCTCAACGCGCGCGGGCAAAAGAGCCACCGGGCGCGGCTCCGATTCACATAGACTATAGGGATGCGCGTGTTGAGCAGGCTTCCTTTCGCCGCTCTTATCTTGCGCCGTCTTATTCAACCGCTGAGCAAGGGATGGCCGAGGCCATTGATGTGCTAGTGCAATTGCTGGGTGTAGGCTCTACCAGCCGATTTTACCGTGCTTTGGTTGTGAGCCAAGCGCTCGCTGCCAGTGCAGGGTCCTGGTATTCAGGCGATGGCCTGGATTACGGCCGCGTGGGACTTTATGCATCGCCAAGAGCAGGGCAGACTCTCGCTCAAATTGAAACGGCCATGGATGAGGTGATCGCCGACGTGCTGAGAAACGGCGTCACGCAAGAGGAAGTGACGCGGGCAAAATCGAATTTAATCGCTGACGCTATTTATGCGCGCGACAACCAACAATCTTTGGCGCAGGCTTATGGATCGGGACTCACCACCGGGGAGAGCGTGGAAGATGTGACCACGTTTCCTGACCGGGTGGAGGAAGTCACCATTAAGGAAGTCAATGCAGCTGCCCAGCTTGTGTTTGACCAGCCAGGGTCTGTCACCGGATATTTATTGCCGGAGAATGGATCATAATGCGGTTCGTGCACAGATATTTTTGTGTGGCGGTCGTCTGTCTGGCGTTGGGGGCTTGCGACCAATCGGATGAGCAGGGGCAACAGCCTGATGTAAATGTTGAAGGGGCGTCGGATATGCGCGAAGTGGTTGAGGAAAAAGTGCCAACCCAGGCGGCGCGCGTGTCGGAGCAGAGCGTGCTTGATGACTTCGCCAAATCGCTGGATTCTGAAAAACGCACCCACATTCAGCACGTGGTCTCTCCGGGTGGTATCGAGGCTTGGCTGGTTGAAGAACATGCCGTGCCTTTGATCGCTGTGGAAGTGGGGTTCACCGGTGGGGCGCGGCGTGATCCTGCAGGGCAACAAGGGTTGGCCTATATGCTCTCCGGCTTGTTGGATGAGGGCGCGGGGGAATTGGACGCGCAAGCGTTTCAAACACGGCTTGAAGACCTCTCGATCCGACTGCATTTTGATGCCGGTCTGGATGGTTTTTATGGTTCGTTGCGCATGTTGTCGCGTCATCGCGATGAGGGGTTTAAACTTCTGCGCCTTGCCTTGACAGAGCCGCGGTTTGACGCTGAGCCGGTTGAGCGCATTCGCTCTCAAATTCTGGTGGGGATCAAACGCAACATGACATCACCCCGCACCATCGCGCAGCGCACATGGTTTGAAACTGTGTTTGGAGATCATGTGTATGCCCGTCCTGTGAACGGAACGTCTGAAACTGTGGAGAGTATTACGGTTGAGGGCTTGCGTAACTTTCTTGATACCTCTCTGGCGCGCGATAATCTCAAAGTGGCTGTGGTGGGGGATATAGACGCCCAAACCTTAGGTGCCCTTCTTGATCAAACCTTCGCTGCACTGCCTGTGAAGGCGGCACCCGAAAACATACCCCAAGCCCATGTCCCCGCTGAAGGAAGCTTGGTTGTTGTTGAGCGTCCTCAACCTCAAAGCATCGTCCTGTTTGGAGGGCCGGGCATTCTATTGGACGATCCTGATTTTTTCCCCACCTTTGTGATGAATTATATCTTGGGTGGAGGAGGATTCTCTTCGCGCCTCATGGAAGAAGTGCGTGAGAAGCGTGGACTAGCCTATGGCGTGTCAAGCTCATTCAGCCCGTATGACTATGCCGGTATTTTCTTCGGCTCCGTGGCTACAGAGAATGAACGTATTGCGGAATCCCTTTCCGTAATCAAATCGGAAATTGCGCGGATGCGGGATGGTGGTGTCACGGATAAAGAATTGAGTGATGCTAAGACCTATCTGACCGGCTCTTTTCCATTGCGTTTTGATTCCAATGCGCGCATTGCCAATCAACTGGTGGGGTATCAGATGATCGGCCGGGGCATTGATTATATCGATACAAGGAACGACAGGATTGAAGCGGTGACCCGTGACGATATTGCGCGGGTGGCTGCGCGCCTGCTGGACCCGGACGCCTTGACGGTGGTCGTGGTGGGGGAGCCCAAAGGTCTTGAGACGGTGACGGGGGATAGTGCGCCGTGAAGCAGGGTTATGTCTGACATTCGGCTTTTTCTTGGTCACGTGAGGCGAAAGGAGTAAGATTAATCGTTCTCGCGTTTTCTTCATTGACCCCAAGTTTAAGGCGATATGCACGTGCCGAAAATATCTCCACTTTATCATCAAAACATCGACGGGGCCCTTGCGCCACGTATAGGAGAACATGGCCTGAGCAAAGATGCGTTGAGCGCCTCTCTGGCCAAAACAAAACCGGCTCTGAAATCCATCATTCAAGCGGCTGAGGATGGCAGCCTTCCCATTTTGAGTGTATGGCGGGACCGTGCGGATCTAAAAGCGTGCGAACCTGTGGTGCAGCACCTCAAGGCAGGCGCGCGCGATGTGGTGGTTTTCGGGACGGGGGGATCAAGCCTGGGCGCGCAGGCTCTGGCGCAGATCACCGGCTATCGCACCGCAGGATATGTCACGCCGGCAGGCTCCCCGCGTGTTCATTTTTTTGATAATCTGGATGCCACCGGATTGGCTGCGGCTTTTGATCGGTTGGATCTCAAAACCACAAGGTTTTTGACCGTCTCGAAATCAGGCGGCACTGCCGAGACCATGATGCAGATGCTGACAGCGATGGGGGCTGTCGAGCAGGCGTTGGGGCTGTCGGCGCTTAAGCAACATTTTGCGGTGATCACCGAGCCTGCCGACAACCCCTTGCGCCGTTTGGCGGCTGCGCACGGCATGGTCATATTGGATCACAACCCGCTGATCGGCGGGCGCTTTTCGGTGTTGTCAAATGTCGGGCTTTTGCCCGCGCTGGTGATGGGGCTGGATGCCGGGGCGGTGCGCGACGGGGCGGGCAGTATTCTCCAGCCCATTCTGGATGGGGCGGAGCCCGGCCAATGCGCACCCGCCATCGGCGCGGCGCTGTCTGTCGCGCTGGCGCAGGAAAAAGGCAAAACCTCAACGGTGCTCATGCCCTATGCCGAGCGGCTTGATCTGTTCGCCATGTGGTTTCGGCAATTGTGGGCGGAGAGTCTGGGCAAGGGCGGGGCGGGCACCACGCCCATCCGCGCGTTGGGGCCGGTGGATCAGCACAGCCAATTGCAGCTCTATCTCGATGGGCCCAATGACAAGCTCCATACCCTCATCATGACCGACACGGCGGGCCAGGGGCCGCGCGTGCCTGCGTCTTATCGCGACGAACCACAACTGGCTTATCTGGCGGGCCGGACCATTGGCGATCTGGTGGACGCCGAACAGCGCGCCACAGCCGAAGCCTTAAGTAATAACGATCGCCCGGTTCGTGTGTTCACCATTGATCGGGTCACTGAGCGCACCATGGGGGCGCTGATGATACATTTTATTCTGGAAACCATGATTGCCGCACATCTTCTAGGACTGAATGCATTTGACCAGCCGGCTGTGGAAGAAGGAAAAATCCTGGCGCGGCGCTATTTAAGCGAGATGTAGCGATATGAGTTTAGAGCCCGTTATCAGGCGTTTGCCTCCAGGAGCTGTCAACCAGATTGCGGCTGGCGAGGTGATTGAGCGTCCGGCGGCGGCTGTCAAAGAACTAATGGAAAACGCCATCGACGCGGGCGCCACCCGCATCGATATTCAGATCGCAGCCGGTGG
>JAJFIO010000315.1 GCA_021774915.1 Alphaproteobacteria bacterium
CGTTTTGAAGGCAAGACCGGACCTTATCTGCAATATGCGGCCGTACGGATCAAATCCATCTTGCGCAAAGCGGCTGAGGAAAAAGTCGATGTGCCGGACGCCGCCCTAGCCGTGACAAGCGATGTGGAGCGTGCTCTGGGCCTGGCTTTGAGCGCCTTTCCCGAGACAATGGAGGCCGCGCTTGTCCGCCGTGCGCCAAACCTCGTCTGCGATCATGTTTATACCCTGGCTCAGGCCTACAGCCGGTTTTATGCCGAGCATCATATCTTGAGCGAGCAGAACGACGCTGTCCGGGGCTCGCGCTTGGGGCTGTGCCGGGTCACCCTTACCCAAGTGGTTGTGGCGCTCGGTCTCTTAGGGATTGATGTGCCTGAACGCATGTAAATATTCAGCAGTGAAAACGGCTTTTTGGGCCCCCCCGTGTTGACTCTTGGGCAACAAACGGGTTTGTTAGGTGCACTGCACTCATCCGCTGGACGGCGCGTAAGGGCAGCCATCAGATGATCTGCGCGGGAGAGATTGCACCGGCTTATGCGTAGCCGGTGGAACGCCGAAGGAGCAACCGCCCCGGAAACTCTCAGGCAAAGGGACCGCGCTAGGGATGAAAATCTGGAAAGCAGGACGGCAGGATGACATGGCTTAGAGCCAGGTTCGCCCGCCGGGCCTCACCGAAGGGGTAACTGTTCAGGTGGCATGTTCGCTTGGGCGTTAAATCTCTCAGGTTTTGCGACAGTTGGGGTTTTGGCATGCGCGCGATGATTGCGCTTGTGTCTTTTGTAACTGTTGCCGAGCCTGGAAGAGAATGACTGAATCAATCTTAAAACCGGACCTCAAGGCCACCCCGCTGCATGATCTTCATGTGGAGCTGGGGGGTAAGATGGTGCCTTTCGCAGGCTATGCCATGCCTGTGTATTATCCCGCAGGCATCATGGCGGAGCATATGCACACGCGTGAAAAGGCGGGGCTTTTTGATGTTTCTCATATGGGTCAGGCCGTGCTTAAGCTGGAGAAGGGTTTGTCCGGCGATGCCGCGCACGAGGCCATCGCGGCGGCGTTTGAAACGCTCGTGCCGGGAGATATTAAAGGCTTAAAGCCGGGCGCCATACGCTACTCGCTTCTTCTCGATGAAAACGGTGGCATTCTGGATGATTTGATGATCACCCGCCCTGAAGGCGAAGAGCGGCAGGGCGAGCTGTTTCTCGTCGTCAATGCCGCGATGAAGGCACAGGATTTCAGCCACATCGAAATAAAGCTTCAAGGCGTGGCGCGGCTCACGCCCTTGGGGGCCCGTGCGCTGCTGGCATTGCAGGGGCCAAAGGCCGCGCAGGTATTAGCACCGCTGGCGCCGGACGCGGAGGCATTGTCGTTTATGCAGATGGGTGAAATGGACGTAAATGGCGTCACCTGTCTGGTCAGCCGCTCCGGCTATACCGGCGAGGACGGATTTGAGATTTCTGTTGCCGCTGCTGAGGCTGACGCTCTGGCGCGGGCGCTGCTGGCCCATAACGATGTGTTGCCGATTGGTCTGGGCGCGCGCGATTCGCTGCGCCTGGAGGCGGGTCTGTGCCTTTACGGCCATGACATTGACCAGACCACGGATCCGGTTTCGGCGCGGCTGGCCTGGACGATTGCCAAGCGCCGCCGCATCGACGGAGGCTTTCCCGGCGCAGAGCATATTCTCGGTCTGCTTAAAAAGGGCGCGCCCAATAAACGTGTGGGTCTGGCGCCAGAAGGCCGTGCGCCGGCGCGCGAGGGGACTGAGATCACTGATGGCCAAGGTGCAATCATCGGCCGGGTCACAAGCGGCACGTTCGGCCCTTCTGTCGGCGGGCCTGTCGCCATGGGTTATGTGCACTCGAAATTCGCCAGTGAAGGGACAATGGTTCAGCTTATGGTTCGCGGGCGGGCGCGACCGGCGCGCATCCAGCCCATGCCTTTTACGCCGCATCACTATCACAAGAGTTAAGGTGAAAAATAATGAATGATTACATGTATACGGATCAGCATGAATGGGTGTGCGTCGAAGGGGGCGTTGCAATTATGGGGATATCGATTTATGCCGCTGAGCAATTAGGCGATATCGTGTATGTCGAATTGCCTGATATCGGCGCGTCCGTCTCGCAAGGAGATGAAATCGCCGTGGTGGAAAGCGTCAAGGCGGCGAGCGAGATTTATGCGCCGGTGAGCGGCGTCGTGATCGAGATCAACGAGGCGCTGGGTGAAGCTCCCGACACGGTGAACGAAGACCCTCGCGGGGAGGGTTGGTTGTTAAAATTGAAAATGAATAAACCGGCCGATCTGGAAAAGCTGATGGATGAAGCGGCTTATGACTCTTTCATTGAGGACCTGGGTTAATGCGTTATCTGCCGCTGACAGACCCTGACCGCCGCGCCATGCTGGATACTGTCGGCGCCTCAAACATTGATGAACTTTTTGACGATGTTCCTCGCCAGGCGCGGCTTGACGGTCTGATTGATTTGCCGTTGGCGCAGGGCGAGGCGCAGATTGAGCGCGCGCTTGGCGCCATGGCGGGAAAAAGCGTGTCTGCCGGTTCCGCCCCGTTCTTTATCGGCGGCGGAGCTTATCGGCATCATATTCCCGCAAGCGTGGATCATCTGATTCAGCGTTCCGAATTCCTCACTTCTTACACGCCTTATCAACCGGAGATTTCTCAAGGCACGCTCCAGGCGCTCTTTGAATTTCAGACCCAGGTGGCGCTACTCACCGGCATGGATGTGGCGAACGCCTCCATGTATGACGGCTCCACCGCCTGCGCAGAAGCGGTGGCCATGGCCCGCCGGGTGACAAGACGCCGCAAGGCGGTGTTGTCGGGTGGATTGCATCCCCAATATGGGCAAGTCGTGGCGACATTGTCGGGATATGCCGGGTTTGAGGTCATGCATGCTCCGATCGTGCCGGGCGAATCTGAAACTCTGGAGACGTTGATTGATGATCAAACCGCTTGCGTGGTTGTTCAGTACCCAAATTTCTATGGCTCGCTTACCGACCTTAGCGCGCTGGGGCAAGCGGCCCACGCCAAGGGTGCTCTGAT
>JAJFIO010000316.1 GCA_021774915.1 Alphaproteobacteria bacterium
TTTGTACTTATCTTTCTGGTCCTGATCAGTCTGATCGGTGGAGCACTGGTGCTGGTTCCCTTGGTTTTGTTGGGCGCCCTGCTGGCCATGGCATATTATTTAGGGGAGGAGCTTTCGGCTGCTCTGAACGTGCGAGTACAAAGCGATCGGCGCCGTTATGACTTTCTGATCGAAACACTGCAAGGCGTACATACAGTCAAGGCTCTGGCTCTTGAGAGGTTGATGGTACGGCGGTATGAACGGCTTCAGGCAAAATCGGCTTCTGAAGTGATGAATCTCAATACGCTTCAGTCGATGATAAGCAGTCTGGCGAACACATTATCGCAGCTTGGTACGGTTTCTTTTGTCGCGATCGGTAGTCTGTCTGTCGTGAATCAGTCTATGACACTCGGCGGTCTGGCGGCCGGCACCATGTTGACTGGGCGTGTCCTTCAGCCTGTTCTGCGAGGATTTAATTTCTGGACGCGGTATCAATCTGTGCGTCAGGCAGAAGAAAAAATGAAAGAGCTGTTTCATCTCGAGCAGGAAGAGCGGGCGCAACACCCTTCAGATGATATCAAAGGGCACATCACATTCAAAAGCGTCTCGTTCCGCTACGCCAAGGATGGGCCTTATATTCTCAAAGATGCCGATTTGGATGTCCCTGTGGGCAATATGATTGGACTCACAGGTGAAAACGGGTGTGGGCTAAGTACCGTTCTCAGTTTGATCAATGGCGTTTATAAGCCTGAGGGTGGCGAAATCTTAATCGATGGGAAGAGCAGTCTGCTTTACGACGGTGATGTGGTGCGCCGGCAGATGGGATATATGCCTGAAAACGGTGATTTTGTTCATGGGACACTTCTGGAAAATCTCACCATGTTCCGGGAAGGTGACACAAAAACACGTGCTGTTGAGGCGCTGCGACTTCTGGGACTGGAAGATTTCGTATTGCATTTGCCGAATGGACTTGAAACCTCTCTAGGCGGAGGAATCGTTAGCCGTATTCCGCGTGGAATGCGCCAGCAGATAGTTATTGCTCGAGCGCTGGTTGATGATCCGCCCATTCTGTTATTCGATAATGCTCATGATGGGCTCGATATTGAATCCGATAAGCGATTGATGGCAGCGCTGCAGAAAATACGTTCCGGTAAAACGATCTTTCTGGCGACCTATCGACCCTCCTTCCTTCGGATGTGTGATCGCGTTTACATTCTTGAAAATGGGGGTTTGCGGGAACAGACACAAGAGAAACCGGAGGAAGCTGCGGCGAGTTCAGGCGGTACTTTCCGAAGTGATACTGCGGGTGGCGGCAGCTCAGATGCAGTAGACAGGAAAGAAGCTTCATGACGGCTCTGGCTCAAAACCCGCTCTCTCATGAGGACTTTCTGGCAAGTTCATTGAGAGAAACAATGGATCACCAAGGCCGGACTCTGACTGGTGCGGCGTCCTGCATCATGCCGCTCTTGGATGCTCTGAATTGGCGGGGGGATAAACGCGAAATAGCCGAGGGCCTTCCCCATTTTGCCGATGATATGGATATGGTGGATTTGCGCAATGCTTTTGTTGCGCTCGGTTATGAAAGCAAACCTGACACAGTTGCGCTCAGACAACTAGATGAGAGGCTTCTGCCTTGTCTTTACCAGGAAGCTGGTCAGGATTTGCCATTTTCGATTCTGGCGAAGGAGGAAGAGGGGCTTAAGCTGTATCGCAATGGCTCTTTTGAGTGGGTCGACCCTGAAGAGAGTGATGTCAAGGGAACCGCATATTATTTCAGCCAGATAGGACAGTCTCGCTTGTCCGAGGAACCTCATATCTGGGGTTGGTTTGGGGCGGCGCTTGGACGCTTCAAAAAATCAATACGTATGCTGATTGTCATGTCGTGTTTTACCAATGTTATTGCCGTGACATTTCCGCTTTTTATTATGTTCATTTACGACAAGGTGATCGGCTCGCAGTCTACGCGTGGATTGCCGTTAATTATTGTGGGATTGCTAATTTTTCTGGCGGCAGATGTGGGGTTGCGGGCCATCCGATCGCGGCTGCTCGGATTCGTGGCTGGTCGTATAGACTATTTGTTGGGAGTCTCCACATTTGATAGAATTCTCTCATTACCTCCCGCCTATACCGAAACCGCAGCGGTGAGCACTCAGGTTTCCAGACTCAAGGAATTCGAATCCTTAAGGGATTTTTTTACGGGATCATTCGCCCAAATTGTGTTTGATGCGCCATTTAGTTTGTTTTTTTTGATCATCATATTTGCGATTGCTGGACCGTTGGCTTTAGTTCCGATGGGAACACTTTTTATGTTTTTCCTGATGGGGGTCATTCTGGTTCCGCGGGCGAGACAGCTCAGTCTTGAATCAGGTAAGTCCTCTTCTGCAAAAGAAAGTCTTCTGGTTGAGACTTTACTGAATATGAAGTCGATCAAGAATGCAGGCGTTGAAAGTGTTTGGGAAGAACGTTTTAGGACGGCTTCTTCTTCGAATTCCACAGCGCGCAGTCGCATAGATATTAACAATGCCGTTATAGAGACGTTTAGCCATGCCTTCATGATCCTATCGGGCATGGCTATTTTGTGGTTTGGAACGCAATCCGTTCTGGCCGGCACGCTGACCGTAGGCGCGCTTATTGCCACAATGATTTTGTCCTGGCGTATCCTTTCACCCATTAATGCCAGCTTTCAGGTCTATATCAAGTTTGATCAGATCAAGAAGTCTCTGGCGCAATTGAACAATCTGATGAGACTGAAGCCGGAAGGCAATGGAGGAAAATCAAGGCTGCTGTCCAGAGATTATGCCGGGGATATCTCTTTAAACCGGGTGAGCTTTCGATATTCGAATGAAGGGGATCCGGCGCTTTTGGGTGCTTCCCTTTTGATCCGCGAAGGTCAGATTGTCACTATCATCGGCTCTAACAGTTCAGGAAAATCAACTATCCTGAAACTTATTGCAGGGATGTATGAGCCACAAGGTGGGACTGTAACCATTGGCGGTTTGGATCTGCGACAAGTTGATCCCCATGATCTGCGTCAGAAGATTTCCTACGTACCCCAGCAGACCGACATATTCTATGGGACCATTGCGCAAAACCTCAGGCTTTCAGATCCTCTAGCTTCCGATGAAAAACTGCGTGAGGCCACGCGCCAAATAGGCCTTTTGGAGCAAATAGAAGCTTTGCCGGAAGGGTTCAACACACGCATCGGCGTTGGAAAAACGGAAGAGTTTGCCCCTGGTTTTATGCAACG
>JAJFIO010000317.1 GCA_021774915.1 Alphaproteobacteria bacterium
TTTGGCATAAGCTGGTGCTCTTTTACGCGAAGAATTGCAGAAAAAACACCCGCACAAGGAAACGACATGGACTATACCGCTCCCATACGCGATATGCGTTTTGTTCTGGAAGATATTGTGGGGATTGAACGTCTTAACGAACTGGGTTTCGAAGATCTGTCAAGTGACCTCATCGAGGCGGTGCTGACCGAAGGGGGAAAGCTGGCGGCCGAAGTGATCGCGCCCTTAAACCGGTCGGGCGATCTGGAAGGTGCTGTATTGGAAAACGGCGTGGTGCGCACGCCCAAAGGTTTTGCCGAGGCCTATGCCATTTATGCGCAAGGGGGCTGGGGATCGATCGACGGTGATCCGGAATATGGCGGCCAGGGATTGCCCCACACACTGGCCATGGCCAGTGTGGAAATGGTCCAGTCAGCCAATATGGCGTTCAGCGTCTGTCCTTTGCTGAGTGCAGGGGCGATTGATGCGATTGGCCACCACGGCACGCCGGAACAAAAAGCCCTTTATCTTGAAAAGCTTAGTACTGGTGTTTGGACAGGTAGCATGAATCTGACCGAGCCCCAGGCCGGATCGGATGTGGGCGCGCTGCGCACTAAAGCGCAGCCCCAGGATGACGGCGCCTATCTGATCAAGGGAACCAAGATTTTCATCAGCTTTGGCGATCACGATATGGCGGAGAATATCATTCACCTGGTGCTGGCCCGCCTGCCTGACGCCCCTCCGGGAACAAAAGGAACAAGTCTGTTCATCGTGCCAAAATTTCTGGTCAATGAGGACGGGTCACTGGGCGCGCGCAACGATGTGCAGGTGGCAGGTCTTGAGCACAAATTGGGCATTCATGGCAGTCCAACATGTGTCATGGCCTTTGGCGAAAACGAGGGCGCAGTGGGCTATCTCTTAGGAGCTGAGAACGAAGGCATCGCTTGTATGTTCACCATGATGAATGCGGCCCGTCTGGGAGTTGGCCTGCAAGGTGTGGCCATATCCGAGCGGGCCTATCAGCAGGCGTTGGCTTATGCGCAGGAGCGCCGCCAAGGCAAGCCTTGGGGCCAACAACATGTGCAGATGGAGTCCGTGCCGATTATTGAGCACGCGGATGTTCGGCGAAATCTGCTCACCATGAAAGCCACTATCGAAGCCACGCGGGCGATCTGCTATGCCAATGCCATGGCCATTGATGTGGCGCGGGCATCTGATGATCCTGAGATAAAGGCCAAAGCTAAGGCGCGGGAAGAATTGCTGACCCCTCTCGCCAAAGGCTTTTCGAGTGAGGCGGGCATCGAAATGGCGTCGTTGGGCGTGCAGATTCACGGCGGCATGGGTTATGTAGAAGAAACCGGCGCGGCACAGCATTACCGTGATGCGCGGATTGCGACCATCTATGAAGGCACCACCGGCATTCAGGCAATGGATCTGGTGACGCGAAAGCTGACCCTGGCGGGGGGGAGCGCTGTTCGGGATTTTATTGATGAGATGCGTCAGACAGCCGATAAACTTTCGGCAGAGGACAATACTGATCTGAAGGCTATCGCGAAGAACATGATTGGAGCGATCTACGTTCTGACCGAGGTCAGTGAATGGCTCTCAGAACGGCTTGGGGACAAACCGCAAGATTGTCTGGCCGGGGCGACGCCTTTTCTCAAGCTTTTTGGTTTGGTTGCAGGCGGTCATTATCTGGCGCAAGGGGCGCTAAAAGCAGCGCGCCATGTGGAATCCGGCAGCACTGAAGCCGATTTTTATACAGCCAAGCTTAATATCGCGCGCTTTTACGCGACTAACATTCTGCCCCAGATTCATGGGCTTAAACAGCCGTCCATGGCGGGCGCTGATGGTCTGTTTGCCTTGACGCCCGCACATTTATCGCTTTAAGGGCCGTGTTATTCGGCGACACTGGTTTCAAATTCTATGATCGACTGATCCAAAATGGCGCGTAGGAACTTGAAGATCGGTTTCGATTTGTCTCCGAGCGCCGGGAGAGGCACTTTTTCCTTTTGCGCCGTGACGTTCATCATGAGAGTTTCTCCGTTCCGCCGATAATCCAGGCGATATTTGACCGTGCAGTTTTGCCGCGTCACCACCGAACCAACCCGCTCACAGAGAAAAGAAAAATTCGATATCGAGAGTTCCTCGATTTGCCTTTGCTGGTTCATGACGGCGGCAAACTTATTCAGCAGATAATTGCCACATGAGATCTGATGCGCGCCATAAGGGCAGGTGAGAGTCTCAAACCCATTCCTGTAAAGCCGCAGAAAAACCGCATTGTCGGGTGAGGTGACGTCAGCTGATGCCACTGGCAAGGTCTTTAGCGGCGCTGTGCTGGCACAGGCCGACACCGTCAACAGCATGGCCAAAATGGGAAAAAGGAGTGATGGTTTGCCGAGCATAAGAGACCTCAGTGATAGCGAACATGAAGTGCCATGCTCATCCCAGATTATTGAGAAAGGGTAAGCAAATGTGAGGTCACCAGGTACGGACGGTCTATGCAAAATGGCTTTTTAAGTGTGCAAGTGTGTGTTGCGGCGCAGAACCTGGAGGGATTGCAGGATGTGGGTCCGCGCCCATTCGAGGCGTTGGCGGGCCGAATGTGTGGCCGTTAGAGCTTCGGCCATGTCTTCTTCATGGGCGAAATCTGTGGATGCGTGCGGCAGATTCAGGCCAGTAGAGCCGGCTGTCAGATCCGTGTGGATAATGACGAAACGCGATGGTGTGTTGCGGCCAAATGAGATGACTTGCTGCTGTCCACTGCCATTGATGAGGTTCATCCCGGCATGGCTGGCCGATTGTGTGCACAGATCCACGCCCGCACACAGTGTTTCATAGCGCCGGGCCAAAAGGGCGCGTTCTTTTTTACAGGATGTCTTTTGAGCCTGAAGGATGGCTTGTTGGATCCGGGTGACAAAGACGTCAATTTTCTCGATTCCATCCAGCGTGGTCTGCAAAAGGGCATTCCTCTGGGCGAAGGAGCCGTCATCCTGTGCCGAACTGGGGCGCTCAGGCCTGTCTTTTGGAGACGTCCGGCACACGCGCCGCGCGCGCGCCGCAGCCGTGCAAGATGCTGTGGAGGACGAAACTCGCGCGAAAGTGCGGTTCTCAGTCGAACGAAAAATTTTGTATGCAGTTTGAATGGGAGGCATGAAACGTCTGTACCTTTTTTGGTTTCTTGTTAGGTTAATCAAAGGTTAAGACAGACCTTGCAATCACCGTTCCAGTCATACCGCCGCATGATTTTCCCGGTTGACGCGCGCGTGCAAGCCTTGATGATAGGATCGTCTTCATTACTGAAAAAAAGGGAATCTGATGACTAATCTCAAAGGCAAAACGCTCTTCATTACCGGCGCCAGCCGTGGCATTGGTCTGGCGATCGGACTGAGGGCGGCGCGAGACGGCGCTAATATTGCCATTGCGGCAAAGACCGCCGAGCCGCACCCGAAACTCCCGGGCACCATCTATACAGCCGCCGAGGAACTGGAGAAAGCCGGAGGCAAAGCCCTGCCACTAGTGGTCGATGTGCGTGATGACGCATCGGTGCAAGCGGCTGTTGAGAAAACCGCGGAAACATTCGGCGGTATAGATATTTGCATCAATAATGCCAGTGCGATCCAGCTCACCGGGACTATGGAAACCGAAATGCGCCGGTTCGATCTGATGCACCAGGTTAATACGCGCGGCACTTTTTTAGTGACGAAAACGTGTCTTCCCTTTCTCTTGAAGGCCGATAATCCCCATGTGCTGATGCTCTCGCCGCCTCTGGACATGAGCGTCAAATGGTTTCGCGGTCATGTCGCCTACACGATGGCAAAATACGGTATGAGCGAGTGTGTCTTAGGCATGTCGGCCGAGTTTCAGGATCAGGGCGTGGCCGTGAACGCATTATGGCCACGTACGGGGATTGCCACGGCTGCCATTCGGTATGCGTTAGGTACTGAAGAGAGCATGAGAACGTGCAGATCGCCGGACATTATGGCAGATGCCGCCCATGTCATTTTTACCAAGCCTTCGGGAGAGTTCACCGGACATTTTTGCATTGATGATATTCTTCTTTATGAAAACGGCGTTCGCGAATTCGATCATTATCGCGTTGATCCCACATATAATCTTATGCCGGACTTTTTTGTTCCCGACAATTGCCCCCCGCCCCCCGGCGTGACACTTAAAGCAGTGTCTGAAAGCTAAACATTTGCTATGTACATGAAGGTGCGCCTATAGAATGACCACATTCTTTTACACGCACGCGGCCTGTCTTGGCCATCTCGTGCCGGAGGGACATCCGGAGCGCCCGGCGCGTATGGAAGCCATATCGTCCGCTCTGTCGGGGAAGGCATTTCAAACCTTGGTGCGAAAAACCGCGCCCCTCGCGACGCCCGCACAATTGATGCGGATTCATCCAGAACATTTTGTTGAAGAGGTCATGGCGGCGATGCCCCAAAGTGGGTTTCATGCCTTTGATCCTGATACGCCCGCCTCACCGGGCACACGCGAAGCGGCATTACGAGCGGCGGGCGCGGTAGTGGCGGCCGTCGATGCTGTGATGACGGGAGAGGCGACCAATGCCTTCTGCGCAGTGCGTCCGCCGGGGCATCATGCCGAGCCTGAACGGGCCATGGGCTTTTGCTTTTTCAACTCCATCGCTATCGGTGCGGCCCATGCCCGAGCGGTCCATGGCGCGGCCCGCGTGGCAGTGGTCGATTTTGACGTGCATCACGGGAATGGCACCCAGGCTGCCTTTTGGGACGATCCGAACCTCTTTTATGCCTCAACCCATCAGGCCCCCTTTTATCCAGGCTCGGGGTCTGAAGCTGAGACAGGGCGTCATGACCAGGGCAATATCGTCAATGTGCCGCTTAAGGCGTATTCAGACCCCGCGTTGTTCCGGCAAGCTTATGAGGCAGGGATTGTGCCGGCGCTGGAAGAATTTGCCCCGGATCTGGTGCTGATATCAGCGGGTTTTGACGCCCATATTGATGATCCCCTGTCTCAATTATGCCTTCACGAAAAGGACTTTGCTTGGGTCACGCAAGCCATTTGCGAGGTGGCCGCACGCCGATGTGGCGGGCGCGTGGTTTCGGTTCTGGAAGGGGGATACAACCTGTCAGCCCTGGGGGCCAGTGTGGCGGCTCATGTGAACGCGTTAATGGCGGCCTGATCCGCGAGAAGCCAAGAGCGTTGACGTGGCGCACAGCTTGGCTTAAGCCGTCGAGCTAGTTTAAACGAGGGAAAAATGGCAAAATCCAACCCGGCTAAAATATCAGGTGATATTGCTTCTCTCAGCTTTGAAGACGCGCTGAGAGAGCTTGAGGCTATTGTTGAAAAGCTGGAAGCGGGAAATGTGGACCTTGAGAAATCAATCGAATTTTATGAACGCGGCACACAGCTTAAAGCACATTGTGAAGCCAAGCTGACAGCGGCCAAATCCAAAGTAGAAAAAATTACTTTATCTGCAGACGGATCAGTATCTTCTGAAGAAGTTGATATTTCATGATGATCTGCTTCAGTCTGAATTTGTTCAACGGGACGTGATGACGAATATGACGCTGGAAGAAGCATTAAATGACACGGCGCAGCTGGTCGCGCGCACGGTAGATCAACTGCTTCCGCGCCCTGAGGATGCAGAGGCGAAGCTTCTCGAGGCTATGCGCTATGCCATGACGGGGGGCAAGCGGCTTCGCCCTTTTCTGGCGCTGCAAAGCGGGCGCCTGTTTGGCGTCGATGAAGCGAATATGGTGCGGGTGGCTGTCGCAGTTGAATGTATACACGCCTATTCACTGATCCATGATGATCTGCCTGCCATGGATAACGATACACTGCGGCGTGGACAACCGACGACGCATGTGCGGTTTGATGAGGCGACGGCTATTCTGGCCGGTGATGCCCTTCAGGCAATGGCGTTTGAGATTCTTGCCAACCCCCTGACGCACTCTGATCCCTATGTTCGCTGTAATCTAATTTTGGCGCTTTCCAAAGCGGCAGGTTGTCACGGCATGGTTGGGGGACAGATGATCGACCTTGAATGCGAGAATATGAATCCCAACATCGGCATGGTCACCCGATTGCATCAGATGAAGACGGGCGCGCTGATTGCCTTTTCCTGTGAATCCGGGGCTATCATGGGGCGGGCGTCGAAAGAACCGACCCATGCTTTGAGAGCTTTTGCCCATGATTTGGGATTGGCTTTCCAGGTGGTTGATGATCTGCTGGACGTCGAAGGGGATCCGGAAATCATGGGAAAATCGGCGGGTAAGGATACTGAAAGCGGCAAGGCGACATTTATTTCCATTCTCGGCCTGGATCGCTCGCGCGAGCAAGCGGAATACCTGTCTTCTCAGGCCAGAACACACCTTGATTTGTTTGACGAAAAAGCGGACCTTTTGAGGGATGTCAGCAAGTTCGTGTTGACCCGGCATAAATAGACAGGCCGATGAAGCGGCCGATTGAGGCTGGGGGAGTTAAAGTGTGTATTGGAGGACCATTTAGGTGTCACGTAATATAGAAACGCTGCTGTTGGATGAAGTGCATTTTCCAGCAGATATGAGGGATTTTGACCGTCAACAGTTGCGGCAATTGGCCGATGAGTTGCGCCAGGAAACCATTGATGCGGTCTCCGTCACAGGGGGGCATTTAGGGGCCGGCCTGGGTGTGGTGGAACTGACCGTTGCTTTGCACCACGTTTTCAATACACCTGATGACCGATTGATCTGGGATGTGGGCCACCAATGCTATCCTCACAAAATATTGACTGGGCGCCGGGATCGTATTCGCACCATCCGCCAGGGAGGGGGCTTGTCCGGTTTCACCAAACGCGCAGAAAGCGAATATGACCCTTTTGGCGCGGCCCATGCAGCGACTTCCATCTCAGCTGGGCTGGGCATGGCTGTGGCGCGGGATCTCACGGGCGGCGAAAATAATGTCATTGCGGTGATTGGTGATGGCTCCATGAGTGCGGGCATGGCCTATGAAGCCATGAATAACGCCGGCGCCATGGACAGCCGCCTTATCGTTATTCTCAATGACAATGAAATGTCTATCGCGCCGCCTGTGGGCGCCATGAGCGCCTATCTGGCGCGGCTGCTGTCCTCGCGCCCTTACCAAGAAGTGCGTCACATCGCGAAGGAATTGGCGAAAAAGATGCCGCGTTCGGTTTCGGAAACGGCCCGCAAGGCGGAAGAATACACGCGCGGCATGGCAACCGGCGGAACCCTCTTCGAGGAACTCGGCTTTTTCTATGTCGGTCCCATCGACGGGCACAATATGGATCACTTGATTCCTGTGCTGAAGAATGTTCGTGAGATGAAAGAAGGGCCGATTCTTGTTCACTGCATTACGCAGAAAGGCAAGGGGTATGCGCCAGCGGAAGCCGCCGACGATAAATACCATGGCGTTGCGAAATTCGATGTGGTCACGGGTACGCAGCAAAAGGGCAAGCCCAATGCTCCCAGCTATACAGGCGTATTCGGACAGACCCTGATTGATGAAGCCAGGCGTGATGATAAAATCGTCGCGATTACGGCGGCGATGCCGGGCGGCACTGGACTTGATAAATTTGGAAGTGTTTTTCCTGATCGTATATTTGATGTGGGGATTGCCGAGCAACATGCCGTGACCTTTGCTGCCGGATTGGCTTCTGAAGGGCTCAAACCCTTTGCCGCCATCTATTCGACGTTTCTGCAACGGGGCTATGATTCGGTCGTCCATGATGTTGCCATTCAAGGACTGCCGGTCCGTTTTGCCATGGATCGCGCGGGGCTTGTTGGCGCCGATGGGCCCACGCATGCCGGATCGTTCGATACCACATTCCTGGCCACCCTGCCCGGCATGGTGGTGATGGCGCCTTCAGATGAAGCTGAGCTCGTTCATATGATAGCGACCGCGGTGGCGATAGATGACCGGCCCTGTTCTTTCCGCTATCCCCGCGGCGAAGGAGTGGGCATTGAGATGCCTGAACGAGGGGAAATTCTCAAACTGGGCCGTGGCCGAATCGTTCGAGAGGGGACGAAAATAGCCATTTTGAGTTTTGGCACACATCTTTCTCAAGCTCTCAAAGCGGCAGAGGAGCTGGAAGCCCAGGGCCTCTCCACCACTGTGGCTGATGCGCGTTTCTGCAAGCCGCTGGACGAGGATCTGGTGCGTCGACTGGCCCAAAATCATGAGGTGCTGATCACAGTTGAGGAAGGCGCTATCGGCGGCTTTGCTTCACATGTGTTGCAGTTTATGGCGCTGGATGGCTTGCTTGATGCAGGCTGCAAGATCCGCCCCATGGTGCTGAAAGATGCCTATATCGATCATGATTCACCGGCGCTCATGTATGAGAAAGCCGGGTTGAACGCCGCCAATATCGTGCGCACAGCCTTCCGCGCTCTGGGCCGCCAAGCCGGACTTTCCCAAGCCGAGATCATCAAACTAGCCTGATCACACCCGTGGGGGGAGGGGCCTGATATTTCCCCTCCCGTATTTTCTCATCCGGTCTTATTGCGAAGGCAGATCAAGCCCCGGCATCAGGTGAATCTGGGCCATGCCGTTACCGTCCCAAGCGGCGTCTTCCCAATGATCTCCGACTTGCTTAGTGCCATCAAAGGCACCGCATAAATCTTTCTCAGCTTCGACGTGGAAACACAGAGTCGTGCCGTCATAGGACCAAGTGCCCGATACGCCGTCCGGGCGATTAAAGGTGCCGTCTTCGGCCACTGCGAAAAACAATTCGCCAAGCCCAGGGGTCTGAACATGGATCGTATTGCCAGTGAATCCCCCCGAAGCAGCGATAGCGGACGAACTAGCCATAAGCAGGCTCAGGGCGACCCCCGTCAGTGTGGTTGATTTCATAATGAATTCTCCCTCTTTAAGTGTAGTTGTGAAGTGCTTTGCGCTGGCATGTTGGCACATTTAGCATTATACTTAACAGTTAAAATGAATCGCAAACGCCAATCTCTTAGGACTTATATACCCTGCATTTTTATGAGTACCTTTAGGGCCGCTATCACAATCAGGGGGAAATGATGACAGTAAAATCTATTTGGCTCGGTTGCACAGCAATGGCGATCGCCACGAGCGCGGTGCTACCCATAACGAGCGCTTCAGCGCAAGGCGTCAATGAGATTGTTGTGACGGCTCGGCAACGCTCAGAATCTGTGGTCGATGTTCCCGGCACGGTGAATGTTCTCACTTCTGACACTCTGAAAAGGGTGGGCGTTGAACGGGCTGAAGATTTTATCAATCTGACGGCTGGTGTGTCCATGGTCAACGCAGCGGAAGTTGGCGATGTGCAGGTCAATATCCGGGGGATCAACGGCGCACGTGACGCGGAAAACAGTTTCGCATTTATCATTGACGGCATTTTGTACAGCAATCCGTCGGCTTTTAACCGCGAGTTTTCTGATCTCCAGCAGATCGAAATTTTCAAAGGTCCGCAAGGCGCCATTTATGGCCGTAACGCGGCTGCCGGTGCGATTATCGTCACCACGACAAAGCCTGGCAATGAGTTTGAAGCGCATATGAAAGCCAGCGCCGGGAATAATGACTCATACTTTGGGCAAGCCATGGTTGGCGGCGCCATTGTTGAGGATGAATTGTTTTTTCGATTGAGTGGCGATTGGCGCACAACGGATGGCTTCTACAAGAACTCGTTTTTGGGCAAAGACGACGTTGTCGATAATTTTGAGAACTTCAATGTTAATGGGCGGCTTATTTGGGAACCCACACCCGCTCTCAGTGTTGATCTTCGCGCACGTTATGGCGAGGTGGATGCGGCTTCCATTACATTTAATTCGGCTTTTGCTTTGCCGGCTTTCGGTCCGGAAGCTTTTGAAGATGTCAACAAACACAATTTCCTTTTTCAGAGCAACATCAATCCAACCAACGATCAGGAAGCCTTGGAGCTGTCTGGCAAGTTTGACTACGACATGGAGTGGGCCTCTTTGACGGGCTGGCTTTTGTACAGTGATATCGAACAAGATCTTCTGTCCGACGGCACCAGTGCCGGATTTGGATTTTTCGCCGGTGAGGCAAATTGCATCGCCAGTGCGGCGGCCTTGGCTGGATTTCCTCTGCCTGCGCCAACTTTCAACTCGGGCAATCCGGCGCCGTTTCTGGTGGATCCTACAGGGTCGTTCCTTGGTGCTTATACGCCGACGACCTGTGATGGGTATCAGTTCCAGGTGCGTGACCAGGAAGATGTGAGCTTTGAAGTGCGCCTGACATCCCCTGATGATCAGCGCTTGCGTTGGCAAATCGGAACTTATTTCCTCGACATTGATCGCACGGTTGGCGTGGCGACATTGATTGATCCGTCACTAGGGCTCGATCCGGCTTTGGGGAGCGACTTAATTCCAAGTCTTGTCAATCCGCTGACGGAATCTCTTGTTCATGACAATTTCGAAAGCCGTGTCTATGCGGTATTTGGTCAGGTTCAATATGATGTATCGGAAGATATCGAGGCGTCCTTTGCCTTGCGGTATGACCGCGAGAAAAGAAAAGTGGATAATCTCGTTGATCCGGCAGCGCGATCCAGCTTTATCGGATTGAACTTGCCGACAGATGCTTTTCTTAATCCGGGACTCGATCCGTTTCTCAATCCGAATCTGGCGGCTGATGGTTCCATTCCTAATCAGGAGAAAACTTTCGAACAAATTCAGCCCAAGGTCAGTCTGACATGGGACGTTGCTGAAAATCTGACCTTGTTCGCCAGTTGGGGCATTGGTTTTAAAAGTGGTGGCTTTAACAACCAGGGCAGTGCCGCCACTGTAGATATCTTTATCAATGGTCTGAACGGAACAATCGGAACGCCCGACGCGGTTGTCATTGAGGATGTATTTGATAAGGAAACCTCAAGCGCCTTTGAGTGGGGCTTTAAAGGCAACGTCATGGATGGACAGGTCACTGTTGAGGGCGCTGGTTATTATACAATGGTTGATGACATGCAGTTCTTCGAGTTTTTCGTTGGGCCGTTTGGCTTACTGCGTATTGTCAATAATATTGACGAAGTCACAATCTGGGGCGGTGAATTGGCCGTCAATGCTGCTCTGTCAGATGTGCTCAGCGTTTATGCCAGTGGTAATGTGACGAAAAGCAATATCAAGAAAAACAATTCGCGCCCTGATACAGTTGGCAATGAATCACCGTACACGCCAGACTTTACCTTGAATGTAGGGGCTCAGGTGGTGCAGCCCATCTATAACGGTGGCTTGAATCTAGTGGGTCGCTTGGATTTCCAATATGTTGGAGATACCTGGTTCCACACTGTCCAGGCGCAAACACGCCCATCGATCTTTGGTGCCTTTGCTGGGTTTCCCATCACTGGCGATTTCTCCAATACCAAACGGGATTCTTATCATACTCTCAATTTGAGAGTTGGGCTTGAAGGCGAGCGTTGGTCGATCACTGGTTTTGCGCAGAATCTGACCAATGAGGATATCCTCGAGGAAGTCATTCCCGCTCCTGAATTTGGCGGTTCATTCCTCCATCCAGGCGCGAAACGGTCCTGGGGATTTGAAGTTAGTGTTGACTTCTAAACTTCATCTCAGCTTTTGAAAGTATCATGAGCCGGGGAGAGCTTCATCGCTTTCCCCGGTTTTTTTACGCGCCGCCGATCTGGCCGCGGTGGCGTAACAGATGATCGGCAAGCACACAGGCCATCATGGCTTCGCCTACCGGCACAGCACGGATACCGACGCACGGATCATGACGGCCTTTGGTTACGATATCGGTCTCCTCGCCACTTGTTGTGATGGTCTTGCGCGGGGTCAGGATGGATGAAGTTGGCTTGACCGCAAAGCGAACGACAATATCCTGGCCAGTGGAGATGCCGCCCAAGAGGCCGCCCGCCTGATTGGAGAGAAAACGCGGCCCGCCGTCCTCGCCTTGGCGCATTTCGTCAGCGTTCTCCTCGCCGGTGAGGCTGGCCGCTTCAAAGCCCGCGCCGATCTCCACGCCTTTGACTGCATTGATGCTCATCATGGCTGCTGCCAGGTCGGCATCAAGTTTGCCGTAAACCGGTGCGCCGAGGCCTGGTTTCACGCCAGAGGCCACGACTTCGATGATAGCGCCGCAGGATGACCCTGTTTTGCGCAGGTCATCGAGATAAGATTCCCATGTCTTTGCGGTTTCAGCATCGGGACACCAGAAGGGGTTCTCCGTGACATGGGCCCAGTCCCAGGCATCGCGGTTGATTTTATGAGGGCCCATCTGCACCAGCCCACCACGAATGATCACAGAATCGCCCAGTATTTTACGGGCGATCCCGCCGGCTGCTACCCTGACGGCGGTCTCGCGGGCTGAGGATCGGCCACCGCCACGATAATCACGTAACCCATATTTAGCGTGGTAGGTATAATCGGCGTGACCCGGCCGGAATTTATTTTTTATGTCTCCGTAATCTTTTGATCTCTGGTCGATATTTTCAATCAGTAGACTGATGGGCGTTCCGGTGGTGATTTGCCCATCTGTGTCGTCATCTTCGAATACGCCAGACAGGATCTTCACGCTATCTGGTTCGCGGCGCTGGGTCGTGAAACGGCTTTGGCCGGGGCGGCGGCGGTCTAGCCAGACTTGCAGGTCATCTTCCGTTAGGGAGAGGCCGGGCGGGGTGCCATCCACCACGCAGCCCAAGGCTGCTCCATGGGATTCTCCCCAGGTGGTGACGCGAAACATATGGCCAAAAGAATTATAGGACATGGGATGAAGTGGTTCTCGTTGTCACAATGCAAGTGTTTTTACGCCTGACAGTTCAAATCGTCAAATGAGGGCTTGCGTTCAACCCGTTCGCGCCTATTGGGGGCTAATAGGTCGGCCAAGGGCGCGTAGTTGCGCGACAACGCTATCTTTTCCCACCAGATGGCCGGTCCCTACGGCGATAAAGTAGTTCTGGGGCTGGCTAAGCATCCTTTCTATGAGAGTGGTCCACACGCTATTTCGCTGGCGGACCAGCCTGTCATACACTTCAGGAATGTCTTTTAGGCGATCGTTAAAGAGGGCATCCAGCTTTGCGGTATCGCCACTGAGCCAGCTTTGCAGGAGACTATCGATCATATCTGGCGTTTCTTCGATCTGTTGAAGGGTGAATTGTAAGTTTTTCACCTGCACATCGTCTGGATAGTCGGCAAAAAACCCGATCTGTTGTTCTATTGTCTCCAGAAATGCGACTTGTTTGCCGGTGAGCCGCGCCGAGGCGGCCAATTGTCGGTCGGCGCCGGCATCAGGCAAGTAGCCTAGCGTGGAGATATAACTTTGGGTGAGGGTTAGACTGGCAAACCAAGGTCTCATCCGGTTAAGGGCTTGCAAAGGCAGGCCAAGAGAGCCCGCCATGGATTGAAGCTGAGTGAAGTCCTTATTGCTTAAAAGGTTGCTCAAGCTTTCTTCTGGTCCAAGAAGCCCGCGGCTTCGGATCAGGGCGGCAAGGTTTTGTTCGTTTCCCCGTTCAACAGGGGCTTCGAGCACCAGGATATCAGCCTGCCCAAAGGCCGATGTCATGTCATCGGTGCGCCATTCAAGCCCGGCGGGTAGGAGATGGAACGTACCGAACAGCCAGACCGTGTTATGGCTGCCCTCTACTTTCCAGAGTGCGGGGCTGGGAGGTGCCTGATTGTCCGCACCCAGAGAGGAACTGGAGATAAAACCCGTTGCGAGCAAAACCGCAAAGACAAAGGCGTGGACTGCGCGCCGGCTGAATAAACAAAATCGCATGGTGTCCTCGGTCGAAGTTCCATTGAACTCATAGGCCGAGAATACGCCACGCCTCCTAATAGGGGGTGAAGATCAGATAACGATGATTCCATTAACAATTAGCGGGGCGTGTTCACTGCAGAAGGGTCAGAGCGTGGATATATCGGGTGCATCTATGGCCTTCATGCCGACAACGTGATAGCCGCTATCGACATGGTGTGTTTCGCCGGTAACGCCGCTGCTCATGTCACTGAGTAGATAAAGAGCTGAATTGCCGACCTCCTCCTGGGTCACATTTCGCCTCAAGGGGGCGTTATATTCGTTCCATTTGAGAATATAGCGAAAGTCGCCAACGCCTGAAGCTGCCAGTGTTTTTATCGGCCCTGCCGAAATCGCGTTGACGCGGATGTTTTGTTTGCCGAGATCTTCGGCCATGTAGCGCACGCTAGCTTCAAGGGCCGCTTTGGCGACACCCATCACATTGTAATGGGGCATCACCTGCTCAGCGCCATAATAGGTGAGTGTGATCATACTACCGCCATTTGGCATCATTTTTTCAGCACGCTGAGCAAGCGCGGTAAAGGAATAGCAGGAAATAGCCATGCTCATTTGAAAGTTTTCAATGGATGTATCGACATACCGTCCTTTAAGCTCTTCTTTGTCGGCATACGCTATGGCGTGGACAAGAAAATCGAGCTGTCCCCATTGATCCTGTAGGGTTTGAAAAACAGCATCGATACTGGCGGGCTCTGTCACATCGCAAGGGAGGATAATTTCACTTCCCAAAGATTCAGCCAAGGGCAGTACGCGCTTTTTCAAGGCGTCCCCTTGATAGGTGAAGGCTAATTCCGCCCCATGTGCGGCGCACTTTTGGGCGATCCCCCAGGCGATCGAGCGTTGGTTTGCCACACCCAGAATGAGGCCTCTTTTGCCCGTCATCAATTGTCCTGAGCCGCTCATTGATTTTGCCTTTTTGATAGATGAATGCCCTTTGCTCTCTGGGTCACAGCGTTGGTTCTTAATAAAGGCCATAGCACTCAGGGAACAAGGCTTGATTCGTGCTTAAGCTATTCCGAAGTGACTTCAGTATTCAAGTGGTTGCGCACCTGATAGTTATGACTGGGCCGCCATCGTTTGATCAGTTTTGTGAATCCCTGGTCGGAGGGATCCGGCAGGACGATCTTGAGACTTATATACTGATCGCCGCGCATGGGCTGATTGTCAGCTGATAATTTGCCGCGCACTTTGGCCCCTTTTGCTTTGAGACGGAAAACGGATTGAGCATTGGAGCCCGGTGGTAGGGTGAAGACAACCGATCCGTCAACTGTAGGGATATTTAATTTGGTGCCCAAAACCGCTTCGTCAACACGAATGGGTAACTCAAGATGGACATTGGCGCCATGGCGAGTGAAGTAGGGGTGATCTTTGATATGAATGGTGAGGAGCGAAGGGTCATCTTGATGTGCAACCTCCTGGGTCGGTTGGTTGCGCAGACGGATATGCTGTCCGTTCAGAATGCCGCCTGGGATTTTGACGTTAAGCTGTTTGCCGGAGGGCAGATTAATGCGCTTGGTGGTTCCCAAAGCTGCCTCTCTAAACTCGAGTTCCAGATGATAGGCGCCTTCGGTTTTGGATTTTGAGAAAGCTTTTTTACCGGCTGATTTTAGACCACTGAACAGATCCGAGAAGACATCTTCCGTGCTGCGTTTGTCGGTTCCGGCATTGCTGCCCTCAGGTTGAGCGCTGTTAGGGGAAAAGGATGAGGCTTGCTGCTCTTCCATGCGCTTGCGGTATCCAAAGTGAGCGCGTTTGCGCTTGCGGCTTTGGGCGGTTGCATTGTAAGTTGCCTGCTGCGGTTTGGGTGCGCTGGTCAGTGTTTCATAGGCAGCGCAGACATCTCGAAACTTCTCAAGGGTGATGGTGTCACCCGGATGCATATCCGGGTGATATTGCTTGGCGAGTCGGCGATAGGCCGACTTAACCTGCGCATCACTCGCCGTGCGAGGAACCCCTAAGATCTCGTATGGATCCTTCATGGATGCTGAAATCACCGCTTCTGCTACGAAAATGACTTTCGTATGGCTGAAATTCGTTCAATTTCACGCTAATCCGTCAAGGATACTAAAGAGTTAAAGCGGCGCTTTCATACCAAAAAAACCTGCTGGGCCCGGCCGGTTAAGCGAGCAAAGCCTTTTAGATCGGTCGGAGTTGGATGGTCCCGTCAGGCATGTCACAGGCCAGGACCGCGCCGGACTGCGACTGGCCTCCTGCCGACACATTCTGGTTGAGCGTGGTGCAGTTCTGTCCGTTCTGCACATAGCTATTGGCCGGGGACACCGTGCCATAGGCGCCGGTAGTGGGATTGTTCCAGTTTTGGCGGTATCCCGTATTGGCGGCGTTGTAAGTGGCATTGTTCATATAGGCGTGATCTTGCTGCGTGAGCCGCTGGCCCAGTTCATGGCCAATCCAGCCACCGATGACAGCCCCGGCAGCAGTTGCCGCCACGCGCCCCGTGCCCGTTCCAAATTGCGAGCCAATGACCGCGCCGCCAATAACGCCGAGTGCTGTGCCGACCTCCGGTCCTGACGGCCCGGTTTCACAACCCGTCAACCCAACGGTAGCAGTCAAAAGGGGGACAATTATCAGTGTTCTGGTCCGTTTCATCATCGTTTTGTCCTCTTTACGCGCCAATAAGCTCTGTCTTGGTTTGTCTGGTCTGTTTTTCGCTGCGTGTCGGTTCCCACTTTATCTGATTATGCATTAGAAAAGAACGGAAGACGCAATATATCGCATTTGGCCGTGTTTCATATGAGACATTTACCTATTATAGATCATCTGAACTAGGGATGAATGAACATGGCTTCTGTCACGCCCGCATCCGAGCGGGCTGCAACTACTACTGAGTTTGAAGCTTCGGCGGACCCGATAGGGTTGTTTGGCCGTTGGTTCGATGAAGCTAAAGTCAGCGAAACTGAATTGCCCGAAGCCGTGGCGTTGGCTACTTCGGGCGGTGATGCCCTGCCGGATGTCCGCATGGTGCTGATGAAATCCTTTGATGAGCGGGGCTTTGTATTTTATACCAATCTGGGAAGCCAAAAAGCGCTGGAACTCGGCCAAAATAGCCGTGCGGCTCTTTGTTTCCATTGGAAAAGTCTGACCCGCCAGGTGCGTGTACAGGGGATTGTGGAAGAGGTCAGCAAAGAGGAGGCCGACGCTTATTTTGCCACGCGGTCAAAGCAGTCGCAGATTGGGGCCTGGGCTTCAAAGCAGTCACACCCCCTTGAGGGTAGGTTTGATCTGGAGACCCAGGTGGTAAAATATACAGCTAAATACGCCCTAAAAAAGGTCGACCGTCCACCCTTCTGGTCTGGTTACCGGGTTGTACCGCTCCGCATTGAGTTCTGGCGTCAGGGCGCTTTCCGGTTGCATGAGCGCCGTGTTTTTATGCGTGATGACGCCAGACAACCGGGTTGGAAATGCAAACGGCTCTACCCTTAAATGTGCTTCACACAAAAGAAAGTATGAGATGAACGACGTCAACACCGTCACTACCAAGGCCCAGGAAGCGGCGCCTGGAGAGGCCGCGCGGCTGATGAAGCTGGCAACTTATGCGGCGGTCGGTACAGCCCTGTCGCTGGTTGTCTTGAAAACAGGGGCGTGGTGGCTGACCGGGTCGGTGGCCCTTCTGGGCTCTCTAGTTGACAGTATTCTCGATGTTGCCGCCTCGGTGATTAATCTCCTGGCTGTCCGCCATGCGCTTCTACCTCGTGATAGGGATCACCGATTCGGCCACGGTAAGGCCGAGGCTTTGGCCGGGTTAGGGCAGTCCCTCTTCATCGGGCTTTCCGCCTTCTACCTCATTGTGCAATCGGTCTTTCACACGCTCGAACCGCAGCCCGTGGCGCATTCAACCATAGGTCTGGTTGTGACGCTGATTACTATTGGCGCGACATTCGGGCTGATC
>JAJFIO010000318.1 GCA_021774915.1 Alphaproteobacteria bacterium
CGATTCGCGGATTTTCTGTATCAAAAAATCCCGAAATGCGCTGATGCGCTTAGAGCTTCGCAGTTCTTCAGGATAAACAAAATAGGTGTCATAGGTCGGGCTTTGCTCCTCTGACAAAACGGGCACGAGGGCATGATGCGACTTCACCAAATAATCGGGTAGGGCGCCTATTCCTAGCCCGCTTTCTATCGCCCTCAATACACCGTAAATATTGTTGACCGTCAGAATGGCGTCGCGAGGATTGCTTTCCTCTCGCCCTAGTGTTGCAAGCCAATTGACCGGCGCGGCATTGGGCAAGGCCGTGCGTCCACCATAAATGATGATGGCATGATCATCGAGATCTTGCGGCGTCTTTGGCGCGCCGTGTTTTTGAACATAGGCCGGGGAGGCAAAAATATGGTGATGCACCGTGAAGAGTTTGCGCTGGATGAGATCCGACTGCACGGGGGCACGCAGCCGTAACGCCACATCGGCTTCACGCATGCCGAGGTCTAATTCCCGATCTTCCAGAATCAATTGTACTTTGATGTGAGGGTAGAGTTCCGTGAATTCCTTGATCAGGGGCGCCACCCAGCTTGAGCCGATGCCAACCGGCACGGTCACGGTCAGCTCCCCCTTGGGTGCGTCCTTGCCTTCCTTGAGCATGGCTTCGGCGAACGCGAGTTTACCGACAACGTCATGGGCTGTGCGGTTAAGTATTTCCCCTTGTTCAGTGAGCAGCAATCCACGGGCATGTCGGTGAAAGAGGGTCGCGTTCAGACTTTCCTCAAGAGAGCCGATCTGTCGGCTGACCGCAGACTGACTGAGCCCCAGAGCTTGTCCAGCGCGGGTGAAGCTACCGGATTCCGCCACAGTATGGAAAATCCTAATCTTGTCCCAGTCCATCTCATACCCAAATTAACAGCGTCGGCTAGCCTAATTATTCTGCGGCTTCAGAATTGGCGTCCTGTGCGGCCAGAAATTTTTCCGATTCCAGTGCCGCCATGCACCCCATGCCGGCGGCGGTGACGGCCTGACGAAACACTTCGTCGGTGACATCACCTGCAGCGAACACGCCGGGAATGCTGGTGGCCGTGGAATCAGGGGCGGTGTCAATATAACCCCGTTCATTCATTTTGACTTGACCCTTGAAGAGCTCGGTGGCGGGGGCATGACCAATAGCGATAAAAACGCCATCACAGGGGATGTTCTGAACTTCATCCGTTTTAATGTTTTTCAATCGTACACCCGTCACGCCTAATGGGTCTTCAGTGCCAAGAATCTCTTCTAAGGCGCTGTCCCATATGACGTTGATTTTTTCATGTTCGAAGAGACGCTTTTGCAAGATTTTTTCAGCGCGAAACTCGTTTCGCCGGTGAACGATAGTGACCTTTTTCGCAAAGTTGGTGAGAAACAAAGCCTCCTCTACGGCTGTATTACCGCCACCGACCACGACAACTTCCTTTTCGCGGTAAAAGAAACCATCACATGTTGCACAGGCGGAAACGCCAAAACCCTGAAATTTATCTTCTGTGCTGAGTCCCAACCATTTGGCTTGAGCCCCCGTGGTGATTATGAGAGCTTGGGTGAGATAGGTATCACCTGAATCGCCGATTAGCTTGAATGGGCGTTGACTAAGATCAACATTGACGATGGTGTCACCTATCAGGTTTGTGCCGACGTGTTCGGCTTGAGCCTGCATTTGCTCCATCAGCCATGGCCCCTGAATCACATCTGCAAAGCCAGGGTAGTTTTCCACGTCCGTGGTAATGGTGAGCTGCCCTCCTGGCTGAATTCCTTGCACGAGGGTCGGCTCCAGCATGGCGCGCGCCGCATAGATCGCTGCTGTGTAACCCGCCGGGCCAGATCCCAGAATCAAAACTTTAGAGATATGTGTTTCAGTCATTATTGTTCTCTTCTTGAAAAAATCGCAGTGCCTTACATAAGTGGTGAGGTAGCATGGGGCAACCGGAGATCGACGATAGGCTTTATAATCTCAGCCTTTTGCGGACCAGACGGGCCACGCGGGCGGTCTCATCCAACGGCTTATAGGCCCAGTTTTCCAGCACGCCGCAGAACGGGCGTGCAGCGCCATATTCCTCCATATCTTTATGAAACCGGCGAAATTTGGATGAGCCTCCCGGCAGATTGATGATGTGAACCGGTTTTCCTGTCCCTGCGGCCTCAGTGACCATATTGGTCGAATCCGCTGTCACCATAATATGATCGGCAAGTCCGAGCATACCGTAATATGGATTGTGGCCCTGGCCATCCCAGACAAAAGCGGAGGCTTTTTTCAAACCGGAGGTCAATGCTTTGAGGTTGCGCTCGCCGGTGCGCCTGGATGTCGTCACGGCCAGCCCGACTCCTGTGGTCCGGGCCAGAGAATTCAGGTCCTCGATGATTTCCTCCATGCGTTCTACAGGCAATCGGTAGTGTTTGCTGCGCCCGCCTATGAGAACCGTCACCAGAGGGCGTGGCAGGTGCGCGAGAAGGGGCGCTACCCTCTGGGACTCGACTTTCAATTTGACTACCGTCGTTCGATTAGGCGAGCCCAGGATGGGCACCACATTAGGCCCGGCCAGTAAATCGTGAGCAGGCGGCACCACCATATCGAAGTGGCTACAGTGAATACGGGGATCCTGGGTCTGGACGGTGAAGGTCTTGCCTTGGCTGAGGGCCTTGATGGCCAGGGAATAGGGAATGGCCAGGCGGCCGGCGCCGATCAGAAGTTCAGGCCAGGGCGGTGAAACTTCATCTTCCGGCCGACTCAGTCGGGGCAGCGCGCGCCCTCTTTGGGTGAGGGCGGGGCAGAGTGCGGCAGGTAGCCAGCGCCAGGGTGTGCGCGGGTTAACACGTTTCAGCGTGATTGGCAGCCCAACAGCTTCGGCGAGTCCCAATGCCTGGTTTTCGGTACCGGCACGGCCATCGCTGATCACCCAGCACTGTTTCGGGTCGCCTTGATTTATAATGTCCTGGTCCACATCGGGTCCACTTTAAGATATATTATTGCGCAATTGGGTAATTTTATTTCCCATTTTTGTTGGGTTTGTCTAATACATTCTTTCACATCTGAGGTGGAGAGATGCAAAGGGTTAAACTCGATCAGACGGATCTGAAAATTCTCGGTTCATTGCAGGCCGATGGGCGGATCACCAATGTCGACTTGTCGGAACGCGTGGGGATTTCTGCGCCGCCGTGTCTGCGCCGTGTGCGCGCCCTGGAAAAGGCCGGGCTCATACGGGGATATCATGCGGATATTGACGGTAAGGCACTGGGGTTTGAGGTCACGGTGTTTGCTATGGTCGGTCTTCACAGTCAGGCTGAAGCCGACTTGCAGGCCTTTGAAGCACTGGTGGAGACGTGGCCGGATGTCCGCGAATGTCACATGCTCAACGGCGAGATCGATTTTATATTGAAAATCGTTGCGCCGGATCTTTCGACCTTTCAGAGCTTTCTCACTGAGTGTCTGACCTCCGCGCCCAATGTGGACAGCGTGAAAACGTCACTTATCATACGCACCTCAAAGGATCTTCCCGGCGTACCGGTGGAGATTGAATGAAGGTGAACCATCACGCATTACTGCGGATTTTGACATAGCTGCCTGGTGCGTCTTCGAGAATATCGAGCCCGCCGTCACCAGGTTTGCGGGCGGGAACTTTTTTGCCCGATTTGGGAGACAGCCATTGATCCCAGTCGTTCCACCAGGATCCGGGATGTTCCTCGGCACCCTCCAGCCATTCTTCTACACTGTCCGCATTCTTCTCATTGATCCAGTACTGGTACTTATGGGCACTCGGCGGATTGATCACACCGGCGATATGGCCCGAACCGGCAATCATAAAGCGAACAGGACCGCCAAAAAGATGGCTGGCTTTGAAGACCGATTTGCATGGCGCGATATGATCATCCTTGCCTGATTGCAAATAGATCGGAATGGTGACTTTGCTCAGATCAAGCGGGACACCATCAATTTTCAGGTGGCCGGTCGCCAGTTTGTTTTTGTGATAAAAATTCTTCAGATAGTACATATGGAGAGCCTGGGGCATGCGGGTTGTGTCGGCATTCCAGTAGAGAAGATCAAAGCGGAAGGGTTCTTTGCCAAGCAGGTAGTTATTGACCACAAATGACCAGATGAGATCATTTGATCGCAGCATATTAAAGGTCGTGGCCATGCTTGAGCCTTCTAGAAAGCCACCGGCTGCTTCCATTTGCGCTTCCATGCTGGCCAATTGCTCATCATCGACAAAGATTTTGAGATCGCCGGCATGTTCAAAGTCTAGTTGAGCCGCGAAAAAAGTAGCTGACTGAATGCGGTGATCGTTTTTGGCCGCCATCAAAGCCAGCGATGTCCCGAGCAGGGTGCCGCCAATGCAATAGCCGATAGTGTTGACTTGTTGGCAACCGGTAGCTTTTTCGACCGCCTCAAGGGCTGCGTAAAGGCCATCGTGAACATAATCTTCAAAGTCGTTGTCGGCCAGGCGTTCATCCGGGTTTACCCACGATACGACGAACACTGTATAGCCTTTGTCCACGCACCAGCGGATGAAGGAATTGTCTTCGCGCAGGTCCAGAATGTAAAATTTATTGATCCAGGGTGGGAAGATCAGCAGGGGACGCTCATACACCTGCTCCGTTGAGGGCTCGTATTGCAATAATTGGAAAAATTCATTCTGAAAAACGACTTTGCCGGGCGCCGTTGCCAGATTGCGACCGACCTCGAAATAATCCATGTCAGTCTGAGAGATGCTGAGTTTGCCTTTGCCCCGTTCCAGATCCGAGATGATATTATTCAGGCCGCGCACGAGATTTTCACCATTGGATTCGAATGTCGCACGGAGGACTTCAGGATTGGTCATCGCGAAGTTTGAAGGTGAGAACGCATCGGTCATCTGTTTGGTATAAAATTGCACTTTCTCCTGGGTGGCTTCATCGAGTCCCTCGACATTTTTCACGGTGTCTTCCAGCCATTTAGCCGTGATCAGATAAGATTGTTTGATCACGTCAAAGACCTGATTGTCCTCCCAGTCTTCATGGCGAAATCGCTTGTCACCCTTTTCAGGCTCAATGAAGGGACTCACATCAGCGCCCATGGCGCGCTCAGCCGCGTGTTGCCATAGGTCCATATGAGCCTGCCAGAGCTTGGATTGGGCCTCGATGACCTGCTCTGGATGGGTCAGCAGTTGAGAAGTCAGCTTGGCGAAAGCTTGCCCTACATTCAGTGGGTCTGGATTTTGAGGAGCGTGGAGCGGGCTTTCATCTGATTTCTGCATACTGGTGGCAATCATTTTCTGACTGGTCTCAAAGACTTGCGAGAGATTCTTGGCCAACTGCTCCGAATTTGATGCTGCCGAGGCGGCGTGATTGTGCTTGTGTTCGGGAGCAGCTTTTTTTTGACTGGATGTGGCCCGCTTGGTCTTGGGTTTTGCGCTCTTCGCCCGTGCTCTTGTTTTTGCAGGGCGGGCGTGTTTTTTGTCCTTGCCTTCAGGGGCAGAATGATCATCTAAAGCCATGATTATGCTCGCTTTGTCTAAAAGATAGCTGTCGCCATCTCTCTGCTTATCACTTAAGCATGTCCCCTAAGGCTAAACAAGAAGCTCCGGGGAAGAGGGCTTCTCTCAGAGAGAAAATAAGCATTATTCTAACGTGTGTAAGATGTGATTTTTGTGAATATCAGGTATAACGGCGTGAATGTTGACGGTAAGCGGTCAGTGTTTAGAGGACGTGAGGCACACGCAAATGAGATGGAGCAGGGACATCAACAGACTGAGACTGGGGAGAGCAGGATGTTTTTTGCTGGTTGGCATCGGGTTGACGGCATGCAGTTCTTTTGCGCCGACCGCCTGGATTGGCAAAGATACGCCGGAAGATGTCGGAGAGGGAGAGTTTCCAAAATTGTCCGATATTCCAGCGCGGCCGGAATTGCCTGAAACCGCCGAAGAGCGTAAGCAGATCGCCAGAGATCTGGCCAGCGAACGTGACCGCGTTCAGAGCTCAGCACAATCACTCCTTCAAGATGGCGAACTCCAAGAGGGCGAGGCACAAGAGGAGGCGCCTTAAACCTTTGACCTGTAGTGCCTCTGATACTGAAAGCTTTTTTAATTTTACAAGTTAATCAAGCCGTTACAACATTGTTTTAGCAATTTGGTAACGCTCTGGAGCGTTTCTACTTGAAACTGAATTGCGATAAAGCTCTAAGTTCTTGTTTGGTTGCTTTTTCTTAATACGAACCGGTGTCCACTTCGCTCGAATCTGCTCCAATGGCTTAAAGGTGCAAGAGGAGTACTCAGAATGACAATGACAGAGCGCAAAATCGAAAGGCGGCGACAAGCCTAAAGACTGATGAAGACGGATTTCCATCGCATCCAAAGATTACCGCCTTATGTCTTTGAGGAGGTGAACACACTCAAAGCGGCCGCACGGGCGCAAGGGGATGACATCATCGATTTCGGCATGGGTAATCCGGATATGCCGACACCCGCCCACATCACAGATAAGTTGATTGAGACCGCGCGCGATCCGCGTGCCAACCGCTATTCCACATCGCGGGGCATTCCCGGTTTGCGGCGCGCTATGGCGGCCTATTATGGCAGACGCTTCGGGGTCAAGATCGATCCGGATAGGGAAGTGGTTGCAACATTGGGCTCCAAGGAAGGTTTTGCCAATTTGGCGCAAGCCGTTACCGCGCCGGGCGATGTGGTGTTGGTGCCCAATCCGTCTTATCCCATCCATGCCTATGGTTTCATTATTGCTGGGGCGGTGATTCAGCACGTGCCGGCGCTCAATCCGGAAGACTTCTTGTCCCATTTGGCGGTGACGGCGAAGCAATGCGATCCGGCGCCCTCTGTGCTGGTATTGAATTACCCATCCAACCCGACAGCCACTGTAGTTGATCTCGATTTCTACCGCGAAGTGCTCACCTTTGCTGAGCGCCATGATATGATGATCCTGTCGGATCTGGCTTATTCTGAAATCTATTTTGATGACAACCCGCCCCCTTCCATATTGCAATTGCCTGGCGCGCGGGAGCGTTCGATAGAGTTCAGTTCTTTGAGCAAAACCTACGCCATGCCCGGATGGCGCATGGGCTTTGCGGTTGGAAATGAGCGGCTGGTTGCCGCTCTGACGCGCATTAAATCCTATCTGGATTATGGCGCTTTTACGCCGATCCAAGTGGCGGCCACGGCAGCTTTCAATGGACCTCAGGAGTGCATTGATGAGATTCGCGCTGTGTACAAATCACGGCGCGACTGTCTGGTCGAAAGCATGAAATTGGCAGGCTGGGATATTCCTTCTCCGGTCGCCACGATGTTTGCCTGGGCGCCCGTGCCCAAACAATTTGAACATGTCGGCTCTCTTGAATTTTCGAAATTGCTGATTCAACATGCCCATGTCGCTGTCTCTCCCGGTATTGGCTTTGGCCAGTTTGGCGAAGGCTTTGTTCGGATCGCACTTGTGGAAAATGAACAGCGCATCCGACAGGCGGCGCGCAATGTCCGGAAATTCATCAACAATGCTGACGCCATTCTGAATGACAAGACGCCCCGCCAAGCGGTGGCATCGTGACAGAAGGTCTCAAAATTGGCATTGCGGGGCTGGGAACCGTAGGCGGCGGTGTTCTCAAAATTCTGAGCAAGAGCGGCGATCTGATTGCCCAGCGGTGCGGGCGCGGAATTGAGGTGGCCGCTATCTGTGCGCGTGATCGATCCTGTGATCGCGGCGTTGATCTGGGCCAGGCCGTCTGGTTTGACGATGCGGTCGCTCTTGCTGAAAATCCCGATATCGATGTTTTTGTTGAATTGATCGGGGGCGCTGAGGGGATTGCTTATGAAGCGGTGCGCATGGCATTGGCCAAAGGCAAACATGTGGTGACCGCCAATAAGGCGCTAATCGCTCTGCATGGGACGGAACTGGGCGCTCTGGCTGAAAAACACGGCGTTGCTCTCAATTTTGAAGCGGCGGTTGCGGGTGGCATTCCCATCATCAAGACTATGAGAGAGGGCCTCAGCGCCAATCGCGTCAGACGTGTTTACGGTATTTTGAATGGCACCTGCAATTACATCCTGTCTGATATGGATGCCACGGGCCGCTCCTTCGATGAAGTTCTGAAAGAGGCGCAAGACCTCGGCTATGCCGAATCTGATCCGAGTTTCGATATCGGCGGCGTGGACACAGCGCATAAATTGTCAATCCTGGCGAGCCTCGCCTTCGGAACGCAAATTGATTTTCATCATGTCTTTGTCGAGGGTATCGAACATATATCGGCAAATGATATCGTGGTCGCCAGGGAACTGGGTTATAGCATCAAATTGCTTGGGCTCGCCTGCCGCACCAGCCACGGCGTGGAGCAGCGGGTGCATCCGTGTCTGGTCAAATCCGATGATGCCATCGCTGCGGTGAACAATGTCGTCAATGCGGTGGTGGTCGAGTG
>JAJFIO010000319.1 GCA_021774915.1 Alphaproteobacteria bacterium
CGTTGCCGGCGTTTATGCTGAAGACCCGTCACCGCCAGTTTCAGAGGAATATAGCACACAATCGCAGCCGCGACCCCAAGAGGCACAGAGCCCACCATCATTTGTGTAAATACCGGTAAAACAGGGGAGAGGGAACCCGAAAAAAGCGCGTCATAGGTGAGACTTGGGGGCACGTCGCCAACGGCAAACGGCGCCCCCAGGAACCAGCCTCCGATTTTATAGGTCACCAGCCAGATGAAGGGAAAAGTGAGGGGATTGCCGATAAGCGTACCCAAACCAGCAGCAATCAAATTCCCGCTAAAGAGATAAGCCAGCACTGTGGCCAGAGCGATATGAAAGCCCATGAAAGGAGTAAAGGACGAAAACACTCCAAACGCCAAGCCTAAGGCGATTGCATGAGGCGTCGCTTTCAGGCGTGTCAGGCGGTGTAGGAGATACCGGCCCAGTCGCCGCCATCCCATAGACGGCCACAACATCTGACCAATGGCTCGAGGATGCGCTCTTAGCCAACTCATCTTGAATACCTGCCGTACGTCACCATCCGCTCTACTCACCCATCTGGGACAGCTTGGCTGAGCCGCGCCCGGCAAACTGTCTTTGATAGGAATCTTGTCGGCAAAACTCTAATTTTGTGTTTACCCGGGTCGACTTAGGCTGATTCAATACCCGGTAGCAGTTGCGTAGCGCGCTTGCGTTCCACCTCATTCACCACTGATGTGGCCCTTAGGGCAGAAATGATGGCTAACAGGTGTTTAACGTCATCAACGGCGATATCGACATCGAGCCGGGCATAATAATCATCTTGATCCAGAAAGCGGACATTAGTGATGTTTCCGTTCAACCGGGCAATGATTCCGGCAATCTCACCTAGCGCCCCTGGTTCATTGGTGACTGTCATTTCGATCCGTCCGATGGCGGAGAACTCCTCGCCGGGATTATCCTGCCAGCGCAGGTCCAGCCAGTCATCTTTCCCCTCTTCTAAGTGAATGCAATCAATTGTGTGCACCTCAATGCCCTTGCCCGATGAAGTTACACCAACAATACGATCTCCCGGCAGGGGATGGCAGCACGGCGCCAGATGCACCGCCAGGCCGGGCGTCAACCCTTCCAGGGGAATGGAAACACCTGAGTGCGCGGGAGCAGATTCATCAGGACCAATGGCTTTGCGTTTTTTACCAGTTTTTCGTTTGAATAATTTATTCTTCATACTGGGATAGACGGCGGAAACGACATCCTCAATCGGTACCAGGCTGGCGCCAATATCTGTATACAAATCATCTAGAGAATTTATTTTAAGTCGCGGTAACGCTTCGTTCAAAGCACTTTCAGAGCAGTTAAGGTCTTGGCGACTAAAAGCCGATTCGACAATTTTTTTTCCCAAATCAATAAAATCTTCACGGCGTCTTTGTTTCACACTCCGCCTGATGGCCGAACGCGCTCGTCCCGTCACCACCATGGATTCCCAGTCTGGTGTCGGCCCCTGCGCCTTGGAACATAATATTTCAACGCTATCGCCATTTTGCAGGGCGGTTCGTAAGGGGCGATGGTGACCATTGATTTTAGCGCCCACACAGGTGTCGCCGATGGTTGTGTGGACGGCATATGCAAAATCGATAGGCGTGGATCCGCGCGGCAAGCTGATCAGGTCTCCTTTGGGTGAGAATACAAAAACATGGTCACTGTACATTTCCATTTTAGTGTGTTCGAGAAAGTCTGCGGAACTCTCATCGCCCTCGAACAGATCAGCGAGTCCTTTAAGGTCCCTAAACAGGGACTCACGCAACGTGCCCGAAGAATCCTCTGCGCCGTTCTCCTTGCGGCCTTTGCCTTTATCGGTGCCGATTTGATACGTTGCTTCTTTGTAATTCCAGTGGGCCGCCACTCCGGTTTCAGCCACTTCGTGCATGTCTTTCGTGCGGACCTGCAATTCAACACGTTGATCATCAGGGCCGATCACGGTGGTATGAATCGATTGATAGCCATTGCGTTTTGGTGTCGAGATATAATCCCTGAAACGCTCCGGCACCATTTTCCATTGACTATGCACCACACCCAGAACGCGGTAACAATCCGGTTTAGTGTCCACAATCACACGAAAACCAATGATGTCGGAGAGTTGCTCAAACGAGATGGCTTTGCGTTCCATCTTGCACCACACCGAATAGGGCCGTTTGAAACGACCATACACCAAGGCATCAATGCCCTCCCGGGCAAGACTTGTCTGGATGACCTCTTTAATGCGCTTGGAGCTGTCACCACTTTGTTTTTGTAAAAAATTCAGGCGGTTGACCACGGACTCCCGCGCGTCAGCGTTAAGCACCATAAAAGAACGATCTTCGAATTCATCACGAAAGCCCTGCATCCCGATGCGCCCGGCAAGTGGCGCATAGATCTCCATGGTTTCTTGCGCGATCGCAAGGCGTTTCACTTCATTGGGATGGTGTGTGATGGTGCGCATATTATGCAACCGATCGGCCAGCTTCACCAGCAAGACACGCACGTCTTTTGAAGTAGCCAGAAAAAATTTACGGAAATTCTCTGCCTGTTTAGCCTGCTTGTCGGTAAAATGGATGTTGGAGAGTTTGGTAACGCCTTCTACCAGATCGGCAATTTCACGGCCGAAATGATAGTTTATTTCCTCATAAGTCGTTTCCGTGTCTTCAATCGTATCGTGAAGCAGAGCTGTGACTATGGTCTGCGCATCCAGTTTAAGCTGGGTGAGGATGCCGGCCACTTCGATAGGATGGGAAAAATAGGGATCACCTGACAAGCGCGTCTGGTTCCCATGAGCCTTCATCGCGAAGACATAGGCTCGATTGAGCAGATCCTCATCCGCCACCGGATCATAGGATTTTACAAGGTCAACGAGTTCATATTGCCGCAACATGACCCCACCTCACCGTGGCGCATGGTGGCCAGGCTGCAATCATATCCGCATATCGGCACGTGCATTGTTGAGCAAGGGATAGGCTGGTCAACCGCTCAAGATTAGCCGTTCCAGATCGATGACGAGTAAAACAGAGGTGTGAGACAGAACTAGTCAAAGCTCTCCGTGCTGCGCTCCCGTTCGGCTTGACGCGCACCTTCCGTTCGGCGCACTTCCGACTCATTTTGAAGGGCGCGCATCAGATCCTCTTCCGAGAGGGGTTCCTCCTCAGGGGCATCGGGTTTCGACAACAGCGCCAATTCTTCGTCTTCCGGTTCATCCACTTCGACATATTTCTGAAGCAATCCAATAAGACTTTCGCGTGTATCCTCGACCCCTATGGTTTCCTCTGCAATCTCCCGTAAGGCCACCACGGGATTTTTGTCGTTGTCGCGGTCCAGGGTCAGCCCCTCCCCCGCTGCAATCGCCCGCGCCCGATGAGCTGCCAAAAGAACCAGATCAAAGCGGTTCGGGACCTTATCTACACAATCTTCAACAGTGACGCGAGCCATAGGCAACACTCCAAATTCAGGGGATTTGCCTAGTATCTATGGCTTTGAAGCCCAGAAAGCAAGGAATTTACGTCGTAAACACGCTTAAAAAGCATGTTCATGCCAGCAGTGGCCAGGCCAAACCCGACTTAGGCAAAGCCGCGATCAAGTTCTCCAGCGATTTGCCAGATACCGGATGACGCCAATGGGGGGCAATATCATGGAGCGGTAGAAGGACAAAGGCGCGTTCTTCGAGTCGCGGGTGAGGGAGTTCCAAGCCAGGGTGCGCACCCTCAACACACCGGTGCAACCCCCGGTAATCAAGTAGATCCAGATCGATCAGGCGCGATTCCCACCGGGCGCGGCGTATGCGCCCGAACACCCTTTCAATATCATGCAGAACAGTCAGGAGTTGTTCTGCGGGAAGGGATGTTTCGACCGATATGACACCATTTGTGTAGTCCGGCTCTTTCGGATCGGGGACAGCCGCACTTTGAAACCAGCGCGAATGCGCACGTATTGTTACCCCTTGTAATTCCAACGCTTCCAGCGCAGCTTCAAGAGTATGCTTTGGAGATCCAAAGTTACTGTTCAGATTTGCACCAAGTCCGATATAGATACCCACTTGCATATACTCGTGATTTGCCGTTGGCCTTTATGGAAATTACACCACAATCAAACCAAAGTCCCGTTTTTTCAAGGCGCTAGAACACCGCACATAATTGTGACTTCACATTTGAGGGGACGAGCGCACATAAGGGTGTAGCAGTCACGCCTAATGTTTTGCCCGATTTCTACACCAGAAGGATTTTAACCCGAATGTCCATTCAATCTAATGAGCGCATTGGCCTCTTCATAGATGGATCTAATCTCTATGCTTCTGCACGCGCACTTGATTTTGATATTGATTACAAAAAACTGCTTGGCTTTTTCAAGAAACAGGGCTGCCTTGTGCGCGCTTACTACTATACCGCCATGCTGGATGAACATGATTACTCCCCCTTGCGCCCTCTGGTCGACTGGCTTGACTATAATGGCTTCACCCTAGTGACCAAGCCGACCAAGGAGTTTACCGACGCCAGTGGCCGGCGCAAAATAAAAGGCAATATGGACATTGAGTTGGCGATTGACGTGTTGGAGATGGCTGAACATCTGGATCATATCGTCCTGTTTTCCGGTGATGGTGATTTTCGACGTCTTATCGAAGCCGTGCAACGCAAAGGGTGCCGGGTTTCAGTTGTGTCAACCACACGCACTTCACCCCCAATGGTGGCTGACGAGTTGCGTCGGCAAGCCGATGAGTTTATGGATCTGATCGATTTGCAAAAAGAGATCGGCAGGCAAGGTCGCACGCGCACGGTTCAGGCAGTCAGGCCAAATGAATCCGTGCATGAGGAGGATACTTTTGAAGACGAAGACTATGATGATGACTTTGACGACGACATGGCCGACATGGACGACGTGGTTGAACCGGTCTGACGCGCTGAACCGAAAGCCATCGAGCCATTTCCATCACTCTGATTATTCCGGTACCCCATGATGACTTTGAATAATCAGGCTTCCGATCCGCCACCCACTTGTACGCGCTGTGAACGTCTCGCCATTTTTCGTAAGAAAAACCAAGAGTTATATCCTGATTTTTTCAATGCCCCCGTTCCTTCTTTTGGCGACATGTCGGGCCGCTTTCTCATAGTTGGGTTGGCGCCGGGACTCAAAGGCGCCAATCGGACCGGTCGTCCCTTTACTGGCGACTATGCCGGCGACCTGCTGTATGAAACACTGGAACGCTTCGGCTTTTCAAATGGGAAATATGATGTGCGCGTCGATGACGGTTTAAAACTGCAAGATTGCCTGATCACCAATGCCGTGCGGTGCCTTCCACCTGAAAACAAACCCAAAGGCGAAGAAATTAGGCAGTGCCGCCCTTATCTCATTGATCTCTTGGCCGCAATGCCCAATCTGAAAGTCGTCCTGGCGCTGGGACGTGTCGCGCATGAGAGTTTTATCTCCAGCCTTGATCTCAAACGCTCGGCATACCCATTCGGCCATGGCGCCCGGTACAGTGTCCGCGATGATTTGACATTCTTCGACAGCTATCACTGCTCGCGCTACAACACCAATACGCGCCGCCTGACCCCCCAGATGTTCTACGATGTGTTTTCTCAAATCCGCAGGTTACTTGACACCCCAGAGAGGATGCAGAACTAAAGCAAATTCCGTTTATACGGAACCGCTTTAGCATTATATCGCTCACGCCCGCGCGGCTCATGCGCGCGGCCTCTCGAGAGCGGCGCAAAGCGCCGGGCTGCGCTTGCAGCCTTAAGCCCTATCTTTTTTCACGCATCAGCCGTGCTTTTTCACGCGACCAAGTTCGTTTTTTCTCAGTCTCGCGTTTGTCGTGCAGTTTTTTGCCTTGTGCAATGGCAATTTCCACCTTGGCAAATCCCCGATTATTGAAATAAATTTTCAAAGGAACCAGAGTGGCGCCTTTTCTTTGCACCGCGCCCAGCAGTTTCCCAATCTCACGTTCCTTCAACAGCAGTTTGCGCGGCCGTTTTGTCTCATGATTGAAGCGGTTGCCTTTGCCATATTCAGGAATGTAGGCATTGAGGAGAAAGATCGCGCCATCCTGCTCTGCGGCATAGGCATCCGACAGACTGGATTTGCCTTCGCGCAGGGACTTGACTTCCGTCCCGAGCAGGACGATCCCCGCTTCAATGACGTCTTCGATAAAATAATCGTAACGAGCGCGCCGATTATCGGCAACGACACGGGTTCCCTTCTTAGAGTCAGTTTTTTTCGCCATTAACGCCACTCACCGGGGTCAGCCCCGTGCCTATATTGAAACTTACAGCACGCCGCTCGCCAACATGGCTTCCCGCACCCGGGCGGCGGTGGCTTGGGTGACTGGGACCAGAGGTAATCTCAACTCTTCGCGGCACAGACCCAGCATATGTGCCGCAGATTTTACCGGTCCGGGACTGGTATCAATGAACAGAGTGTCATGAAGGGGCATCAGACTTTCGTGAATCTCCAAGGCTTTGCCATAATTACCGGCCAGACAAGCGTCCTGAAAGGCCGCACAGCGGGCGGGCGCGACATTAGCCGTAACCGAAATACACCCATGACCGCCACTCGCCATAAACGCCAGGGCGGTTCCATCCTCTCCGGACAACTGGACAAAATCGTTGCCACAAAGCTGCCTTTGATGCAGAGGGCGGGTGAGATCTGCCGTGGCGTCTTTCACACCCACCACGTGGGGCAATTCCGCCAGACGCGCCATGGTTTCGCTTGAGATGTCAATCACCGACCGGCCTGGAATGTTATAAACATAAATCGGAATATCAGCACAATCATTCAAGGCCTTGTAATGCTGATAGATTCCTTCAGGATTAGGTTTGTTGTAATAGGGAGCAACCACCAAAACGGCATCCGCGCCTGCTTGCCGGGCATGCTGTGTCAGTTCAACCGCCTCCCGGGTCGAATTCGATCCGGCGCCCGCCATCACCGGAATGCGCCCCGCCGCAGCTTCAATGCACAGCTCCACCACGCGCCGGTGTTCTTCATGGCTTAAGGT
>JAJFIO010000320.1 GCA_021774915.1 Alphaproteobacteria bacterium
AAAAAACAAACACTTTATTAGCGCTCTCTTGCGGCGAGTGCTGAAAGCGGCATAATGGCGAGAATTCAACAGCAAAACACCTTACCCAAGAAAGTCCTTTCAAACATGTCCGAGAAATTCCGCGCTCTCCTCATAGAAAAAAAAGGAGAAGAAAAAGATGCCCCGCAAAGCGTCCGCCTCGCCGACCTCACGCTGGATGATCTGATGCCGGGCGACGTGGTGGTCGATGTCGCCTTTTCCACCGTTAATTACAAAGACGGCCTGGCGATCACGGGGACCCTGCCGGTGGTTCAGAAGTTTCCCATGATCCCGGGGATCGATTTCGCCGGAACGGTGATGCAGTCAGATCATCCTGACTACAAGCCCGGCGATCAGGTGGTGCTCAATGGTTGGGGGGTCAGCGAGACGCATATGGGCGGCCATGCCGAGCGCGCGCGGGTGAAGGGCGACTGGCTGGTGCCGTTGCCGGGCGGCATGACGAGCGCCGACGCCATGGCCATCGGCACGGCGGGTTACACCGCCATGCTGTGCGTTCTGGAGCTGGAGCGCCATGACATTCGCCCCGACCGGGGGCCGGTTTTGGTGACCGGGGCGGCGGGCGGCGTTGGTTCGGTCGCCATCGCCCTGCTGGCGAAGCTGGGGTATCGCGTGATCGCGTCTACGGGCCGGGCGTCGGAGAGCGCTTATCTGAAACATCTTGGGGCTGATGAAATCATTGATCGCGCGGAACTCAGTGAAAAAGGCAAACCCCTCGCCAAGCCGCGCTGGGCCGGGGCCATTGACACGGTGGGCAGCACGACGCTGGCCAATGTTCTGGCGGCGACGGAATATGACGGCGCGGTGGCGGCGTGCGGCATGGCGGGGGGCGGCGATCTGCCGGCAAGCGTGATGCCGTTCATTTTGCGCGACGTGACATTAGCGGGCGTCGATTCGGTGATGGCGCCTAAAGATAAGCGCCTTCTCGCCTGGGGTCGGCTGGCGGACGATCTCGACCGGGCGAAACTGCACGCCATGATGCAGGAAATCGGTCTTGGCGATGTGGTGCAGGCGGCTAAGGATATTCTCAAAGGAAAAATCCGTGGACGAATTGTTGTCGATGTCAAGGCGTAGAGTGTGCGCTACAACACTAAAAGTGAGGAGCAAAGCTCATGAGTGAACAGATGACGGGCGCGGAGAGTCTGGTGCGGTCCCTCACCGCCAGCGGCGTCGAGGTGTGTTTCACCAATCCGGGCACGTCGGAAATGCATATGGTGGCGGCCATTGACAAGGTGGAAGGCCTGCGCCCCGTGTTGGGACTTTTTGAGGGCGTCGTCACCGGCGCGGCTGACGGCTATGCGCGCATGACAGGCAAGCCCGCCTGCACACTGCTGCATCTGGGGCCGGGCATGGCCAACGGCATCGCTAATCTGCACAATGCCTCGCGCGCCCATGTGCCGATCGTGAATATTGTCGGCGATCACGCCACCTTCCACGCCAAACTTGATGCCCCTTTGGCCTCCGATATCGCAGGCTATGCGCGGCCATTTTCCAGTTGGTTGAAAACAGCGACGAGTGCGGCCACGCTCGCCCAGGATGGCGCGGCGGCCGTGGCGGCGGCGCGCACACCGCCGGGGGGCATTGCTACGCTGATTGTTCCGGCCGATTGCGCCTGGGAAGAGGCGCGGGACGTGGCGGCGCCTTTGCCCGTGCCGGAACGCTCAGCCGTAAGCGAGACTGCGCTGAGCGCCGTCGCCGAGGCGCTCCGCTCTGCCCGCAAACCCGCCATCCTGATGACAGGCGAAGCTTTAACGGCGCGCGGGCTTGCCGCCGCCGGGCGTCTTGCTGAGGCTTTTAACGCCAAGCTTTATTGCGACACCTTCAACACACGGATTCAGCGCGGCGCGGGGCGCGTGCTGGTCCATGGCCTGCCTTATTTTGGCGAGATGGCGTTGGAGGAACTGAGCAAAGTTGATAAACTCATCCTGGTAGAGACGAAAGCGCCGGTGGCGTTTTTCGCCTACCCCAATAAGCCGAGCACGTTTGCGCCGCCTGACTGTGAGATCGTGACCCTGGCGGCGCCCGGTGAAGATGCGCTTGGCGCACTGGAGGCGCTGGCGGACGATCTGGCGCCCGGCGTGACGGCCGAGACCATGGCGCTGGCGCTTCCCGATGTGCCAGGCGGCGCGCTCAATGCCGACAGTCTGGGGCGTATCTTTGCGCACTTTCTGCCCGAGAACGCCATCGTCTCCGATGAAGGCATTACGGCGGGCATGGCGGCGGCGATCTATTGCGCGTTCACGCGGCCCCATGACTGGCTGCAACTGACCGGCGGGGCGATCGGCGATGGTCTGCCCATGGGCGCCGGCGCGGCGGTGGCCTGCCCGGAGCGCAAAGTCGTGTGCCTTCAGGGCGACGGCAGCGCCATGTATACAGTGCAGGCCCTGTGGACCCAGGCGCGCGAAGCATTGGATGTCACCACCGTTATTCTCGCCAACGGAACCTATGATGTCTTGAAAATAGAATTCGACCGCGTTGGCGTCGGGGCGCCTGGTCCCAAAGCTCTCAGCATGACCGAGATCGGCGCGCCGGATCTCAATTGGGTTCAACTGGCAACCGGCATGGGCGTTCAAGGCTTCAAGGCGACCACGGCGGAAGAGTTCGCCAAAGTTTTTGCCGCCTGTATGAAGGAAAAAGGCCCGCATCTTATCGAAGCGGTGATACCGGGGATGTAGGCGGGATTTTCCACCCCGCTCCCCGCTCCCACTCACTCCGTCGTCATTACCGGGCTTGACCCGGTAATCCATATGTTCCGTCTACGCACAGAATGTCAAAATCTTCTGGATACCTGTATCAAGTACGGGTATGACGAAGGTGGGAGATGGGTGAGGGGGTAACGCTAATCGCTCAGACGGCGGACCATTTCGGCGGTGAGCCTTTCGCCTTCCTTCGCCAGGCGGGCGGCTTCTGCTGCGCGTTTCTTGTTGCATTTGGGAAAGCGCTTGCGCTCAGCTTCATATTTTGCGTTGAAACGCTCGATCATGGTCTGCCGGACCTCAGGCGCCGGTTGCTCAATTTCGATCAGGCGTCGCATGTTATCACGCCAGGTTTGCGTGCCTTTGCCGTCGCACTGGCCGTGAAGGTAATGCACGGCCCCCATGATCCCGGCGATCTGTAGGAGTTGATCGCGCTCCAGGCCCGAATTGGACTGAGAATAAGCGTGCCCGCTCATGCCGAGTTGGGCGAGAAGGAGCATTATAGCAATGAGGATGTTTCGCGTGCGGGGATAAATCATGATGCGGTAAGATGAGATGTTAATAGGGCGAAACTGTGGCTGGGCACATCACGGCGCCAGGGTTTCGGCGATGGTCACCCCGCCGTCTACCACGATGTTCTGACCCGTCAGAAAACTTCCCGCTGCGCTCGCCAGAAACACTGCCGTACCGGCAATGTCGTCCGGGTCGCCAATGCGGTGCAGCGGGGTTTTGCGCAAGGTCTGTTTCAGGATGTCCTCATTATCCCACAGCGCCTGGGCGAAATCCGTTTTGATCAGGCCTGGCGAGATACAATTGGCGCGAATGTTATGCCGGCCATATTCGACCGCGATATTGCGCGCGATCTGGGCGTCGGCGGCTTTTGATATGCCGTAAGCGCCCAGCATGGCGCTGCCTTGCAGGCCGGCGATGGATGAAATGATCACGATCGCGCCATCTTTGCGCGCCGCCATCTGCGGCAGGACCATATTGCACAGCCAGAAATTGCTCTGGATGTTGTTGGCCATGATTTTGGTGAAACTGTCATCGGGGATGTCCGCCGAGGGCCCGAAATAAGGGTTGGTGGCGGCATTGCACACCAAAGTGTCGATTCGTCCCCATGTGTCCAGGGTTGCGTCAACCAAAGCCTGCAAGGCGCTCTTGTCCGAAATATTGCAAGGGAACGCGATTGCGGCCTCTTCATCGCCGCCCCATTTGCTATTGATTTCGTCGGCAACCTCTTGGCAGGCGGCGGCTTTTCGGCTGGAAACCACCACTTTTGCGCCATGTTCAGCCAAGCGGTGCACGATCGCCCGACCGATGCCTCGGCTGGACCCGGTCACCAGGGCAACATGGCCTGTTAAATCAAAAAGGGACATTTGAGAGATCTCCAGTAAACGCTTTATTAAGGTGCAGGCGCTTCATTGATGCCGCCCTGTCTTCACGATATAAAGAGTTACGCGGAGGGGCCAGCAAATTTTGAATTGAAGTTGACTCAACACCCGC
>JAJFIO010000033.1 GCA_021774915.1 Alphaproteobacteria bacterium
CCCGCGGCTCAGACCGCTACGCTGGGCGTTGCGATTCTTGTGGTTGCTCGTTTTGTTCCGGACGGGTTGGATGGTGTGTGGCGGCGGGCACGAGATTATGGGCGTGCCTTTCCACTTTATCAAAAGCCTGCCCGCGTAGGCGCGATACAGTCTAGGCCCGTTCGGAATAGGCGATAAGCGCATGGTCTCATCACCAGATCAACCAGCCCTTTTGTCGGTCCAGCGTCTTTCTGGTCCTTCGGGCGGTTCTGTTCAGGTGCAGAATGTCAATTTTTCACTTAGGCCGAGTGAGGCCTTGGCCATTGTTGGCCCTAAGGGAGCTGGCAAGACAACTTTGCTAGATCTCATGTCTTGTTTAAAATCGTCTGCTGCGGGCCGCGTCATCTATCAAGGGCGCGATGTACTTTCTCTGGCGCCCTACCGGCTGGCCCGACTAGGTCTGGCGTTGGTGGGAGAACAGCTGAGTCTTCTCAAGGAGGCGACGGTTTTAGACAATCTACTATTGGCGCGTCACGGAGAACGCCGAACGGGTTTGCTTCAGCACGTCTTTTTTCCGCCCTGGGTGCGCAACGAGGAAGTTAACCATCGCCGCCGCGTGGAAGAAGTGATTGAAGTGCTGGATTTGCACAGCGCCCGTCATCGGAAAATCTGTGATCTGCCCTCTGGCGTGCGCAGATTTGTCGATCTAGGGCGCGCCTTGGTCCTGCGTCCGCGATTAGTGCTGGGTGATGAATTATTTCGTGGTTTGAGCCCAGCAGAGAGCGCCGCCATGGCCCGCGCCTTGAGGCTTGTGCGCCGCAGCGGGGTTTCTCTTGTGCTGACCGGAGAAGATGAGGGTGTGACAGCTGGAGTGGCGGACCGGGTAGCGCATATGGAAGCTGGGGTGCTGCGGCTCATCACCGAGCGGGAGGTGGCACCATCATGACCGTAACGCCCCTTTTGCCAAATGACAGTGTGGCCAAAATCTTTTGGCACCGTGTGCAAGACATGGGATCTCAGATCGCCATGCGTCAGAAAGTAAGGGGTTTGTGGAAACCGGTTTCGTGGACCAGGTATGGTGCGCGGACGCGGGGACTGGGTCTCGGTCTGGCTGCGCAAGGCCTGGGTCGGCAGGACCGTGTGGTTATTGTCGCCAAGCCCAGTCCTATTTGGATGATGGCGGAGATGGCCGTTCTTGCAATGGGCGGCATTGCCGTGCCTGTGGATCCGGATTGTGAGGCGGAACAGGCTTTGCATATTTTGCGTGATTGCGGGGCGTCTTTCTGCTTGGTCGAGAACTGGGTGGCGGCGGAAGATTTATTTCGGCGGCACGATGAAGTGCCGGCCTTGAAGAAAATCATTGTGATGGAAGCTGGTCAGTCTCCTGAACCCCATGATCCCATGATTTTAAGCTTGCGCGATTTAATCGTCTCTGGGCATCAGGCCGCCGGCTTGTCAGTCCAGAAAACATGGGAAGCATCGATTGAAGCAACTGAGGCGCGCGATGTGGCGCTGTTGGCTTATGCGCCCGGCGAGGCGTCTCCCACAGGGGCGATGATCACGCATGATAATCTGGTTTTTCAGATGATGGCTGGCCAGGCATTTATGCCGCTGGGCGCAAGGGACCGGGTGATGAGTTTTCTCAACCCCGCGGAGATGACCCGGCATCTGTTCGATGTGTTTTATCATCTTGTTTTTGGCTTTACTCTTTATTTTCCCGAAAGTGTTTCGAGTGTCCGGCGCGATATGAAAGAAGTGCAACCCACGGTCTTTTTAGCGCCTCTTGAAAACTGGCAGGATCTGCACGGCGAAGTGAGCGCTTTGGTGCGCACGGCCCCGGCCCTGCAGAGGCTGGCGGTGAGGGCCGCAACCGCTTTGGGCAGAAAACGGGTTCAAAGGGAAGTCAATGGCCATTCTGCGCCCCTGTGGTTGCTTGGGGCAGAGGCCCCGTTCCGGCCTCTGGTGCATAAGCGCATTCGCCGCTGGCTGGGCCTGGGTGCGTGCCGTCTGGCATTGGGACAAGCGGACACCGATGTGTCGGATCATGCTGAGTGGGCGCAAATTCTTGGCCTTGAATGGGTCTGGGCTCTGGGGCAGGCGGAGACCACGGGCTTGACTTTAGTGCGCTCACTGACGCGCCGCCGCCTCATGTGTGATGGACCATTACCCCAGACGCAACTGCGCACTGCGCCCGATGGCACTCTTTCAGTTAGCGGGCGGCATGTTTGCCAGGGCGCCTGGCCGGTATTTGACAAAAAGCCCTTTCATGCGGAGGAAGCGTGGTTCGCCACCCGGATTAAGTTGGATGAGAGAGGTGATGTGCCTTAAGCGATAGGCATGAACTTTTAAGAATGATCACAAAGTGGAGATTTGACCGATGAGCGAAGAGAAGGATCTGCATGCGCTGGATATACCTCCAAAAGAACTTGATCAGTTGACGGAGGATATGCGCCATTATTTTAACAAGTGTCAGGAGAAGCTCGGGTTTATTCCCAATGTTCTGTTGAGCTATGCGTTTGATGAGGTGAAACTTCGCCCCTTTATCGCCATGCATGACGAGTTGATGCTGGGGTCATCGGGTCTGTCCAAGCTCGAACGCGAAATGATTGCCGTTGTGGTTTCGAGTTATAACCATTGTTATTATTGCCTCAGCGCTCATGGTGCCCTGGTCAGGACCAGATCAGGTGATCCACGACTTGGCGATCAGTTGGTGATGAATTACCGCAGCGCGGACCTGACAGACAAGCAGTGCGCCATGCTCGATTTTGCTTGGGAGCTGACCGCACACCCTGCCGAGGTAAGTACGCCTCAGCGCCAAGCATTGCGTGATGCGGGATGGAGTGATCGCGATATCTGGGACATTTCGGCAATCGCCGGCTTTTTTAATATGTCCAACCGCATGGCGACGGCTATTGATATGCGCCCCAATGATGAATATGCCAGAATGGCGCGCTGATGAAGCGTGTCGACCCCGGGCCCCGCCTGATTCATTCCACAATAAAATAAGAACCGTAGGGCAAGTACTGTGTTCTGCGCAATCTGACGGAATTGATTCCGAAGACTTCATTTAATGCGAGAGTTTCTCCTGGAAAAGCTTGATGCACAAGTTCGTCAAAGGCGACGATACTGCCCTTTGTCAGGCGATCTGAGATCTTGCTTAAGACGTCTCTGGTTGGTTCGTAAAGGTCCATATCGAATACAGCCAGCGCGATTATTGCCTGAGGATTCTGTTCGAGCCAAGCGTCTATACTGGTGCTTGCATCACCTTTTACGAGTTCAAAGTTTTGTATTCTGTCAAACCCGCAAAGAGCCTCATGCGCACTGAGAACGTTGTGGATAGTCTTTTCTATATCCTGAATCGTATTAAAGTCACCGGCCACGGGAATCTCGCCGTCTTCGTTCGTCACGCTGGGGAACCCATCAAACGTGTCAAATCCAATAATCTTACGTGTATAATTTTGTGGCTCCAGTAATCCACGCAAGTTAATGAATGTGGCTAAAGACGTTCCCCAGTGTACGCCAAACTCCATGATATACCCTGGAGTATCGATAATTTGGGAATAAAGGTGATGAAAATGGAGAAGTTTACCGATGGCGTAGCGTTTTTGGAACAAACCAAGCTGATTGCTCCAGAAGAATCCAAAACTATCCAGATTATTTTGTAATGTTGATTTTAACAATTGATCATGATGAATGTGCTCAGGATCTTGCGCCGTAATTTCTCCGGTTTTCAGCTTACGGAACTTTTGTTCGGGCATAGCTAATAAACCTCCTAAAAATTTTGTAATCCCTGATGCTTATCGACAAACATCATTAGTGAAGAATTACGTTGTTTTAAGCTTCACATAGGTTACGTAAGAATAGAAATTTCTCTGAGAAAAATAAGGTTCTTGCGGCGTGATATTAAGGCCGTTCATAGGATATTGATGTCTAAAATGCCTTCCATCATACAGGGGTGGAAAAATTTCATAATCCTCAATGAATTCGGTGACAATGCTCCAGTCGTCTGCGTTCTCCCTATGGTTTTCGAAGGTTTTGTGGGAGTACTTGAACGGAACATTGTCGTCGAAGATCAGATGCTTGAAGCCCTTTTGTTTTGCCTGAAGAAGCCTTGGAAATTTATCTTGGTGATCATCAAAGAATGCGACATGAGAATCAATTTCTTCCGGTGGCACCTGTATGCCAAGAACACTGAAATCCTGATATGTATAGTGGGATTTTACGGTTCGATATTCTGGTTGAAAATGTTTGGGGTCGAGAAATTGCCGCGACGCTAGAATAGGATCGGAAGTGAGAATTTCAGCCTCTGGCAGTGCTTGTTCTACAACCCATGTTGAAAATCCACGCCATGTACCGACTTCGATGACAACTTTGGCATTTAATCTCTGCAGGAAGTAGTAAAGTGCGAGACTCCCATTGATGTTGAGTCCATTTGTATTTTCAAAAGGTCGATCGCCCCATACTTCCAGGAAAGTCTGGGCGGCCTGGCTCGCTTCAATGAGAGTAATCGTGTTCTCTTTCATGACTTACTGTCTTTCCAAAGCGTTAACTAAGTATCAGTCTATGGGACCTTCGTTAATTGCTTCTTACGAACCGATGGGCCTTCATATTGTGAGTTTGCCAAAGTCTTTAAAGCCTTGGGAATCAATAAGCTTAACGCAATGTTTACCACGATGGCACAGAATTGCGGCAGGTTCGATACGATAGTTCACCCAGTTTTTGGATTCCGTTTATGGACAATGCTAAATATTTGGACTTCCTGTTTGATAAAGATGTGGCAACAAACAAGGACAGGCTTGAATGGTTTGATGGGCGAGTGCAACAACCTCTCAGTCTGGACCACGCCATAAAATGGATCGATGTTCTTAATCTTCATGGTACGGACTATGCGATATCTTTGGCAAAAGAGCTGAACCAAGGCGGCAATATCTGCGGAGCAATCGAAATACTAAAACTTTTTGCTTGCACTAAGTTAAGCTGTCGCGAATTTTCCACAGCCACTGACGCGGTAAACCAGATTCATATCATGTGTCTGCAGGCTGGCGTGTCTCCAAGAGATTTTTTCCTTGATGATTATCTCAATATGCACCTGCCGAAATTCTGTCCGGAGCCAAGCTCCCTTGACCCGGAAGAATCGCGTCAAGGGCCAATAAAGGTAGGCTATCTCGTCCCTTTATGCTTGGATCCAAAGAGCACGATACCTCCCATACCTGGCGAACTGGCCCGTCGCCATTCCTCAGATATCGTAGCTACATTGTTTTTCCCTTACTCGCGGAAATTAGTGGAGGAGAGAAATCCAGATTTGGTGAAATATCTTGAAACCCTGTTGCCCAGGGACTCACTTGTTTTTCATAAGAAATATTATCAAGACGAGTGGGACAGGGTTCATGATTTTGCAGAAATTATTCGCAGTTATGACCTTGACGCCTTAATCACAATGACGGCGCTGTATGCAAGCTCGTTAATCAGCTACATGCGGCCGGCACCGAAGATATATGCCATCGACGTAGGGCATCCACACTGGTATTCGCACCGGTTTATGGACCGGGTTTTTTCCGGACACCCGCACTTCCTGCTGGAGGCACAAACGAACAGCATTTATGCACCGCTTGGATTCACTGCCGGTTCGCGCACAAAGGCGGTCCACACATCTGCGGAAAAACTTGAAAAAATTGAATTTATCAAGCACGCATCGATGGTCCTGTTTTCGTCCGGTTCAGGCGATAAATTCATCGGTGATGACTTCTGGAATGTTGTAAATCATGTCCTTGAATCGACAGACGTCAATTGGATCTTTCTCGGATCCCAGCCCGATTACGTTATGAACAGGGTTGACTCTCGTTATCACCCTCTGGTCCGGGCGTTTCCCCGAAGCAAGAACTTCAGCCACTTTTTAAACCATGCAGACCTGTATGTAGACAGTTACCCCATAGGAGGCGGGTACAGCGTGCTGGAAGCCTTTGAGAAAGGCGTGCCTTGCGCTCTCTTTCATCATGACTTCACTCAGCCTTTCAATAAGCGGGAGAACTATGCACCCTATTCTCACATCTCGAAGGATCCATCCTTTGCGGCGGTGCCCAACAAAGAGGCATATCAGAATCACATTATTGACTTGATCAAGTACGAGCCATGTCGGCTGAAACAAATCGAAATGCAAAACGAAGCGGCGCCCAAAGTATTGGAAAGTGATCATATGATTGCGGCTATTGAACAGGCGCTCCAGTGCGACTGTAGGACATGTTATGACTGAACTCATTCCTTTTAATAAACCGACATTGACTGGCCGTGAACTGCTTTATATGGCGGATGCGATTTTGGCGGGCCAAACCGCTGGGCAAGGCAAGTACACTAAGATGTGTGAGGAGAGCATCCGGGCGCGCTTGAAGAATTCCACCATTATGCTAACGAACTCATGCACGTCGGCGCTTGAAATGGCATCCCTTGCTCTCGGTCTGGGTCCGGGAGATGAAGTAATTGTGCCTTCGTACACTTTTGTCAGCACGGCTAACTCTTTTTATAAGTTCGGGGTCAAGCCGGTTTTTTGCGACGTGCGCCGGGAGGACTTGAATCTAGATGTGGATATGATTGAAAGCCTCATCACGCAGCGAACAAAGGCCGTGGTTCCGGTTCACTATGCCGGTGTTCCCGTGGACATGGAATCATTAACAAGAGTATGCGAAGAAAAAAACATACATATTATTGAGGACGCTGCGCATTGCGACATCACCGCAAGCGGCGAGACCTTGCTCGGCATGCGAGGCGCATTTGGCGCATTCAGTTTTCATGAGACGAAGAATTTTAATTGCGGCGAAGGGGGAGCGCTGATCGTCAACCAGGATGAATATGTCAATGCGTGCGAGGCCATTCGGGAGAAGGGGACGAATAGAAGCAGATTTTTAAAAGGGGATATCGATAAATATACCTGGGTGTCAGCAGGTTCTTCATATGTGATGTCTGACCTTCTGGCCGCCTTTTTGTACTCTCAACTGGAAGATATTGAGATGATCCGAAACAAAAGGCGCAGGATACTCGATCTCTATAAATCCGAATTCGCAGACTTGTTACAATCCGGAAAATTTGAATGTCCTATATTCGGAAAAGAAAGCAGCGCTCACATGTTCTATTTTCTTGTTGAGAACAATGTCGTTCGAGATAACCTGATCAAGTTCCTTCGAAAATATGGCATCTATGCAGTATTTCACTATGTGCCTTTGCATGCATCGGAAGTCGGCCGGGAACTGGGGTACATGCCTTCGGATTTACCTGTCTCGTTGGATGTCAGCGGTCGGCTCGTTCGCCTGCCGTTTTTCTTCAATATGACGGAAGAAGAAATCAGACTTGTCGCCCTGGGCGTGCGCTGTTTTTTCAGTGGAGATACCAGTCAGTTGTCAGATATCACGAAATGTCATGAAGCTTTGCCGGTATCTACAACGCCTACCATTGAACGCCTCGCGGCAAACTCGGCAACTTAACGGACTTCGAAAAAACTCTTTTTCTCTGGTTCGTCAAAAACGAAAGAGTTTGCGTGAACGGGGGTAAACTTCACCAGTGGAACGTTTTTCTTAAAGAACATCACTTCCTCTTCAGAATAGGTCCGCGTGTAGGTTCTGTCGACGACGTTAAAGCACGTCACATTCTCTTTTGTTTCAGATATGTCACGGATGATGGCAAATCTGTCTTTGTGACATGCATGCCGTGCGCAGAAAGCGTCGATTATCTTCTGGAGTTTCTCATATTTTTGATCGATGGATCGGTCTTCAAATTGCGGCCCAAGCTTGTCGGTTAAATCTTTGGCCGGTACGCCACCATAAACGTGGTTTGATTCCATGTCCGCAGTGACAACAGCACCAACCATGGCCATGCTCCGTTCACCAACCTTGACGGGGGAGACGATGCAGTGACCGACGAACCAGACATCCTTTTCCACATGCATATACTTTTGTGATTGAAACCGGCATCCTTCAACGATGTCCCCAAATTGAATATGAGTCCAAAGTTGACTTTGAGCCCCGACGCCCACGTTATCGTCAATGTCGAGACCACCCACGGAATCGAGGACAACATTTCCGCCAAACCAGCAATTCCGTCCTATGCGTATCGGCTTATACCCGTGGCAAAAAGCACCGGCATGCAGTTTTGAGTAGTCGCCGAGCCGAAACTCCGGGCAAATAATTTTCGTATTTTCCCCAATATAACAAAAGTCACCCAACACGAGCCGTTCCATTGGTCCATCAAGGCCCGAGATCGTGACGTTTTTCTCAATCACGACACCTCTACCCAAATAAATCTCGTCGGCAATTAAGGGAGATTTTACGATCGGCTGCAGATGCTGAGTCATGGCGTTCCGCTTGGCTCCAAATTATTGGTCGTGTGACTATCAAGGTTACCGGTCAAAGCCTAACGAGGCATTAGCCTGGCAGGCGGGTTAAACTCGTTTCTCCCGAAAACCGAAGACGATCATCAGGGCCAGGACAAACGGCACAAATCGTTCAAAAATATCCGGGGGGTTTTGCGGATAAAAGTGAAAATAGACTGTCAGAGAAAAGCCAAGCAGCATAGCGCTCAGCACCGCGCCGGGCCTTGTCGGGTAGCGCAGGACGCGGATGATGATGATGGGGCCAAAGGCCGAGCCCAGAGACGTCCAGGCAAAAGCCACGCGCGAGAACACATCTGATGGCAATTGCAGCGTTACCCACACGGCGCCAAGACACAGCAGGGTGATGGCTATGCGAGAGATGAGGATCGGCGAGAGGCCAAAACGTCGCTCCAGGCCCAAATCATGCGCGACGACGGAAGCCGCCACAAGAAGCTGACTGTCGGCGGTCGACATGATGGCGGAAAGAATGGCCGCGGTTACAACCCCCGCCAGGATTCCAGGAAACAGCATAGTGGTGAGGGCGAAGAAAACGCTTTCCGGGTCACTAACGTTATTGAGCAGAACATGGCCGCTCAGGCCGACGATGAACATCGACAGAAAAACCACTGTGAACCAGGTCAGCGCGATGGTCCGTCCGCGCTTCAGCGCCTTCATGTCGCGAAGAGCCATAAAGCGGATGAGAAGTTGCGGCTGGCCAATGGCGCCGATGGCCAGGCTGGCAAAACCGAGCAAGAAGAGCGAGAAGCCGGAAAGGGATTGATCGCCCATGAAGGAAGCGCCGGAAGGTGGCATGGTGGCTTCAATCCCTGCCATGAGACCGCTGAATCCCCCCACTGCATCAAGCGCGACGATTGGCAGAAAAATCGCGATCACCACCATCAGCAGACCTTGCAGAGTATCGGTGACGCTGACGGCCCAGAAACCTCCCAGAAGGGTGTAGATCAAGATAATACCTGCACCGAGAAAGACGCTGTTCGAGAAGGAAATGCCGAAGCTGCTGGAAAAGGTTGTGCCCGAAGCATGGAACTGTCCCGCGACATAAAAAGTAAAGCCCACCACCACAAAAAACGAAGCGGCCAGAACGATGCCAGCGCGCATGGGGCCGGTTATGTTGCCGATCAGAACATCGGTGATGGTGAGTAGGTCCTTCTCTTTCGACTCGGCCATCAAGCGCGGTGCGAGCCAAGTCCAGGATATATAGTGACCCATTAGAATGCAGGGCACGAACCAGAAAGCCGAGAGCCCCAGTTTGAAAGTGATCCCCGAAAAGCCGATCAACGTCCATGCAGAAGATGAGCTTGCGGCATAAGAGATGGCGGCCACGGTGGGCCCGAGCCCCCGGCCTCCTAAAAAGAAATCTTCATTGTCTTTTGTGCGGCGACCCGCCCAGATTCCGATGGCGACAAGCGCCACCTGATAGGAAATCAGGGTGATAAGGATAGTGGTCTGTTTATCCAAGGGAGCCTCTTTATCGAATTGAGCACTTTAGCGATGTATCGCAATCACTCCAACACCGCCTCGGCGGCGCTGAGGGCTTGTCCGGTTCGGATGGGAGCCTGAAGTGCCGCAAGGGTGTTTTCCAGAGCGCCGAGGCAGGCCATAATGTTGGTCAGTCTGGCGCTGTGTCCCATCAGGCCGATTCGCCAGACTTTTCCTGCCAACGCGCCCAAACCTGCGCCGATTTCGATGTGATAGGTGCCCAGAAGTCTCTGGCGCACACGCGCCTCGTCAATGCCGTCGGGGATCAGCACGGTGTTGAGTTGCGGCAGCCGCGACATAGGCTCCACGAGAAGTTCGAGTCCCATGGCTTCGAGACCCGCAGCCAGGGCTTGATGCATGCGCTCGTGCCGGGTCCATGACGCCTCAAGGCCTTCCTCGTGCAACATGACAAGGGCTTCATGCAGGCCATAGAGCGCATTGACCGGGGCGGTGTGGTGATAGGTGCGTGCGCCATCTCCCTCCCAATAGCCCATCAACAGGTTAAGATCGAGAAACCAGCTCTGCACTTTGGTCTTGCGGTTTTTGACGGTTTCCAGTGCGCGGTCGCTAAAAGTTACGGGGGACAGGCCGGGCGGGCAGGAGAGGCACTTTTGTGTGCCTGAATAGACGGCATCGGCCTGCCAGTCATCGACCTTCACCGGGATACCGCCGACGCTGGTGACCGCATCAACGATGGAGAGACAGTCATGGGCGCGGGCCAGTGCGCACAGATCTGCAGCATTGTTTTCTACGCCGGTTGAGGTTTCCGCATGAACAAATGCGAGTATTTTAGCTTCCGGTGTGGCTTTCAGTACCTGCTCCACAACATTACAATCAATAGATTTCCCCCACTCGGCTGTGACCATGACAGGCGTGCCGCCAGCCCGCTCTACATTTTCCTTCATGCGCCCGCCGAAAGCGCCGTTTTGGCACACCACCACCGTATCGCCCGGTTCCACCAGGTTGACGAAACAGGCTTCCATCCCCGCTGAGCCTGGTGCGGAGATTGGGAATGTCATGGCATTTTTGGTCTGAAATGCCATGCGCAGACCCTCCTTGATCTCCTCCATCATAGCGACAAATTCAGGATCGAGATGTCCGATCGTCGGGCGCGCCAGAGCGGCTGTCACCCGGGGATGAACGTCAGAGGGACCCGGCCCCATCAAAATACGGAGGGGTGGTTCAAATCGTTGCATCGTGTGTACCCTTATTTATTGAGTTAAATTCTGATATGCACGTTTATAGGGATTTTTACCAAGAGAACGCCTGTGCTCTCTCTGACGCAAGCTTTCCGTTACGTCAAATCAAAGGTTGATTTTCTCCTCGAGCCCCCTAATCCTGCACCTTATGCACGATCATCAATTTCATCTGCTCAAAACCAAGCGATTTCTGCCGCTCTTTATTACCCAAACTCTGGGGGCATTCAATGACAATGCGTTTAAGAACGCGTTGGTCATGTTGGTGACCTACCAGACCGCAATCCGGGCTGGCATGGACAGCCGCCTTATCGTTACCGCAGCGGCCGGCGTCTTCATCCTTCCCTTTTTCCTATTTTCGGCGTTCGCGGGACAATTGGCGGATAAGTATGAAAAAGCCATGCTGATCCGGCGGATCAAGCTTTTTGAAATTGTCCTCATGATTCTGGCCATCATCGGCTTCATGCTGCAGAACATCTACTGGCTGATGAGCGTGCTTTTTCTTCTGGGTGCGCAATCAGCTTTGTTCGGGCCGTTGAAATATGGAATTTTACCTCAGCATCTTCATAAAGATGAACTGGTGGGTGGTAATGCGCTGATTGAAGCCAGCACTTTCATGGCGATACTGCTGGGGACGATCATCAGCGGATTGCTGGTGTTGACGGAACATGGAGTTATTCTGATCTCCGGCCTGATCATGGTGTCGGCGCTCACGGGCTACACGGCAAGCCGTTCTATTCCGCGTGCAGCGGCGGCAGACAGGTCGCTCAAACTGAACCTCAACATTGTTTCTGAAACGCTGAGCATCATTCGGCACGCGGCCAGTCAGAAAACAGTTTTTCTCTCTATCTTAGGTATCTCGTGGTTTTGGCTTGTCGGCGCGGTTTATCTGGCCCAGTTCCCTGTCTATGTCCGGGATGCGTTCCGGGCTGACGAACAGGTTGTGACTCTGTTCCTGGCGGTTTTTTCCATCGGCATCGGCATCGGGTCTTTGTTGTGCACACGATTGCTCAAAGGGGAGGTCTCGGCAAAGTATGTGCCTTTGGGCGCGCTCGGTATGTCGCTCTTTGGGATTGATCTCTATTTTGCAGGGGGGGCGGGAGCGTTGGTGATTGAGGGCGCTCCTCTTGCCAATGCCGCCGAATTTCTGTCCCATGCCGGACATTGGCGTGTGCTTATTGATCTGCTTGGTGTTGCCGTGTGTGGCGGGATCTACATCGTACCCCTTTATACTCTCATCCAGGTCCGATGCGACCCGCAGCATTTGTCGCGCACGATAGCGAGTAATAATGTGCTCAATGCGTTCTTTATGGTCGCGGCGGCCATATTGAGCATGACCCTTTTGAAGCTTGATTGGGGTATCTCCCAGATTTACCTGAGCGTTGCCGTGGCCAACGGTTTTGTTGCGGCTCTTGTCTGCCAGCTCCTACCACAAGAAGTGATCAAGGTACTGGTGCGGCGCCTGTTCCGGCTGCTCTACCGTGTCGAAATCATCGGCATGGAAAATTACAAAAGCGCTGGCGAACGGGCAGTCATCATCATCAACCACACATCGTTTTTAGATGGAGCTTTGGTTGCCGCTTTTCTGCCCGATACGCCCACTTTTGCCGTGAACACAGGGATCACCAAAAAATGGTGGGCTAAAATAGCGTTTATGGCATTTGATGTTCTGCCACTTGATCCGACCAACCCCATGAGTGTGAAAAGTCTGGTGCGAGCGGTGCAGAATGGCAAGCGCTGCGTGATTTTTCCCGAAGGGCGTATCACGGTCACCGGCGCTCTCATGAAGGTTTATGAGGGGCCGGGTGCAATTGCGGACATCACGAATGCCTCACTTGTTCCCATCCGGATTGAAGGGGCGCAATACACACCGTTCTCACGGCTCAAGGGCAAGGTGCGCACGCGGTGGTTTCCCAAAATTACGATCACGATTCTTGAGCCTCGGAAAATTGATCTTCCGAAAAGGATTAAGGGGCGCGAGCGCCGTCAGTTGATCAGCGCCGAGCTCTATCAGCTTATGTGCGACATGCTGTTTGAATCCGCATCAATCGATCAGACGCTGTTTGCCGCATTGCTGGATATGCGTACGATCCATGGCGGGAAACATGAGGTTCTGGAAGACACGGACTTTTCTCCTATGAGTTATAACCGGCTCATTCAGGCAAGTTTTGCTCTGGGCAGAGTCCTCACCCGCCATACGGGACGCGGAGATTATGTTGGGATTCTCCTGCCCAATGTTATTGGCACTGTGGTTACTTTTTTCGGACTTCATGCTTTCGGGCGCGTTCCGGCGATGCTGAATTACTCAACCGGCGTTAGCAATATGGTGGCGGCTTGCGATGTGGCTAAGATCAAAACGGTTTTCACATCACGTAAATTTATAGAGGCAGGCGGATTTCAGGATGTGGCCATCGCATTGGCGGGACAAGTCAAACTTGTGTATCTGGAGGATTTGCGCAGTGAAGTTGGGCTTGCCGATAAGCTGTTTGCGTTGGCGGCAGGGCGCTTTTCTCGTTTCGTCTATTCACGGGTGGTGCACAGGCCTCGTGCGGAAGACCCTGCGGTGGTGCTTTTTACATCAGGTTCTGAGGGTGTGCCCAAGGGGGTGGTGCTGAGCCATCGCAACATTCACGCCAACCGGACTCAGGTCAGTGCACGTATTGACTTTAATCCTTCTGACAAGATCTTTAGCACCTTGCCGATATTCCATTGCTTTGGACTTACAGGGGGGTTGATGCTGCCTCTGTTTGCCGGGATCAAAGCATTTCTTTATCCCTCTCCCCTGCATTACAAAACCATTCCGGAGCTGGTCTATGAGCAGAACGCGACAATTCTATTTGCGACGGATACGTTTTTGGCGGGCTATGCGCGCGCGGCCCATGCTTATGATTTTTACTCACTACGCTATGTATTAGCGGGAGCGGAAAAACTGAAGCAAGAAACACGCACGATGTGGGCGGATAAGTTCGGTCTCCGAATTCTCGAAGCCTATGGCGCCACAGAAGCGTCGCCGGGCCTGTGTATCAATACGCCCATGCAATACAAGGCCGGCACAGTGGGTCAACTGCTGCCCGGCATTCGCCATCGGCTCGTGTCTGTGCCGGGGATTGATACGGGAGGGCGTTTGGAAGTGGCGGGGCCCAATATCATGAGCGGATATTTGCGGGCCGAAACACCCGGTCAAATCGAACCGACGGGCGACTGGTATGATACGGGCGATATTGTCGATATCGATGCGGAAGGATTTGTGACTATTATTGGGCGGGTTAAACGCTTCGCAAAAATTGCCGGTGAGATGATCTCCCTCACCGCAGTGGAAACGCATGTCGCCAAACTCTGGCCGCAACACGGCCATGCCGTGGTCGCTATTCCCGATCAGAGAAAGGGCGAACAGATTGTCCTGGTTACGGAACATGGGGCTGCGGATCGGGCGGCGATTTCCGCCAGCGCGCGTGTGCATGGATTGTCCGAACTCATGGTACCCAAACTGATCGTGCCGATTGAGAGCATACCCATCATGGGAACCGGCAAGACCGACTATGTGACCCTCTTGTCTCTAGTGATTGCGCGGGTGGTTAAAGTAGAAGATGCAGCAGACGCCCTTGAGGTAGAGCAGGTGATTCAGCCTGATGAGGGCAATGAAAAGAGCTTTGAAGAACAGGCCATCGAGAACCCATGATGAAGTGTGTCATCCCCCTTGCTCATCCTCCGTCACTGTTTGCAAACAAATTGTAATAATTAAAATAAGTGAGTACGGGGTCACGGCGGGTACGCATTTGGATGGTCGGAGTGAGAGGATTTGAACCTCCGGCCCCTGCCTCCCGAAGGCAGTGCTCTACCAGGCTGAGCTACACTCCGAATAATCTTGAGACTTTATAGCGCAGGGGGCAAAGCCCCTGCAAGCACGGCTCGGGCGTACTTCTTCACTCCAGAGCCGAAGCCAGCGCGTAGGGTGCACCTTGTTGGCAGGTTAAAACCTCAAAAGTCCTTGCGTGAAGGGATAAAACGAGGCATTAAGTGCCCGCGATAGAGGCCGAGCGCTGTGTCGCCATTTCTTAGGTCACGATTGTTGTTGATCTTTTGGGGCGTAGCCAAGTGGTAAGGCAGTGGGTTTTGATCCCATGATCGCAGGTTCGATCCCTGCCGCCCCAACCAAGCACTAAATTTCCCTCTCAAAAATGTGATTCCATCCGGGGAAGCTTTTGGAGTTAAGAAACTTTACAGATATTTTCAGGTAGATTGATTTTCCAAAATCACTGTGGATTTTGTGAACTGTAAAGTTGATATCCGGGATTGCTAAAATCACATATGTGATCTGTGTGCAGATTTAACTAAAGTCAATTGGGGGCTAATTTTTTACGGGGAAGGGCGAATGGCCAAGAAGGGATCGGATCTGCTGTGGTGGTGCGGTGAACTGATCTCTATGGCAAGTGCGATGTTGGTTTATCTCATCGTCTTAACCAAGAATGCAATCAATACCATGGTATCTATTGATGTGAAGGCGCTCGTGATATATGGATCATATCGGGCAGACGGCTTGGAGGGGCCGCTTGATTCTTGATATACCTGTCCCAAGGGGCATTTGTGTCGGGATCAGACCAATGAGTAGATTGAGTGGGGGAGGAAACACAAAACCGCCACAAATGAATGGAAACCTGAGCATCAAGGCGATTCTGGTGCTGACAAGGGCCATGGGAGGCGGTTGTTTTAAGACAGCATTGTTGACATAAAATGTTGCCCAAGCAAACATAATCCCGCCTCCATAAGGAGGCCTTGGCGCACAAATTGCAGCGTTGTTTGATAAGCTTAAGGGGCGCTTAAAGCGTAAATAGAATAGGTAAAAGTTTTGGTAAATTCGCGGATAGCAGAAAATAAAAATAAACTTATAAGTGCAATTCCGCCTGCAAACTCTCTTCTAGAGAGTTTTATGTTTCTTCGTGATGAAGAAATAGGGTGTTGGGGAAGAGTTTGGTGACGTGCACATCCATCATTTCTGGCCGCGTCGCGGCAACCGTCTTTCAGGCGGATTTCTATTTAACTGTTGGCCACGCGGACATTGTGTCCAAAGCCAGTCAAGGCGGCAAAGCTTGCGCCGTTTCATCTGGTCTGTGGTCTGTAAAGCTCAAAAAAAGGGTTATCTCATGCTGACGAGTCGATTAGGAGAAGGCGTGGCAGTGCTCGTTGCGCCGTTTTTGGTATTAGGCACACTTGCGGTGGCAACGGTTGCGCCGGCAGTGGCTCAGCTTGATCAGGCCAAGAGCACTGAACTTCAGAATGCGCAAGAAGGCGCCACAGCTCAAAATACCATCGATAAGCTGGATGATGAACGCGATAAATTGCTGATTGATTATCGCGTCACCCTGGACCAACTTGAAAACTTGAGAGAGTACAATGAGCAGCTACGTAATCTCATCAAGAGCCAGGAAGAAGAAAAGATCTCTCTGAAAGAGCAGATCGAACGCATTACTGGCATTGAACGCGATATTGTTCCGCTCATGTTCAATATGCTTGAAGCACTTGATCAGTTTGTTCAGCTTGATGTCCCGTTCCTCTTTGATGAGCGTGTAGAGCGGGTGGAAAAGCTTAAAACACTCATGAACGACGCCAATGCAACGAATGCTGAGAAGTATCGCCGTATTCTTGAGGCCTATCAGATTGAAAATGATTATGGCCGGACCATCGAAGCCTATACAGGCAAGCTTGGTAAAGGCGAAGAAGCCAAGACAGTGACCTATCTCAAGATCGGGCGCGTTTCATTCATTTATCAGACGGTTGACGGATCGCAGGCTTATGTTTGGGATCAAGAACAGAAGGCATGGGTGGAACTGGCAGGTAGTTATGATACGCCGGTGACCATTGCCATTCGCATGGCCAAAGAGCAGATCCCACCAGATCTCATTTTCATTCCTGTCAAAGCCGCTGTTAAAGCAAATTAGGAGAGGCCGTATCCATGAAAAAGACACTGAAAATCTTCGGTCTTTCCGTCTGCATGGCAGTCGCAGGGACTTTGTTAGGTAACCTTCCCGCATCGCCGGTCAAGTCAGAAGCTCAGGCACAAGCCAAAGCCACAACGCTGGACCAGCTGCTTAATCAGGTGCGTCAGGGACGACGCCAGGACAATGCGGTAAACCAAAAGAGAATCAATGACTTTCGCAATGCGCGCAATCGTCAAGCTGGCTTGCTGAGGCAGGCGGAAGCTGATGTTGCGCGTGAAGAGCAGATCAGTGAACAGCTAGAAGGCGTGTTCAACGCAAATGATTTGGTTTTGGGTGAGCTTGAGATTCAACTGGCCGAGCGGCTGGGTGCCTTTGGTGAACTCTTCGGTGTGGCGCGCCAGGTGGCGGGCGACACACGGGGACAATTGGATAATTCTCTGGTTAGCGCACAATTCGCCAATCGCTCAGTGGTGCTCAATGCTATTGCCACGGACAAAGAATTGCCGACCATGGATCAACTCCGCCAGCTCTGGTACATGTTGCAGCTTGAGATGACTGAGCAGGGCAAAGTCGTGACCTTCGCCTCGAGAGTTGTCGATCAGGAAGGAAATCCGCGGGAAGAATCGGTAACCCGTATTGGTCCCTTCACGGCTATAGCCAATGGCAGATATCTGAATTTCGATTCGGAAATTCAGGAACTCGCGGACTTGTCGCGTCAACCTGCCGGATCCTGGTTAAGCGCCGCGGATCGACTGGAAGATGCTGATGAAGGCGAGATTGTCAGAGCGGCAATCGATCCATCAAGCGGCGCCATTCTCAGCCTCCTCGTTCAGACTCCCTCGTTGATGGAACGGGTTAAGCAAGGCGGGATCGTGGGGTATGTCGTGATCGCTTTGGCTGGTATCGGTCTCCTGATCGGTTTTGAACGGATCTTCACACTGTCGGCGACGGCTTCGGCGGTCCGGCGGCAAGTGCGCAGTAAAAAGGCCGGCAAGGGTAATCCTTTGGGCCGCATTTTGCTGGCCTATGAAGAAAACCAGCATGCCGGTGTCGAAACCATAGAACTCAAACTCGATGAAGCCATTCTGCGTGAGACGCCAAAATTGGAGCGAGGGCTGAACACCTTGAAAGTTCTGGCCGGAGTCGCGCCACTTCTTGGCCTTCTCGGGACGGTGACGGGTATGATCGTCACTTTCCAGGCGATCACTTTGTTCGGAACAGGCGATCCCAAGTTGATGGCGGGTGGTATTTCTCAGGCGCTCGTCACCACGGTTCTGGGTCTGGTTGCGGCCATTCCGCTGCTGCTGTTGCACAGCATGGCGAGTGGACGGGCACGCACGGTTCAGCAGATTCTGGAGGAGCAAAGCGCCGGACTCGTAGCTTCACAAGCAGAGGGTTAAGCCGATGGAAGAGTTTCTCGAAGCTCTCAATCCGTTTGTGGTGTTGGGTGGCCTACGTAATTTCCTTGAGACGGGCGGAGACGTTCTGGTCGTCATCATGGGGGCCACTTTCATTCTCTGGGCCTTGATCGTGGAGCGATATTGGTATTTTTGGGGCGCTCATCGTAGCGTGGTCAAGAAGGCAACCAGTTCCTGGAGCGCCCGGACGGATCATACATCATGGTACGCCCACCAGATCAGGCGTCAGTTGCTGGCCGATGTCAGGATGAGCAGCACGTCAAATCTGAGCTCAATCAAGGCACTGGTGGCAGTGGCGCCATTGCTGGGTCTGCTCGGCACGGTCACGGGCATGGTGGAGGTTTTTGACGTGATGGCGTTCACCGGGTCGAGTAATGCCCGGGCGATGGCCGCCGGAGTGTCCAAGGCGACGATTCCGACCATGGCCGGCATGGTGGCTTCGCTTTCTGGTCTTTTCTTCAGTTCAGCCTTGGAGCGGCGAGCAAAACGCGAAATACAACGCGTGGCCGACTCCATGGTCCTTCAATAAGGGAGCGCGCATATGCGCAAGCACGGAACAGCACCGGCGGAAGATGCGGAAGTCAACATGACCCCGATGCTCGACATCGTGTTCATCATGCTGATCTTCTTTATCGTCACCGCCACTTTTATCCGGGAGACGGGTCTTGATGTTTCCCGGCCCGATACCGAAGAGAATAAACCAACCAAGCCAGCCAAAACCATTCTGATACAAATCAACAAAGAGAGTGAGATCTATATTCAGCGGCGGATCGTCGATTTACGTGCAGTACGCGCAAATATTGAACGTCTGCGGGCTGAAAATCCTAAATCGGCTGTATTGATTCAAGTGGAACGCGAAGCGGTCACAGGAGTTTTAGTATCAGTGATGGATCAGGCGCGTCAGGCGAATGCACCGGTTTCTATTGCTCCATTGGGGAACGAGTGATCACTTGATAAGTTTTTCATGAGCCCAGTGGTTGGATAAGATATAGGATAGCGGGAATGAGACAAAAGGCGCAAAGAGAAGTCGAAGAAGAAGCGGAAATAAATATGACCCCGATGCTCGACATCGTGTTCATCATGCTCATCTTCTTTATTGTTACCGCCGTTTTCGTGAAAGAAGCGGGTAAGGAGATCACGAGGCCCGATGCGTTAACTGCTACCAGTGTTAAGCGCGTTTCCATGCTGATTGCGATTACAGATAACAATGAGATCTGGATTAATAAGTCTGAAACTAAATTGCGCGACGTACGCGCCGTCGTTGAAAAACTCAAAAAGGAAAATCCGCAGGGCGCTGTGGTGATTCAGGCTGACAAGGATTCACAATCGGGCATTGTCGTTGACATCATGGACCAGTTGAATGCTATCGGGGTTCCCAGCGTTCATATTGCGGCTGAAGAGGATAATTAAGCATGGTGCGTTTTATTATCGGATTACCGTTTGCCGGGGCCATCACTATCGCATTGTTCTTGCTGATGCGTTATCTCGTATTGCCTGGCGATGAGCCGATCGAGGAGGTCGTGAGCGGCCCCAAGATTGATATCACGCGCCCGGAGCGTGATGAGAATACGCAGGCGCGCGATCGCAACAAGCCGGCCCGACCGAAAAAGCAGAGTCAGCCGCCGCCGCCGCCGCCCATGCAAATGGACAAAAACGTCAAGCCGATGAGCAACACGATGTCGATGTCCATGCCGGATTTCGATTCGGATCTGAACCTGTCGGCGCTGGGCGCGCCCAGTGACAGGACAGCGACGCCGCTTGTCCGAATTCCACCGCAATATCCCCAGCGCGCCGCTTCACGCGGTACAGAGGGGTGGGTGCTGGTTGAGTTTACCATTACGCCTGCGGGAACCGTTACGGATGCGGTGGTGATTGATGCCGATCCTGCGAGTATCTTTGATAGGTCAGCTCTGCGCGCTATCGCTAAATGGAAATATAGGCCCAAGATCGTCGATCAGAAGCCCGTGGCTCAATACGGTATGCAGCAGTTAATTTCGTATGAGCTAGAACAATAGTGACGGGTAATCAGGGACGGCAAGTTAAGGCCTGAACAAACGTGTAAGTGATCTGGCGCTGTGGAACTTAAGTTTAAGAAGGGGTGGGGATCATGATCTTTTATGCCTCTGGAGGAAACGGATGTCTTCTCAAGTAATGTCTTCTCGAACAAGAACCGGGTCCCGGATGCTTCGGTGCATGGCTCTGGCATGTCTTGTCGGTGCGGGTGTGCTGGCGGCGCCGTTTGCACCCGAAGATAATTTTTTCAGTGCAGCTTATGCGCAGAAAAAAGAAAAGCCCAAGGCCAAGCGAACGGAAACCTTATCCAAACCTGCTTATGAAATTATTATAAAAGCGCAGGAGGCGCTTCAGGCCGAACTGGATTCGGTGGCGTTGGCTGAAGTCAACAAAATTCTCTCCAATTGCTCGAAGTATAAACCGTATGATTGTGCCGTAGCTCACCAAACGCGCGGCTATGTTTACGCCAACCAGGATAATTACCGCGCTTCGGCGCAGGAATTTGAAGCGGCCCTCTCTTCGGGCACTCTGGCGGATTATACAGCGCTCGATCTGCGTTACAATTTGGCGCAGCTTTATCTCGGGATGGAGCAGTACACCAAGGCAATCCAGAGCCTGGAGATCTGGTTCCGGCAGGCGGAAAACCCGGGTGCTGAGGCTCTGTTTCTAGCTGCCCAGGCTTATGCTCTGGTAGATCGTTTGAGCGAAGCACTGACCTATGCCGAACGCGGCATGGCCAAAGCCCTGGAGCCGCGCGAGAACTGGTATCGTCTGACGCTGGCCATCTATCTTGAGTTGGAAAAATTCAACCCAGCGCTCCCGCTTCTCGAAAAAATGGTGACGAACTGGCCGACCAAAAAAGAATATTTTTCTCAGCTGGGTGCGCTTTATCAGGAAAAGGATCGCCACAAGGATTCATTCGCCATGCTGGCGCTCGCCTATAACAATAATCTCCTGAATAAGAGCGATGAGTTTGTGCGTCTTGCGCAACTCTACCGTTTTTATGATTACCCTTATAAGGCAGCAAAAATCCTCGAAAAGGAAATCGGCGCCGGGCGGATTAAGAAAAATAAGAAGAACTGGGAAGAACTTGGCATGGCCTGGTTACAGGCGCGTGAGCATAAAAAGGCTTTGCGGCCACTTACCAACGCGGCAGCGCTGGCAAAAGATGGCGATATCTATCTGCTGCTCTGTCAGACTTATTTTCAGGATGAGGAATACGCTAAGGCTGCCCGTGACTGCCAGAATGCGGTCAACAAAGGCGGCCTCAAAACTAACGGCGGGACCGCCTATCAATTACTGGGTATCGCCCTCGACAATCAGGACAAAAAGGAAGAGGCGGTCAAAGCGTTTGAGCGTTGCCTCGATTGGGAATCCACAGAAAGAGATTGCCGTCGCTGGGTGCGCCATGTGAACTCCAAAATTGAGTATGAACGCAAGGAAATTGAGCGTCAGGCCGCTGTCCAGGCTGACGCCGAAGCACGCGCGAAAAAGCAAGAAGAAGATATCAATCGTGTTCTTCAGCAAAGCGGTGATTTTGGAGAGACGATTGATCAGTAAGCGCCTGATCTCATCAGATTGATTCAATTTAAGGCGGGAGCATTTTTGCTTCCGCCTTTTTCATGCCGTAATGGCGTGTGCGATGCACCCCATCACCCCTTATCATTCACCATCAAGGCGAAGGCGGTGGTGAGGGCGATTTCTTTAAGGTGATCGAAACGGCCTGCCGCCCCGGCGTGGCCTGCTTCCATATTCGTTTTCAGCAGCACAAGACTATCCCCCACTTTCGTGGCGCGCAGCTTTGCGACCCATTTCGCCGGTTCCCAATAGGTCACGCGCGGATCGGTGAGGCCTGCCGTCGCCAGAATATGTGGGTAACTCTGTGCACTGACATTGTCATAAGGCGAATAGGATTTGATGTATTCAAAAGCATTTTTGTCTGTGATGGGGTTGCCCCATTCGGGCCATTCGGGCGGTGTGAGGGGCAAGGTTTTATCGCACATGGTATTCAGCACATCGACAAAGGGCACGTCGGCGATGATGCCGCGAAAAAGTTCGGGCGCCATATTTGCGACCGCTCCCATCAGCATCCCCCCGGCGCTGCCCCCGTGTGCGACGATGTGGCCACGGCTTGTAAATCCTTGTTTTACAAGGGTATTTCCGGCCGCGATAAAGTCAGTGAACGAGTTAATTTTCTGGTCGCGCTTGCCTTTGCGATACCATCCATAGCCCAGCGCTTTGCTGCCGCGTATATGGGCAATGGCGTAAATAAAACCGCGATCGACCAGCGACAAACGCGTCGTGGAAAACCCGGCGGGGATCGTGTGGCCATAAGCGCCATAGCCGTAAAGCAGCACAGGCGCCGTGCCATCAAGTTTTGTTATCCGATGGTAAAGCAGGGTGACGGGGACATCGGCGCCGTCTTCAGTCCGGGCCATGATGCGCCTGGTGACGTAGTCATCTGGATCATGGCCGCTCGGCACTTCTTGTGTTTTGCGTAAAGTGCGCTTTTTAGTCTTCATATTGTAATCAAAGACTTGCTGCGGGGTGGTTGGTGAGGAATAAGAAAAGCGCATCATGTCGGTTTCAAATTCATACCCAGGTATCAAAGAGAGGCTGAAGGCTTCTTCTTCAAAGGCAATTGTGTGGTTTTCTATCGCTCCCCCTTGGTCATTAAGCCGGGTGACGACGATCCGTGGCAGGCCGCCAAAGCGCTCCAGCCGCACATGAAAATGATGGAAGGCAAGCTGGCTCAAAATCAGGCAGCCGGGGCGATGTACAATGAAAGACGCCCAGTGATTGCGCTCCGGCGCGTTAATGGGCGCCGTCATAATTGCAAAATCTTCCGCCTCGTCCGCATTGGTCAGAATAAAGAACGTCTCTGCGATGTCGGTGATCTCGTATTGTAAGCCCGGCGTCCGGGGCGCGATGAGCTTAGGTGTGCTCTGGGGGGCGTGGGCTGGAATGCACCAAACCTCACTGGTTTCATGATCATGGGCGGAAATGAGGATGAATCGACCGCTTTCGGATTTATCGACACCGACAAAAAAGCCCGGATCCTTTTCTTCATAGACCAGCATATCCTTGTCATCAGGCGTGCCCACGATGTGGAGAAACACTTTGTTCGGGCGGTGATTGTCATCAAGCGTCGTATAAAAAAGAGATCTGCTATCGGAACCCCAAGCTACGTGCCCGGTTGTCCCGGGGAGGAGATCGCTTAGGTCATCGCCTGTTTGGGTATCGCGCAGGGCAATGGTGAAATATTCCGAACCTTTGTCATCCACGCTAAACGCGATGAGCTTGTGGTCGGGGCTATGGTCGCAGTCACCAATATTGAAATAAGAACTATCGCCGGCTTGTATGTCGCCATCGAGCAGGATTTCTTCTTTATTTCCGTTTTTGTGTTTGCGGCAGAAGATCGGATGCTGACCGCCGGTGCGGTATTTCATGAAATATTTGAAACGCCCATCAGGCGCGGGCACGGTGGAGTCGTCCTCCCGGATCCGGCCTTTCATCTCGGCGAAAAGGGCATCTTGGAGCTTTTGCGTGGGCGCCATCACTGCTTTGCAATAAGCGTTTTCCGCATCGAGATATGTTCGAATATCAGGCGCCAGGGCGCCGGGCTCACGCATAACTTCTTGCCAGTTGTCATCGCGCAGCCAGGCATAAGGATCGTCGCGCGTCTGCCCATGGAGCGTGATAGGGTGGGGGCGTGTTTCGGCTGTGGGCGGGGTGAGCAATGCAGGCATGCGCTTCGCCATGATTCAGGAGCCTCTGGAGTAAATATGAAACGGGGGGTGGGCCGGTCGTCTACCCTTCGTCTTTATCAAGATGAAGGGACGTGCCGTTGATGCAGTAGCGCAGTCCCGTGGGCTGTGGTCCATCGGGAAAGACATGGCCGAGATGGGCTTCACAGTGAGAGCAGACAACTTCGGTGCGCTGTGACAGAAGGCTGTGGTCTGCGCGTTCTTCAACGGCATCTGCCGAGAGGGGCTGGAAATAACTAGGCCATCCTGTGCCTGAATCATATTTCGCCTCCGAGCTGAAAAGCGGTGTGCCGCAACAGATGCATTTATACGTGCCTTTGTCTTTTACATCCCAGTAAGGTCCGGTAAAGGCGCGTTCGGTTCCGCCTTGGCGCGTCACCTCATATTGTTCAGGCGTGAGATGGGATTGCCATTCCTCATCTGTTTTAGGTGTTTTACTCATCTCTTTTGTGCTTCCTCAGTTTGGTTCAGTCATGGCGCCGATTTCAGGATCATGTCAGCCGCCTTTTCGGCAATCATGATGGTGGGCGCATTGGTGTTGCCCGAGGGAATGAGCGGCATCACGGAGGCATCGACAACCCGCAGATGCGACAAGCCGTGTACGCGCAGTTCAGCATCGACAACGGCCATGGGATCTGAGCTTGCGCCCATGCGGCAGGTACCGGTGGGGTGGTAGATGGTGGAGCCGGCATTTCGGGCAAATTCCAACAGGTCTTCATCGGTTTTGGCTTCGGGACCGGGAGAGACTTCATGACCGAGAAATGAATCAAGTGCCGACTGATTGGCGATGGTTCTTCCCCATTTCAATCCGGCCACAATCACCTGCTGATCGCGGGGGGAGTCCAGATAATTGGGCTCAATGGCGGGGGGTTCCTCCGGGGAGGGGGATGAGATTCTGATCGAGCCCCGGCTCTCAGGGTTCAGAATGATGGGGGCTAGAGTGAGTCCCGGCTCGCGCTCCAGTTCGAATTTTCCTTCGCTCAAAAATTTATCGGAATCGAGCGTGCCGGGCAAAATGCAGAACTGGATATCGGGTGTTTCCAGATCGGGGCGCGATTTGGCGAAAGCAAAAACATGGGCTGGACTCATGGTCAGCAGGCCCTTGCGTAAAAGTGCCCATTTGGCGATTTCCTTCACAAGGGGCCAACCGCGCGAGCGCTCATTGAGGCTGCCTTTGGTGATCACCCGGTAAAGAAGGCCGGCGATAAAGTGGTCCTGTAGGTTCTCGCCGACACCAGGCAGGTGGTGTACGGTCTCGATCTTAAGGGACCGCAGGTGCTCTCCCGCACCAATGCCCGAGAGTTGCAGGAGTTGAGGCGAGTTAATGGCGCCGCCGCACAAGATGATTTCTTTTTCCGCACGGGCTTCCAAATCCTGTCCGTCTTGGCGGTAGGAGACACCTATGGCCCGGCGTCCGCGAAAAAGTATGCGCTTCGCCAGCGCATGCGTCTCCACAGTTAGATTGGGGCGTTTCATGACCGGATGCAGATACGCCACCGCCGCACTGACGCGTTTGCCATTTTTTACGGTGAGCTGGTAATAGCCGATGCCCTCCTGGCTCGCGCCATTGGGATCGGGATTTTTCGGTAAGCCAGCCTCCACGCCCGCTTTGACCACCGCATCGCTGATGGGATTGGATTCGGTAACATCGGTGACCGATAGAGGGCCGCCTGTGCCGTGAAACGCATCGGCGCCGTGCTGTTGATCTTCCGCTTTTTTAAAATAGGGCAGGACATCATCCCACCCCCAACCGGTATTGCCCATTTGGCGCCAGCCATCATAATCCTGAGATTGTCCGCGGATATAAAGCAGGCCGTTGATGGAGCTGGAGCCGCCCAGCACCTTGCCACGCGGCCAGACATGGACCCGGTCTTTGGTGCCGGGGGTGGGCTGGGTTTTATAGAGCCAATTGACTTTGGGGTCCTTGATGGTATGGGAATAGCCCGCCGGAATATGGATCAGTGGGCTGCTATCAGGCCCCCCGGCCTCCAGAAGAAGAACACGGGTTTGGGGATCGGCCGATAGCCGATTGGCCAATACACAGCCCGCCGACCCTGCGCCAATAATGATGTAGTCATATTGGGCCATATGGAGCGCCTTCTTCTTTCTTTCCTAAAAACGTGGGGTCTTGATCCCTCTTACGCTCTATAATGATGACTTAGAGGCAATGGGGTCAATGGATTTAAAAGGATTTTCCTCAATAAAGGTGCGGCGTAAAGGTGCTTTTTCACCCCATGTGCATACGGATCAAATGGCCATGGGTTGCCGGGAGAGTCCCCAAATGTTGGTCAGGAAATACAGTCCCATCCAGGATAGTGCGATGCCACCGGCGGTCAAAAGCGCAGCATCAAGGGGGCCTAGGATACGCGTGAGATAGCCGATCAGCAGGGCGCCCAGCGGGCCACCTCCCAAAAACCCAAGCTGAAAGACCGACATGATGCGGGCGCGATGGCTTTCTATGGCCAGTTCCTGCACAATCGTGCGGCTGGTGCTCATGGTGATGCCCGCTGTGGTCCCCCAGAAGAAAATCAGAAGATAAAGTCCCCAGAGCGGCGGGTGGAAGTGAATGAGTGTGAGAACCAAGGCGCCGTTGGCAAAGGTGATCATCATGGCGCGGCCCTGGCGATGAATCGTGAAGAAGCGCCCGATCAAGGTGGTGGAAATCGTGATTCCCACCGTGAAGCATATCATAATGATCGAATAGTCGCCGATGTCCCCCTGATACACATCGCGGATGAGGATCTGAAGCAGCACAAAAAGTATGCCCATGACAAAGATGCCGCCGAGGAACATCAGAAGAATGACGGAGGCCATCCGCTCGGAGCGGCGCACCTCCACCAATCCCTCTTTGATCTCCCGAAGATTCCTCTGCCATCTTTTTTCGCCTGAATTTCTGCTTTCATCTTTTGCAGGGACACCGGGCGGCGCAGAGCGTAAATTAGTGGAACAAAAGGCCGCAACGAAAAGAGAGAAAACCACACCCACCAGCATCAGCCCGGCGCCCGCCATTGAGACCAATCGACCGATCGCGATGCCAATGACCTGCATGCCGAACTGGACACCGGTCGTGTAGGAGACAGCTTGTCCGATATCGCCGCTTGGGCTGCGCCGGGCCACTCGGTTGAGAAGGGAATCACGAGCCGGCATGACAAAGGCGCCAATGCCGCCGCTGGCAACATTGCACAGGATCAGGAGAGGAAAAGTCAGAGTCTGGGTAAAAACCAGAGCGGCGAGCGCTGCGATCGGCACTGCCGCCAGAATCTGCAATCGGATAAGGTACATCCGTAATTCGCGCCGGTCCGCTGTCATGCCGCCAAACAGCACAAGGCCGAACATGGGAAGCATGGAAAACATCTGAGCCAGACCCACCATATCGGCGGGCTTATTGAGAACAAAGGTCACCAGATAGGGATAGACCACTGACTGGATGCCCATGGCGAAAAAATAAGTGCCATGGCCGCTCATATACCAGAGAAATTCTGTCCACTTGGGCGTAGAGGAAGGGGGATTAGTCATGGCCCTTGGTACGCCACTTTAGGGTTGGTTGTCACCTCCGGACATTCACTAGGACTTGGGTTTTAGGTCAGCCTGAAAGTTCATCCCACCAAGTGGAGAGGTCGTCCATCCAGATAGTTCCCAGCTCCTGCGCACAATCACGTGTAGAGTATTGAACGGTAAGAGCGCGAAACAGTCCCTCCAAAGTCGGGTTCTCCTGGTTGGTGGATGAACTGCCGCCGCCTAATATCTCGCTGACGCTGGCCATGGTGTCATCGCTTTTCTGTTTTGCCAGTATTCGGCAAGGGTCTGCTGTATCGTAAAGGAGAATAGAAATCCCCGCGGCAAGGCCGATGAGGATCACGGCATAAAATACAAAATTGCGTATCAAGTTATACATGGCTTGATCGAAAAGTTGTTCCCATCACAAGGGGCGGGGATATCATCAAAGATAGTGTTTAAAAACTCCAGGTTAAAGAGGTCCGTTCGTATGCCAACGGTCTTCACCACCAAAAATTTCCGTATCACGGCCTGCTGTTCCACCACACGATGTGTATCCTTCATTCCACCCGGCTTTATAGGATTCATCTTGTTCGTACAGCTCGTCATTGCGTTTTACCGTGTCTTTGAATCCAGCAACGCGCCCATTGCCGGTGGCGCAGCCATCATTATACCCCGCGCGAAATGTAGGAGCCTCACGAAGGGCGGGATCAATCTGAGTACTGCATCCACTTAAAAACAAAAACCCCAATAAACCAAGGAAAAGAAAACCTTTTGAACTCAACCACTGAACGATCACGTCGCCCCTCCTCTTAAAAATCCCCATAAACATGAACATTGATACCCCACAAGACCCATCTCAGCAGAGTATAGGGGTAAGCGTCCAACGCCAATAGGGTTAAGGATATAATTTGATAGAAATTTGGCGAAATTCTATGCTTTATATCTAGCTTAATCTTAAATGCCAACTGGTCTTATGACCTCAGAGCCTGAGAAATTCGGGCCGAATGGTGAGCATTGCCGCGCTGCCAAACTAACTATGAAATGGCCATGGGTGAGGAAAAACTGAACAAAGCGCATCATACACCTCCTGAGTTGAGACAAACCGAGACTCGTCCGGTGGCTGAAATTATCCAGTTGGAAACGGCTGAGACGATGAATCACGAGTTGCTTGCTGATGAGCTGCAATCGACATTTGCTTTGGCGGAAGCCCTTGCCTGCACCAAGGTGGAGCATCCGCGTGTTGTCCTTGTCAAGCGGTTGTCCGATCTTCTGCTGTTGTCGACCGATCAGGTTATGCCCTCCGAACGCGCGCTGATCGACGAGATTTTGGTGCGACTGATTGTCCATGTGGATGTTACTCTCAGAAAGCGGATTGCGCGCCGGATCTCGGGCATGACGGAACCTCCTGGAGCGCTGCTGGCAAAGTTAGCCCGGGATGAAATAATTGTCGCCGAATCCATATTAGAAAACAATCTGGCTATTTCAGACTCCGACCTTATCGATATTGTGCGTAAGGGCAATGGTGAGCACAGACGTGTTATCGCTTCGCGTAAAGCTATCTCAAGTTCAGTGGCGGACGCTCTTGTGGAAATGTCTGAGGTGTCAGTCCTGGAAACCCTTCTGCGTAATGAGTGCGTACATTTTTCTCTATCCGGAATGGAAAAGCTCGCACAACGTAGCCGGTATGTTCCTTCGTTGCAGCCATTAATTGTTGAGCGTGCGGCTTTGCATTCTACACTGGCCTACACCATATTCTGGTGGTTACCTTCCGATCTGCGTTTGCGGGTATTATTTCGTTTCTCCGTTTCACGGAGAGTCTTGCAGCAGGCCATCGCCGATGCCGTTGAGCAGGGGGAATTTGACCTTCGCTCGAATGACCCTCTGGAGCAGGAGGCGCTGCACTTTATTCTAGGAGGGCAGTATTCCGCACGGGGCCAGGCGGCTCATGTGTTTGAACACCTGAAAACCGGGAAAACTGATGAATTTTTATCCAGTTTTTCTATTGCTGCTGGAATTTCGCGGCAGACTGTTGTTAAAATTTTACGTGATCCAGGCGGAGAAGCCCTGGCGGTTTTATGTAAGGCCGTGTCTCTAAAACGTCAGGAATTTGTGATGTTGGCGAGACTGTTGGAAAAAGCGAAACAAGCTACGGACCTCACCGAGGAGCGGGCCGAGTGTCTCGAATTGGTGTTTGATTCTCTTCCGACGGACAGTGCGGATTTGATATTGCGTCATTGGGACAAGCCTCGATTGCAGGGGCTCGCAGCGCCGACGAGCAATGATTAGACCACGTTCCGCTTTCATCGCGAAAAATAGGGCTAAACCTGACACTGCTTATCGTTCCGCTAGAGTATGTTAGCGGCTGGCGCCAATCTGCAAAGACTTCCCCCTGTCATTGATGTGTTAAATAATTTAGCCTATGGAGGGACTGAATACAAATGGCCTGGCGCAGTGGGCTAGTCTGCGGCGTCTTGTGGAAAGAGACTATCAATGACGCATCGTGAGGGGCAAAGCGGTCCGGTTGCAGAGCAGGAACTAATGCGCTTAAGGGCGCAGATTTCTCATGGCGATGCGGCGGCGAGACAGGCTCTGTTCGAAAAAATATCGGATCTTTTGCTCAGCGAATCCCATCAGGCTTCTGAAAGCGAGAACACCCTGATGGATGAGATATTGGTCGAGCTGATCGACCATATTGAGTTTGCTATCCGCAAGAAAGTAGCGGCGCGCTTAGCGGAACAGGAGACCGCGCCGCACAAACTATTAAATTTTCTTATGCGTGATGATATTCGTATTGCGCGACCGATCCTGCTGAACGGTGTAGCGCCCACGGATGAGGATCTTATTGGTGTGATCAGCGATACCACAAGTGATCACCGCCAGTCTATTGCCGGAAGAAAACAGGTTTCTGCAATTATCAGCGATGCTTTGGTTGGGTCCGGTGAGATTCAGGTCATTGTCACATTACTGGACAATCCCGGTGCGCATCTCTCTCCGGAGGCCACACAATCACTTGTGAACAGTTCACAAAACGTTGAAACCATTCGAGCGCCTTTGCTGGCTCGTGATGAACTGAGTCCCTATCAGGCCCATTCCATGTTCTGGTGGGTGTCTTCAGCGCTGAGGGGCTCTATTCTGAAAAACTTCCAGATTGATGACGAAACTCTCGATCAAGCTTTGCAAGCGTCTGTAAATGAAGGCGTTAAGGAGGCGCTGGCCGATCAACATCTGGCATCAATGCTGAAAACAGTTGCGGCGGGTGGTGCACGCGCCTTGTCTGGTCTGATGGCCTATCTGAAAGGCAGCAGCAGCGCAAAACTGAATGCGAATTTTGCACATCTGATGGGTATCAGCGAGGGAACGGCAAACAAAATACTGAGTGATGCGGCCGGAGATGCCCTGGCGGTGTGCTGCAAGGCCATTGAGGCGGACCGGCAGCAATTCACGCGTCTCTTTTTACTCATTGATTACAAGCGGTATGGGCAGAACAGGCCGATCGGCCATCTGGCGAATGTATCTGCATCATATGATGCGATCAGCAGCCAGGACGCCCGTAAGACGCTCTGCCTGTGGGAAGCACAGGAACTGGCTAAGGCTGCTTAATCTCTCCTGGCGGAGTTGAAATCAGGGTGTGGAAATATGATGCTCTGAAGCGGTGTCAGGCGGAGCGTTCGATATTTTTCATCGCAACAAACACCAGTTTTTATATAGTGTTTCTCATTATTGCACAGTCTTTCGTTCAAATTTGAATCTTCCTTTTTACAGGGCATTAAGACCTCCAATTTATTGTGGATAGTGACGTCGGCTGTGGACTGCGTACCGTGCTGCGGCTGGCGTCTCTTCGAAACGGCAAACCGCTGGAGACGGCGGGACGCAAAGCCACCGGCCCTAATTTTACATTAAATTTTAGGGCAGCGGAGCTACCGAAAGGAGACGTCATTATGCACAATGCATATCTCTCACCTCCTAAAGCACGGACGAATATTTTTACTAGCCGCGATATGATTTGCGATGATGTCTGATGTGGGTTGAGTAATTGAGGGGTGAGTTCCAATGCTACCGTCTATGCGCGTGATTGTATTCGCATCGCAAAAAGGTGGATCCGGAAAGACGACGCTGTCTGGCCATATGGCTGTCCAGGCTGAACTTGCGGGCGCCGGACCGATTGCATTGATCGATACGGATCCTCAAGGGTCTTTGTCTAAGTGGTGGAATGTGCGCGAAAGCGAGTCACCTTACTTTATCCAGTCTGTTTTCTCCAATTTGTTTCAGGATCTCGATCTGGCGCGCCGCGAAGGCTTTCGGTATGTCTTCATCGACACGCCTCCGGCCGTAACGCGGGCAATTTCAGAAGTCGTGAATTTTGCCGATATCGTCATCATTCCCACTCGGCCCAGTCCGCATGATCTTCGCGCGGTAGGCCCGACGGTGGATATCGTTGAATCTAAACATAAGCAGCTTGTTTTTGTCGTCAATGACGCCACACCGCGTGCACGGATTACGTCTGAAGCTGCCGTGGCTCTCTCGCAACATGGAACCGTGGCGCCGACGATTGTCCACAACCGTGTCGATTATGCCGGCAGCATGATCGATGGGCGCACCGTCATGGAAACAAATCCAGGCGGCCGTTCTGCGAAGGAGATGAAAGACCTGTGGAAATATATTCAGGAACGTTTGTATCGAATGGAAACTGTTCACGCGGGCTGGCTGGATGAGGACGGTAAGAGCGCACTGGAAGCCAATACAAATGCATTAGGGCGTAGGGCGCCATCCTTCGGCCGACGATTGCAATAAGGAAGGGCAGTAGGAAAAAATGTCAAAAGGTTCGTATACATCTCTCACGGCTGGTTTGCTGGCGCGCAAGGGTGAGGCTGTACCCGCGACGACATCGTTCAATGGCGAGAGTATCATTTCAGCGCATCCTATCAGACGCCCTTTGGCGTCGACTGCGGCATCACCCTCTGCTAGCGCATGGGCTAATACAGGATTTGTGCTGGCTCAGGCAGAAAACCAAGAGCCGCACCTGGATAATCCTGAAGCAGCGTCACAGAGCTCATCACAATCGGATCAAGATCACCATCCTGCTCATACGACATCTACAGTTGACAGTCATCCTGAGGATTCACAGAGCGAAGATAATTGCGAGCCATGTGTGCCGCTTGCCTCTCTCGCCACGGGTGAGGATAGTTTGGGACGGCGCTCGTCAGTGACCTTCCGGCTTGATGCGACGCGCTATCTGTGTCTGAAGATGGCGGCCGCCAAACTCGCTCGAACCAATCAAGATATCCTGACCGACGCTCTGGATATGTATCTTAAATCTCTCGCCGATGATGCACTGGGAGACTGCACGTGTCTGCAGCAACTGATCAAAGGGGATCCGCATGTAAATCATTCTTGATGCGGGCTGTCTTTTCTGGGTTGTTTGTCCCCCACCACCCATGAAGCATAGATGTCCCGCACTTCGCGCCGCCTCCAATGTTCAAAGTTCGACTTTTCTTTTGCCCCCCGATCGATAGTCAGACTGAGAACGCAAAGTGGGGGCGGCGCTTTTTTTCGCCAATTTGCACCGCGGGATCAGCGTGCCGCTCATTGGGCGGTGTCATCTTAAGGGTTACCGACGCCGCAGTTTTTCTATATCGTAGACAGCAAGGATGAAGTGGGGACTCTGCCTCAAATGGCAGGTGAACGTGGGGGCACGGGTGAGCGATAGCGATATTCAGCAAGATATGCCGTTTATAGAGCAGGCTCAGTTGGGTTCTTCTGCCCGGTGGCGCTATCTGATCTCGTTTCCTTTGATTTTTGCCCTGTGGTTAGTGTTCGTAAACATAATCTCGTTTATTGCTGGAATTGCGATCGGCTTTTATTGGGGGGGCGACGGTTCAGATATCATAGGCTACTTGTCCCAAGAATACCCCGACCAGGATTCAACGTGGTATGTCGTCCAGTATGTTCTGATGATGCTCTCGATCATTCTTTTTCTACCCGCAAATTTGTTGGTTGTCTCTTTGGTTCACAGACGCAAGTGGCGCACGCTGCTTCATGTGGACAAGCGCATTAATTGGCGTGGATTTCGCACGTCACTTGCCGTGTCGCTCTTCTTGCTGTCGGCTTTAGTCACTGTGATCGTGATGGATGGCGAAGGCCAGTTCAGTCCAAGTTTCGACCTCAAGGTTTGGATTGTCGTCGTATTGTTGAGTTGCGTGCTGATACCGCTTCAGATTTTGGCTGAAGAAGTTTTCTTTCGCGGCTATCTGATGCAGGCGGTGGCCCACTTTACACCCAGTTTTTGGTGGCGTTGGTTGATTCCGGCTTTTGCCTTTGGCGCCCTGCACTTTTATAATGATGGAGTCATGGAGGCCGGGCGGTGGGCGATGGTGTATTACATTTTCCTGTCGCTTTATTTAGGGCTGTTGGTTTTTCGGGGGGATGGCCTGGAATATAGTGCGGGATTCCATTTGAGCACTAACATCATCGCAATATTGGTCATAACGACTCCCAATCTCTCTTTGGGGACACCAACTCTGATTGAGGCGCCGGACAGTGTCTGGGGCGCGCGTGAATTGTTATTCGGCCTGGGCTATTTCGCTCTGCATTATGCGCTGGTGTTTAGCTGGATGAGGCTGCGTCACGGGGAGCGGCCCCACTGGCGCAGGCAACCAGCCTAAGGACGCATCAGCGCCGATTGGGGCTGGTCAAGCCACGCCAGTCATATTAAGAAATAGGCCTGATTTTTGGGTGATGCGGCGATTCGCGCCTGGGTGAGGCTTTTTTATAATGCGCACTTTTGGCCTGTTTATAGGCTTGGCTGTTCTCTGGCTCTTGCTCTCGGGCTATTTCCACGAGCCATTGATCCTGTTCTTTGGATTTGTGTCCTGCCTGGTGACGGTCCTGCTGTCCCGGCGGATGAATGTTGTGGATTACGAATCCGTGCCATTTCACCTGGGTGTCAAGATCCTGAAATACTGGGCTTGGCTGGCCGGCGACGTCGCCAAGGCCAATATTGCGGTCACGCGGGCGGTTCTCTCGGATTTGTCCTCGGTGCGGCCGGAGATGTTCACCTATAAGGCCACAGTGAAGGGGGATCTGGCGCTCACCATTTTAGCGAACTCAATTACCCTGACACCCGGCACGGTGACGGTGAGTGTGGATGGCGATGAGTTGTTGATCCATGCTCTGACAAAACAGGCGGCGGACCCGCAAGCGATTGCTGCCATGGATCGTCATATTGCCGCATTGGGGGCGGACTGATCAAATGGCCCTTTCAGTTGCGCTCATTGTATCGGCCGTCGCTATTTTTGTAGCCATGTTGATTGTGATGCTCCGGCTGTTTATCGGCCCCTCCCTTTATGACAGGGTCCTTGCGGTGAATTCTTTCGGGACAAAGACGGTTCTGCTGATTGCGGTTCTAAATTTTATCGGCGGGCGGCCTGAATTTCTTGATATTGCTTTGCTCTACGCGTTGATCAACTTTGTGGGCACTATCGCCATCCTTAAATTCTTCCGGTATCGGAGTTTTCAGATGGCCATGAGTTCGGTGCGCGGCCGTGCAGGCATGCCAGTAGACAAGGAGGAATGAGTGAATGCTGGACATGAGCGTGGTCATCTTGAGTTGCATCATTCTGGGCGCAGGCGCTTTTTTCGTCGTTGTCGGCGCGGTGGGCGTATACCGTTTTCCTGATTTTTATACGCGCCTTCATGCTGCCGGCGTCACCGATACGATGGGCAGTGAACTCATTTTGCTGGGGCTTGTTTTGCAGGCGGGCTTCAGTCTGATCGCCGTCAAACTCATTTTCATAGGGTTGTTTCTGTTCATCACCAGTCCGACGGCGACCCATGCCATTGCCAACGCCGCCCTGACGGCCGGCCTTCGCCCCTTTCTGAGCGTCAGAGCCGGCACTGCATCGCCCGGATCTGATCGGTCGGATCAAGAATGAAAAAGGGGGAGGGGCGATGACCTATATACCTTCACTTGATATGTCGACATTCGTGGACATTATACTGTTGGCGTTTTTGCTGCTGTCGGCGTTGGCCGTTGTGATCATGCGTCATCTGTTTTCCGTGGTCATGGTGGGCGGGGTGTATAGTCTGTTGTCAGCGGCGTTTTTTGTGAACCTCGATGCGGTGGACGTGGCGTTCACCGAAGCCGCCGTCGGCGCCGGGGTTTCCACCGTGCTGATGCTTGGCGCGCTCATGTTGACGGCGCGGCGGGAGAAACCCGTCACCAGCCAGCATTCTCGTCTGCCCTTGCTGGCGGTTTTGGTCACAGGCGCCGCTCTGATCTACGCGACATTTGATATGCCGGCTTTTGGGGACCCGGGCTCGCCCGCCAACAGCTATGTCGGCATGGACTATATGGAGCGCACGCCCCATGAGATCGATGTGCCCAATGTGGTGACGGCGGTGCTTGCCAGTTATCGCGGTTTCGATACCCTTGGTGAGGTCGTGGTGGTGTTTGCAGCCGGGCTGGGGGTGCTTGTCCTGCTGGGAATGGGATTCACGGGCGGGACTGCACCCGGCAAAGATGAAGAGGATCAGGCATGACCCCTCATCTCGTTTTGCGCGTTGTCACCAAGACACTGATTCACCCCATTATCTTGTTTGCGTTTTATGTTCAATTTCATGGTGATTTTGGGCCCGGCGGCGGGTTTCAGGCGGGTATCCTTTTTGCCGTTGCTTTTATTCTTTATGGCTTGATATTCGGCCTTGATATGCTCAAGAAAGTCATCTCACCGCGCGCTGTTCAAGTGCTTATGGCGCTGGGTGTCCTGCTTTATGCCGGTGTGGGATATGCCACCCTTTGGATGGGCGGTGCCTATTTGGACTATGACGTACTCGTTCCAAATGACACCCATAATGCTGGCCAGCATTACGGCATCTTGGCCGTTGAGTTGGGTGTGGGGATTACGGTGGCCGCGGTAATGATCGGTCTGTTCTATGCCTTTGCCGGCCGTAACGTCGAAATCAGTGACGAGGATTGGTGATGTCTGCGGAATTCGTTCTTGGTCATTACAATTATTGGATTGTCGTCGTCTTGATGATGGTGGGGCTCTATACGGTCATGAGCCGCGGCAATTTGATCAAAAAACTGGTGGGACTGAATATATTCCAGACATCGGTTTTTCTTCTCTACATCTCCATAGGAAAAGTGAAGGGCGCCACCGCACCGATTGAGGCAGCCGGAGAGGGGGTGCTTTATTCGAACCCCTTGCCCCATGTTCTGATCCTGACGGCGATCGTGGTGGGGGTGGCCACCATGGCCGTGGGGCTGGCAATCATCGTGCGTATCCGTGAGGCCTATGGCACCATTGAGGAAGATGAGATTCTCGCCATCGATCACAAGCTCGAATTCGGTGAGGGCGTGAACGCATAATGTTGGCGCAGATCTCTCTTCATTTTCCTGCACTCCAGGTTGTTCTTCCCTTGATTGCGTCTCCCATCTGCATGGTGTTGCGCCGTGAGAGAGCGGCGTGGGGAGTGGCGCTGGTGGTGAGTTGGGCCAGTTTTTTGATTGCCGCTCACTTGCTTATACAAGTTCTGGACGAGGGGGTTATCTCCTACCATATGGGCGGCTGGCCACCGCCCTGGGGGATCGAGTATAGAATCGATGCGCTCAACGCCTTCGTCCTTCTTTTAGTGTCGGGTATCGGTGCGCTGGTGATAACTTATGCGCACAAGAGCGTGATCGCGGAAATTTCGCCTGACAATCGCTGCCGGTTTTACGCCCTGTTTTTGCTCTCCCTGGCGGGTCTGCTGGGCGTGACCATCACAGGTGATGCGTTTAACGTTTTCGTATTTTTGGAAATTGCCTCCCTTTCCACATATGTCATGGTGGCATTAGGGGCAGGGCATGATAAACGGGCCCTCTCTTCATCCATATCCTATCTCATTGCGGGCACTATCGGCGCGACATTCTTTATCATTGGTGTGGGTTTACTTTATATGGCGACCGGCACTCTCAATATGATGGATCTCGCGGCGCGCATCGCAGATCTTGGTGATAGCCGCACACTGCGGGCGGCATTTGCTTTCATCGTTGTGGGAATTGGACTCAAACTTGCGATCTTTCCGCTGCATTTGTGGCTTCCCAATGCCTATACATATGCGCCGTCCGTTGTGACGTCTTTTGTCGCCGCCACTTCCACCAAAGTGGCTGTCTACGTTCTGATGCGCTTCGTATTCACCGTTTTCGGCACACGATTCGAGTTCCAGGGACTCACACTTACCTATCTGTTTTTGCCATTGGCTCTGTTGGGTATGTTTGTACCCTCGATTGTGGCGGTCTTCCAAGAAAACGCCAAGCGCATGCTGGCCTATTCCAGTATTGCCCAGATTGGTTACATGCTGTTGGGGATTAGTTTCGCGACCGTGGCGGGTTTAAGCGCGGCCACCATTCATCTGTTCAATCACGGATTGATGAAGGGCACTTTGTTTATGGTGCTGGGTGCGGTGGCTTACAGACTTCGATCGACGGATATCGCCTCAATGGCGGGCCTGGCTTCTCTCATGCCGTGGACTATGGCGGCTTTTGTTGGCGGTGGCCTCAGTCTGATCGGGGTGCCTCTCACAGTCGGGTTCATTAGCAAATGGTTTTTGATCCAGGCAGCTTTGGAATCCGGACAATGGTGGATCGCGGCTCTTGTGGTCATTAGTTCACTGATCGCTGCGGTTTATGTGTGGCGGGTCGTTGAGGTCGCCTATCTGCAACCGGCTCCGGCGGATTCACAAGCCACCGAAGCGCCTCTGTCCATGTTGATACCCATATGGGTTCTGGTTCTGGCTAATTTCTATTTTGGGATTCATGCCAGCTTGACTACGAATATGGCAACGCGCGCGGCTGAGATGCTGCTGGGGGCAGGAACATGATCTCATTCACGCCGCAAATTGCATTGGGCACCAGCCTACTGCTGCCCCTCATCGGCGCCGTTCTGATCGCTCTTTCCGATAAAACGCCCAACCGGCGCGAGGCTGTAACTTTGGTTACAGCCGGTCTGTTGTTCGCCGACGTGCTCTATCTGCTCGTCCATGTCGTGAATGGAATGCGGCCGCGTCTGGAATTGTGGGAGGTGATACCGGGCTTAAACCTGGCCTTTGAGATCGAACCATTGGGCATGTTGTTTGCTACCGTTGCCAGTGGTCTGTGGATCGTCAATTCGGTCTATTCCATTGGTTATATGCGCGGCAATCAAGAACAGCACCAGACGCGTTTTTATGTCTGTTTTGCCATCGCCATTGCCAGTGCGCTGGCCATCGCTTTTTCCGGCAATATGTTCACCCTGTTTATTTTCTATGAGGCGTTGACGCTTTCGACATATCCGCTGGTGACCCATAAACAAACCGATGAGGCGCGACGGGGAGGGCGGGTTTATCTGGGCGTCCTGTTGACCACCTCCATCGGATTTCTGCTAGTCGCGATTATCTGGACATGGGTGATTGCGGGCACATTGGATTTTCGTCCGGGTGGAATTCTGGATGGCGTGGCGGAACCCGCCATCGTACCTGTGTTGCTGGCGCTTTATATGTTCGGCACCGGCAAGGCGGCGCTGATGCCGTTTCACCGCTGGCTGCCGGCTGCTATGGTGGCGCCAACACCGGTGAGCGCTTTTCTCCATGCGGTCGCCGTGGTGAAAGCCGGTGTGTTCACGGTCCTTAAAGTCACGGTATATGTTTTTGGAATTGATTTCCTGAGCGCAACCGGGGCCTCTCAATGGCTGATGTGGTTGGCTGCGGCGACTATCCTGATTGCGTCGCTTGTGGCGATGACCAAGGATAACCTAAAAGCCCGGCTCGCCTATTCTACTATCAGCCAATTGTCGTATGTTACATTGGGGGCGGCGCTAGCGACATCCATGGGGGTGATCGGCGGCGGCATGCAGATCGCCATGCATGCCATGGGCAAGATGACCCTGTTCATGTGCGCCGGGGCGATCTATGTGGCCACCCATAAAACGCAAGTCAGTGACATGACCGGGCTGGGCCGGGTGATGCCGTTCACTTTTGCGGCGTTTTTCATAGGCGCGCTCAGCATTATAGGATTGCCGCCCATGGGCGGGGCGTGGAGCAAGTTCATGTTGATCATGGCGGCGGCGGATCGCGATGAGGTAGTTATCATTGCGGTTCTTATGCTCTCATCTCTGCTGAATGTGGGTTATCTGATGCCTCTGGTCGTGCGCGGTTTTTTCTCGGAGGCGCCGGCGGCGGCTTTGGGTAGCGCAGCAACATTTGCGCCGATGAGAGGCTTAAGAGAGGCGCCGGTACTCTGCGTGCTGCCGCTTTGCCTGACCGCGTTAGGTTGTATTGCTCTGTTTTTTTACGCCGAGCCGATTTATCGTTTTCTCGAAACCATCGTTTAAGCAAGGCGGACCCCGCGATGACTGATGAGACAAAACAGACGCAGGCAGGAGAAAAAGCCACTTGGCTCGATAATCCAAAACACATCGATTATCTGGTCTGGGCTCTTGTTGCGTTGTGTGTGCTGGTGGCGGGTGCAGACTTTTTTTATGTCAAACACCCCCACTTTGATGTGGAACATATTCGTAATTTTTATGGTTTTTATGGATTTGCCTGTTTTGTATTTATCGTGTTTGCGGGAAAGCTCCTTCGTAAATTAGTCATGCGGGATGAGGGTTATTATGATCGCTAATGTCCTGCCTCTAAGTTTGTTTCCTGCGCTTATCCTGATTGTTGGGGGGATGTTGATTCCGCTTGTTCCCCAATCCTTTCGTAAAGTCTACATGCTGGCATTGCCGGTTGTGGGACTGTTACATTTTCTGAGCTATCCGTTTGGCTCTTATGGCGAAATTTCTCTGTTTGATTTCACATTGTCGATCATGCGGGTTGATGGCCTCAGCCGGATATTCAGTGCCATCTTCTTTATCGCAACGGCGCTGAACATTATCTACGCCTGGCATGTGCGCGATACGCTGCAACAGGTTACGTCTGTGGTTTATCCGGGGACGGCGCTTGGCGGCGTTTTGGCGGGCGATCTTATTACGCTCTTCGTCTTTTGGGAATTGGCTGCAATCTCTTCTGTGTTTCTCATCTGGGCGGGTCGGACGGAACGGGCCATCAAGGCGAGTGTGCGTTATCTCATCATACAGGTGGGGTCAGGCGTTTTGCTGTTGGGCGGGCTCATCCTTTATGCGCATGATACAGGCTCGATCGCTTTTGATCTCATGGAGCTCAGTTCTTTTCCGGTCCTGCTGATTTTTCTGGCATTCGGCGTCAAAAGCGCTTTTCCTCTGCTGCATAACTGGGTGCAGGATTCTTATCCTGAATCCACCGTGTCCGGGACCATCGTCCTGTCGATCTTCACCACCAAGCTAGCGGTTTACTCTCTGGCGCGCGGCTTTGCGGGGACCGAACAGTTGATCTGGATTGGCGCGATCATGACGCTCTTCCCCATCTTTTTTGCGGTGATCGAAGATAATCTGCGCAGGGTTCTGACGTACAGTATCAACAATCAGGTAGGCTTCATGGTTGTGGCCATTGGTATCGGCACGCCGCTCGCGATCAACGGCGCTGCGGGGTACGCCTTTTGCAACATCATTTTTGAAGGCCTGCTCTTCATGAGCATGGGCGCTGTGCTTTTCCGCACCGGAACGATTCAAGCATCGGAATTAGGGGGGATATACAAATCCATGCCGATCACAGCCTTCTTTTGTATCATCGGCGCTTTGTCTATCGCAGCTTTTCCACTCTTTGCCGGATTTGTCACCAAAGGTTTGATCATCGATGCGGTGTCAGGCGAACATATGATCTGGATCTGGGCCATCCTTTTGTTTGCGTCAGCCGGTGTGCTGGAACATGCGGGCATCAAAATTCCCTACTTTGCCTTTTTCGCGCATGACAGCGGCAAGCGCTGCGAAGAAGCGCCGCCCGGTATGCTGATCGCGATGGGAATTTCGGCGGTATTGTGCATTGGGATCGGTGTTTACCCAGCGCCTCTTTTTGCTCTTTTGCCTTTTCCCATGGACTACCAGCCTTACACGACGGCACATGTCATTACCCAATTGCAATTACTTCTGTTTGCGATTTTGGCATTCGTTGTTTTAATCAGGGTTGGAGTCTATCCGCCGGAAATCCGGTCGACAAATCTCGATACGGACTGGTTCTATCGTAAGCTGACCCCAGCAGGGCTATCGGTGATCGGAAGGGGATTAAACGTGGCGCGACAATGGATTTCTGCGAGCAGCCAGAAACGCCTCGATCAATTCATTGGTCGGCTTTATCGTTTGCATGGCCCAGAAAGCACGCTGGCGCGTTCCTGGCCTGCCGGTCATATGGCGCTGTGGATTGCCATTCTTCTGGGCGTCACGCTGATCCTCAATTATTTTTGATCGGCAAACGGTGCTTTCCTTATCAATTTTTCAAGTCCTCCCGCCATATGAAAAGCCATGCGGCACTTTCACCGGCGCTTGGCTCGCTCTGTCAAAGCCTGGGTGACCGCGCTGTTAAATTCTAAACGAGGGTGTTTACTCAAAACTGCTTGTTTGTTGATTGGCGAAATCGACGTCATACACGCACCGATGACATCCGCGACAGCCCCTTCATGGGCAAAACAATTGATGCCTTATTACTTGAATGCATAGCGCACTTTTGGGTGAAGCCGTAAAAGGGCTCGGTCCATAAGTTTTGATCTTATGCCCAGGAGTGCTGAGTATCTGATGCCGGCGATCCGAGCGGCGCAGATTTCCGCCGGTCAGTTCGGCCCACGCTACCGTGCCCAAATGAGGTGCAATCATATTCTTTTCTCCTATGATACTAAAATAGACTGAGCGGTAGGCGGTTTAGGGTCAAGTATACTTCCCTCCTGGGAAGGTGCTGTAAGTAAAGCGTGAGATAGAACGTTGTTGCTTGCATGTATTTGCGGAAGCAACTAGTTTAACCATAGTGGTATTTCCTGGGTAAAATGACATCTTGACGGATAGCAGATGGTGCAAACCATGGACGACAATGCCGATCTCCTTGGGCTGACTGCGGATATCGTATCGGCTTATGTTGGGAATAATACTATCGTTCAGGCCGAGCTGCCGGGTCTGATTCAGCAGGTTTACGCCGCTATGGCCGCGCTTGATCAAAGTGGCGCGCCAGTAAAGCGAGAGAACTTAAAACCTGCGGTGCCGATCAAAAAATCTGTAACCGATGAATATATTATCTGTCTTGAGGACGGACAGAAATTCAAATCTCTCAAGCGGCATCTCAGCACCCACTACAATATGAGTCCGGAAGAGTACCGGGCGAAGTGGGGGCTGCCGAATGATTATCCCATGGTGGCGCCACATTATGCGCAAACACGTTCTGATCTGGCAAAGCAGATGGGTTTGGGACAAAAGGGACGTTCGCGTTTGAAATGAGTGACGTGATTCCAGGAGGGGCGCTCTTGGAGTTAATGAATAGGGGTAAGCTCTGCCGTGTTGGATTCTAATTTGGCATTTCGTGCGCAACTGGTCATTCCCGAGCAGCGCGCTCTTTTTGACTATTGGTCCGAATGCTGCGGTGAACGCACCATGCCCGCGCGGCGTGACATTGAGCCGGGCCGCTTGCGGCGCCATTTGAGTTTTGTCAGTCTGATCGATGTTGAACTTGAGCCTCAGCAACGCTATCGCGTGCGGCTTGCGGGTACTGGCCTGCGGGAAGTTTTCCATCAGGAGTTAACTGGTCACTATCTGGACCAAGTACCTCAGGCGGATTGTGCGGCATTGGATCGCGTTGTTGAACGTGGAAAACCCGCTCAGGGTATTTCATCTCTACGCAATGCCACTGAAGACCACCTGATTCAATTCTGGTTAAAGCTCCCGCTTTCTCATGATGGGGCTTCGGTAAACATGATATTGGGCTATGACGTTTTTCTTCATGTTGCTCAGGCCGTGGCATTAACAGAAGCTCGGCTGCCTGCAGTCAATGCTTCCTAATGCTTCGAACGGCGTGTTCCATCTTTTAGTCCAGCTCAACGATAAACGCCCTATCGTAAGTTCGTGATCCGCATGATCAGGACAGCCACCCAGAGCAATTCCTGATTATACAGCACAGCCTGTTTGGCTTGAAAGGGCACCAGAGAAAAACGGGAAGGTTTCTGCTCGCTGGCAATGATGCGGCACAGGAGGCTGACGCCATGGTTTGTGGTGGCCAGGCAGTCCTGATTGACCGCATGTATGAGGTTCTCACCGGGGAGCCTGTCGCAGATGAGGAGGTCTCCGGCATGAAAAGGGCCAAGGGTTGCCCCGAGTTTCACTGCCACCGGATTCACCGATGGCAAGTCAATGAAAAGGTCATCGGATTTCGAAGGATGAAGAAATCCCCTCTCTTGAATTACTCCAATAACGGGTATGGATTGGCGGTCTGGAGAGTCCAGGAGGTCTGTCGGACTAACTTTTAAGGCAGACCCCAAGCGTACGAGCCAGTCAGTGGAGAGTGTCATCGTACCAGTTTCCAGCCGTGAGACCGTCTGAGGAGTTGTCCCGATTTCCCGCCCGATTTCGCCGAGAGTCAAGCCTCTTAGCTTGCGAAAGTGGCGTATGTGATTTCTCATCCAATCACCCCCTATAATAGGTTAAGTTGTAAATGAGATGATCTAATTAACCAAGAAATTGTATCATGAAAAAGTTGTATTGATGCGTAACTTATCCCCATACGATAAAAATTGATTGATAATTCTCCTATTACGTGAATATTGAGTGATATGTAGAGGAGAGGATGGAGTGATGTTGGTACCGGCTGTTCTGAAAAAAAAGGAAAACGATCAAAAAAGAGGAATTCGCCTAGCAATGCATTTAACGGCTATAGCGTTTTCTGTGTCAGTGGAGGAACTGCGGGCTGCAACGCGGCGCAAGGCGCCAGTAGCTTTGGCCCGCCAGGCGGCCATGTATCTGGTACATGTGACCCTGGGCATGAATTTGACGCATGTGGGCCGGGAATTCGGGCGAGACCGCAGCACTGCATCGCATGCCTGCCAACATATTGAGGAAATGCGTGATGACCCTCAATTTGACCGCTTGTTGGAATGTCTAGAACACACACTCAAAACCCTGGCGACACAGCCACTTTCATATTCGCAACTTAGGAGTGCGCACCATCTGTCGATGTCAGCGCCTCTGGGCGGCACTGGCATCGTCTGAATCCAGGTGTAAGAAGGAATCATCATGACGGCGCATGGAGAGATTGAGCGTGAAGCCAAGCGGGTATTGCCGCGTATGGCTACTCAAGGGGCGTTTGCCAAGCCTGCTAAAAAGCAGCAGTTCGGTATTTTCGGGTCAAAAAATAAATGGCGCCACCCGCAACTTTACTGTTCTGAGGTCATTATGACCGCTTGGCTGCATCGCGAATTGGTGCGTCTGGCAAGTTTGTCCGAATGTCCAAATCAGGACACGGCGGTGAATGTGTATGTGTTGAGTGAGATTGGCCATCAATTTGTGTGCCGCCTCGGCACTGCAGAGATGCCTCATCGCACCCAGCATGAGGTGCAGGGCAGGCGGTATATCCGTTCGACTGATAAAGCCAATGCATTTCATAGAGTCAATTTAGCGGAAACGCCGCTTGGCTGGTTGGTCAAGAGAAAGGGGCCAGATGGCCAGCCCCTGATCAGCGAAGCCGAATTCGCTGCGGGTGAGCGGTTGAGGGAAGACTTTACCCGGGCGCAAATGACCCCGCGTGTGACCAGCGATTGGTCAGCGGGGCCTTCATCGGGCGCGCGTCATAGGGGGCCCTCTGACTGGCTGTGCGTGCAGGAAACGGCACTGGCCGCAAAAAAGCGCTTGGCCTTAGCCCTGGATCATGTTGGGCCGGGTTTAGCCGATATTTTGCTTGAAACGTGCTGCTATCTGAATGGCCTTGAACAGGCGGAGCGGGTGCTTGGCTGGCCACAGCGCTCCGGAAAGGTCGTTTTGCAGATCGGCCTGGCGCGTTTGGTGGAGCATTATGGAATGAACGGCACCCGGATTCCCTCCCGCTCCTTATAGCCATCTCGAGATGATAAAAAAGATGACCCCTGATAAAAGCGCTGCCGAGGGCACAGTCACGATCCAGGCCGCCGCAATGGTCAGCAATTGTTGCCGCCTGACCAGACGGCGCTTTTTTTCCCTTTTCTTCAAAGGGGCTCCAGGGTTTTCTCTTATCGGCTTATTGGCCAACATTTCGCGTAAGAAGCCAACGCCAAATATACCGCCCACTGCGATATGGGTGGAACTCACCGGCAGGCCCAGAGCGGATGCAATGATGACCGTAATGGCCGCCGCTAAGGCGATGCAAAAAGCGCGTGTCTGATCCAGCCGCGTGAGCTGCTTCCCCACAACACGGATGAGCTTGGGGCCGTAGAGCATGAGTCCCAAGGAGATACCCAAACCTCCTATAGCCATCACCCAGAGGGGAACACTGACTTTACTGCCCACTGCGTCGCCCCCGGCCACGGAGACAATGGCGGCGAGGGGGCCAATGGCATTGGCCACATCATTGGCGCCATGGGCAAAAGAGAGAAGCGCCGCACTGACGATCAGCGGTATATTGAACAAGGTGGTGACATGTTTGCGCCGGTTGTCCAAACCGTTTGCGGCGCGCCGGGTCAGGGGCCGGACGGCAAAAGGAACAATCAGTAGCAGGCTGATGGAAACCAGCATGACGAAATTGCCTGATGGTTTCCAGATTTTCTTGAAACCTTTCATCATCAGATAGGCTGAAAAGGCGGCGGTCATGAGGGCCACGAGTACCGGCACCCAGCGCACGGCCGCTGCGATTTTATTGTCGCGTTGGTAAATGAGCACGCGCACGATTTGATAAAGCCCGGCTGCAATCAGACCGCCCATAAGCGGCGAGATGACCCAGCTCGCGACAATTTTGCCCATCGTGAACCAGTTGACAATATCGGGCCCGGCGGCTGCGATCCCTGCGCCGACCACGCCGCCGACGATGGAATGGGTGGTGGAGACAGGCGCGCCGATCCATGTGGCCAGATTCAACCACACAGCGGCCGCTAACAGGGCGGCAATCATGGCCGCAATGAAAATAGATGAATCGGCGATCATGTTGGGATCAATAATGCCCTTGGAAATGGTCGAGACCACATTGCCCCCGGCGAGAAGGGCGCCGGCCGATTCGAAAACTGCGGCGATCAGAAGGGCGCCAACCATGGTCAAAGCGTTTGCGCCAACCGCTGGCCCGACATTGTTCGCAACGTCATTGGCGCCAATGTTGAGCGCCATATAGCCCCCGATGGCCGCTGCGATGGCGATCACATATCCCACGGAGAAATCGCCATAACGCATTGATGTAAAGACAAGAACACCGATCAGAAATAAAAACCCCATGCCCAGCGGAATGAGGCTCTGGCCCTGAGAGATCGCGGCGGCCTGTAGTTTGCCAATTTTTTTAAGATCTTTGTCGAGCCCCGGCTTCGCCATTCTTAACCCCCTGTTGCACCTGCGTTGTGTTCGTTACCTTAGGCGCTGGCGCGAATCAACGCTTTTGCAGTGACGGAGACATAAATGCAGGAATTGGACACACTCTACCTTGATATAGCCCGCGTGGTTGAGGGTGCGGATCTGGGGCGCAAGACCCGGAAGCTTCTTGATGCCGGACTTTTGAAGATGGCCAAAAAAGTGGGTGAGGAGGGGGTGGAAATTGCCGTTGCCGCCATGAAAAACAATTCAGCCCAGGCGGCTGTGATTGAAGAGAGTGCCGATCTGTTTTTTAATCTGCTGGTGCTGTGGGCGCATTTGGGCATCACGCCAGCCCAGGTGGAGACTGAATTGACCCGTCGCCGGGCGCTGTTCGGTATTGCAGAAAAACCCGGCTCCAGCGAGGCCGTTAAGGGGGAGAAGTAAACCTGACCCTCAGGCGGTCTCAGCCATTCGCGATGCATCCTGGCGAATGCGCTTGACCATGGCGGCCAGGCCGTTTGAGCGTTGCGGGCTGAGATGTTCGTCAAGGCCGAGACGGTGGAAAAGGCTTCCCGCATTCACAGACATAATCTCTTGCGGCGTTTTGTCATTGTACAGACGTAACAGGATGGCGATCAAGCCCTGAACGATGTGGGCATCGCTGGTCCCTCTGAAGGAGAGCGTGAGCGGTGGCCCGTCTGACCGATCGCAGATCAACCAGACCTGAGAGACGCAACCTGTTACCTTCGATTGATCGTTTTTGAGCGCCTCATCAAGAGGTGGCAGTTTTTTGCCCAGTTCGATGACATAGCGATAGCGGTCTTCCCAATCTTCGAGAATTTCAAAATCATCGATCAAGCGTTCTATGGTATCTGAGTTGGGCATTCATCAGTACTCATTCGGGAGAAGACGCTAGTTGATGAAACCGTTTGTCGCTCAGCCGGTACGTTAAAACATCGTCAAGGTGAACAAATCCATAGCGGTCATAAAAATTCCGAGCCGGGTTTGCATGAACAACGTTCAATTCGATGTAATGGCATATGCGGGTTTCGGCGATGCGCGCAATTTCTTTCACAAGCGACCGGCCGACGCCTTTGCTGCGGACGCTTTCATCGACGAAAAGGTCTTCAATAAACAATCCCCGGCGCCCCTTCCATGTTGAATATGTGGCGTGAAAAAACGCCATGCCGACAGGCTGTCCGTCCACTTCGGCGAGAATGCACTCAAATTGCGGGGAGGGGCCGAACCCATCTCTGATCAGGTCGTCTTCAGTGGCTGTGACGTGTGTTTCCTGGTTCTGGTAAACGGCCAGAGCTATAAGCATTTTCAGCATGCTCCCGACATCATCTTTTGTGGCCGGACGGATGTTAACCTTCGATTCCAACTGCAACTCGCTAGTGTTCATAAAATCGGCTCTCCTTGCCGGTCTAGCCTCTCAACGCTGTGCTGCGTGAGAAGGGGGGCGGCCATCATGCTGGATTGAGTGGCTTTGTACTTAAGCCAATCTGAGGTGATTCTCAATGGATTTAGGGGTTCTGGCGGCGAAAAACAGAAGTTTGGAGGGTAAAATCCACGAAACGAGCCGCCCTTTAGGAAGCCTGCCGACGGTTAAGGTCAGGTCTCCTATCCCTCGTCAAGGCTTTCTGCTAGCCAGTCGTGAAGGGCACCTGTAAGGGACACGGCCTGGACATGGGCCATGCGGAGCGCCGCATCGCGCATTTCGCAGACTTTAGGCTGGTCCGAACAAAAATTCTGAACCGTTCCCATGAGGTCTGTGATCGTGTCTTCTTCTAGGTCCGGTACAATCGATTCTGATTGAGCGCCAAGTGTTCCATCAGGCAGCGGAAGATCAGCGCCGGACAGCGGGCTATAGGACAAGAGATACGCACAGAGGAAGCCCAGAAAAGCGAGACGAATGATAGTAAACATGGAAACCCACCAAAAGAACTGAAGATCATCTGGAACATAGGGTTACCTTCTTGCGTTCACGTAAAGTCTTTGGTTTGATATTTATGAGAGTTTTATACTCATTGTCATGAGTGCCCCTCATAAGACAAGCCGTTCCGACTTTATTTGACTCACAGAACGGCTCTAAGGTGTTGTTTGGTCGCATTTCCTTCACGCGAACCGGTGCCCACTTCGCTCGGAAATGCTCTAGGCGCACGCCCGGCCCATGTCTCCCCACAATGAGATGAGGCGCCGCACTTGGGCGACGCCTCATGGAAAAAAGGGAAATTTTGCGGCTTGTCTCTACCAGACCTTTTGGGCTGGCAAAGTTTCTACGCACCCTGATCGAAAGAAACCAGCCAGTCCCAGCAATTCGCCCGTTCCTGGAGAGCGTGTTTTGCCGTGCAGTAAGCCAGTTCAGAGGGTCTTGCGGCGGCGGCTGTGCATTGAGCCAGATTCAGGCGTGCCCAGGTGAAGCATTGCGCCATGCCTTTATTGGACATGAGGCGCGCCACGGCAGGTTGGTTTTTACCGTCAGCCGCTTGCAAATTGATCCGGGCGGCAAGATCGAGGATGCGACCCATCATCGGGGCCATGCTGGCTTTTGCTCGTGCGGGCGGCATGGAAGGCGTGTGCGCGCGGGCGGTGAGCGATGAATCGGCGGCGCGCCAGATCAGAGCGCGGTTAAACCGATCAATGGTCAGGGCCGGATCCCATTTCGCGGGGGTGGCGGAGGGGGCCTGAGGGTCGGCTTGTCCCCACCGGCTTCCCTGGAAGATCAAGGCTTGCTTGTGGATGGTGTCGCCGAGAGATTTCATCAGGCCGACTTCCTGCGTGATGAGACTCAACACGACCGGTTTCACATTCTTGAAATCAGAGAGGGAAGCGATATAGCCCGGCTTTTCCTCAATCCGCGAAAGGAGCTGACGCCGGCCGTTCTTTTCCAGACGTTTGTTCAGGGCCTTCTCAAATTCCGGATTGTTGGCGACAGCTTCCGCCGTATAGGCGATCCAGCCTTCAGCCAGCTGTTCGGGATTGTGGGCGGCCAGGCGTTTGCCGGCGGCTTCCATGCTCTTAGGGGTGGTGATGGAAACCTTGCTTAATTCAATAAGTTCGCTACGGAACTCTTTGTAATCACGAGATATTTTAGTGATCTCGACCGGAGGTTGGGGCTTTGCGCGTGGTGTGACCGGCCCTTCATTGACGTAGCGGGCTTCTGCCAGATCGCTCTCTGAAGAGATGGTTTCAGGCACGAGGGGAGCATCGGAAAGAGCGGAGACCGGCGGCGCTTCAGGTGGCTTTGGTTGCGGGACGGCAATGCCGTCCGCCATCGCGACGGCGCGTTCAAAAGGATCAGTTTCCGGCGCGTTCACTTGGCTCGCTAGGTCGTCTTCATTGGGGGCAAATGGAGAGAATGAACCCAGATCGGCGCACCCTGACAGGAAAATGACCGCAACAGACACTGTACTCAAAGTACTCAAATATTTTTTCATACCCAACCCCGTACTCACTTTCTCCAATCTTGAGCGTCAGAGAAGACACTGATTGGAAGTTCAAGATTTACAACGACGCCACTCTTAAACCCTGGACTTAAAGAACACTATACTTGATCAGCCTGAAGCTGCAATACATTGCCCGTGTCAAGGGAAAGAGTGATGTGAGCGAAGTCTGAGTTTCAAAAGTGACCAGAATGTAAATGGGCTCATTTTAGGAAATATTGATATAAGAGCGCGCAAAACCGTCGAATTTTCAGGGATTTCGAGCCTCATCAGGGAAGGGATTCAGATTCTGTTAATCACCTAGAGGGCACGCTGTTAACAGGTGATTCACCTCTTTTGAAAGTTGTGCGCCCATGCGGTTTTTTGTCCAGGATTTTTCCTTGCGGGATCACAGCATCCATCCCTCGGTGCGTGCCTTTCCAATTCTGGCCGCGCAGCATCGCGGCTTCATGATTTGGCATGTGGCCGGGGCGGCACTGTTGACGGCGGTCACGGCGGTGCTGATGACCACCATAGGCTGGCCGGTGGAATTGCCTCTTGGGGCGGGGTTGTGGATGCTGACGCCGCTCTTGGCGCCACTGGCTTTAAGGATGACAGGTAATATGTATGCCTCTCAAGTGATTAGCCTCATAAGCTTATCCGGAATCATAGCTTTAGCCAGCCTGAATTCAGGTCAGGCGGCGGCCTCAGTCTCTATGGGTGTTTTGATTTTACCCAGTGTGGCAATTCTCTACCGGGAGCGGCGGCTGATTATTATTGGCGGGCTTTTGGGCGCCTTGGGGGCAGGCGCGGTCGCGCTGTCGGGCCTGCCGATTTCCGGGCCTGGTGTGCTTGAGTATTTAATCACCTTGCTGGTTATTCTATCTGTGGTCACGCTGGTGGCAGTGCTGGTTGAGGCGCGCGTTATGAAGACTGAACGGGCGGCGCAGCAGGGCGAAGCGGACCTTCGTTTCCTCAGCGATCAGGTCACCGATATTTTGATGCGTCATGGCCCTGATGGGGACCTCATTTATGTTTCTCCGGCTAGTCAACATGTTCTAGGCCGGGAGCCCAAAGACCTTATGGGGCGATCTCTGTTAAGTCTCGTTCATAGTGAGGATCAGGCAGCGGTAGAAAAAATATTTGAGCGGGCGGGTTTTTTTGGAGGAGAGGCGAGCCTTGAATATCGTCTTCAGCACCAAGAGGGGCATTTCATTTGGGTCGAGACACGGCTCAAGCCCGTGATCGCGTTGGGGGTTGCCGGACTTGCGCCAACGCCCAAAGGGCTGCCCATGCCGGCCTGTTTTGAACTGGTGAGCGTGACGCGTGACATCAACGCCCGCAAGACCATTGAACTGAAGATGGCGCACGATCTGGAGGTTGCGGAACTCGCCAATCAATCCAAATCCCAGTTTCTGGCTAATATGAGCCATGAATTGCGCACGCCGCTCAATGCGGTGATCGGATTCTCCGAAATGATCAAGGAGCAGACATTCGGCCCCGTCGGCGTTCCAAAATATCTCGAATATGCAGGTCTGATCTGT
>JAJFIO010000321.1 GCA_021774915.1 Alphaproteobacteria bacterium
AAGATGCACAAAGCCCGGCACTTCTCCGGTGGTAAATTCCACATGCATACGCTCTTCAAACTCGCGCATGGTTTTCATCGATCGATAGGCTGCCAGTAGGTCTTCACGGCTTTGCTGCATGGGGTGATCTCCTCGTTAAGCTACGGGATCAAGGTCTGCGGATGGGGTCCGTGCCATCCCAGTCTTTGGCGGCGGCTTCAAGATTGCCGAACAATTCGCGGACGGTCGGATTGATTTCAATCAGCTCCACCATGCCGCCCAGATCTTGTCGCGTGTCCATATAGGCAAAGCGCCCGCCAATGAGAACGCGGCCGTTAAAGGCATTCGCGTACCCCTTTTTTTCATATCGCGCGACTTCTTCGTCGAAGTTCTCATGCCAGATTCCCCAGTGATGGAACCCCTCGCCGCGCTGTTCCATCACTTCGCGATACACTGATGGCGCGGTATCATGTTGCTGGATAAGCTCGACGCACATCGTGCCGCTATAACCAAGGGCGATGGTAAAATTGGCTTCGGAAGGCGCACCTCGATAAAGTGGATTCTCCACTGCAAGATTTTCTATAACAAAGAAGGGTCCAGCGCGTACAGTTTGAGTCCAATGCTCAAGCGCCTTGTCCAAGTCTTTTACGATGTAGGCGATCTGCATAATGGCATGGTCAGGTTGGGGCATATTCCGGTCCTCTATGATTGCTTTTTATCATAATATTGGTGAAACAAAACAAGTTACATCCTGCGAATGGGATCTGTGCCGTCCCAATCTTTGGCGGCGGTTTCAAGATTGCTGAATAACTCGCGGACCTTCGGATTGAGTTCGATCAACTCCACCATTCCGCCGAGATTTTGCAGCGTGTCCATATGGGCAAAGCGTCCGCCAATGGGAACGCGCCCGCTGAAAGCCTTCGCATATCCTTTTTTTTCGTAGCGCGCGACTTCTTCATCGAAATTCTCATACCAGATACCCCAATGATGAAACCCCTCGCCGCGCTGTTCCATCACTTCGCGATACACTGATGGCGCGGTATCATGCTGCTGGATAAGCTCGACGCACATTGTGCCGCTATTGCCGAAGGCAACAGAGATGTTGGGATTGCTGGGTTGGCCACGGTAAAGGCGGTCTTCGATAACCAGTTGGTCAGCGATAAAAAAGGGACCTGCACCCACGGTTTGAGTCCAATGCTCAAGCGCCTTGTCCATATCTTTTACGATATAACCGATTTGCATCAGGGCGCCGTCAGGTTGGGGCATATTCCGGTCCTCTCAAATTTTTATTACCATGGCGATGAAAGACACTTTCTTACAGTTCGCGAATGGGGTCTTTTCCATCCCAGTCTTTAGCGGCGGCCTCGATCCTCAAAAAAAGTTCGAGTGCCGTGGGGGTGGCTTCAATCAACTCGATAATGCCGTCCATCTTTTCCGCCGTATCGAGATAGGCGAAGCGCCCTCCCACAGACACTTCGCCGGTAAAAATGGCCTTGTATCCTTTGCGCGCATATTCGGCGACGGCTTCGTCGAAATCTTCGCGCAGGATCGCCCAATGATGAAAGCCGCTGCCATGACTTTGTTTGAGCTCTTGGTAGATGGAAAGCTCGTCGTCATTCGCCTGAAGCAAAGCAATCATCAAGCCGCCGCTATAGCCCAAGGCAACCGAGATATCGGGGTTGTTGGGTTGGCCGCGGTAAAGGCCATTATTGATGCTGAGCCGTTCAGCGACAAAGAAGGGCCCGGCGTGTATATCTTCCGTCCAGTATTTTAGGGCGGTGTCCAGATCATCCACCAGATAGGCGATCTGCATAATGGTGCCGGGTGGTTGACTCATTCGTGTATCCGGTTTGTCTGAAAACATCGATGCTGGCGTGCACGCAGATAAGATCGCTGCAAAGGTAAGAAAGAACGTACGGTGCATGAGTGCACTCACTTCGATGCTTCAAGTGCCGCGCGCACGGCAACCTCCACCTTGGCTGCATCGGGGATGTACATATCCTCCAGTTCCGGCGCAAAGGGGATTGGCGAATGGGGGGCGTTTACGCATTTGATGGGAGCTTTGAGAGCCCCGAAGGCTTCATCCGCAACAAGCGCCGCGACGTCGGTGGCGAAACTGCAACGCGGTGTGTCTTCATCGACGATCACCAAACGGCCCGTTTTCTCAACGCTTTCAATGATGCTGTCCGTGTCCAGCGGTGACGTTGTGCGCGGGTCGATGATCTCACATTCGATGCCGTCTTTGGCGAGCGCTTCAGCGGCTTGGCCAGCAATATGAACCATGCGCGATAAAGCGACGATCGTGACATCATCGCCTTCGCGTGCAAAATTCGCCTCGCCGAAGGGGATCGTGTACGATTCATCGGGCACATCTTCAGACATGTCGTAGAGCATCTTGTGTTCGAAAAAAATCACCGGGTCATCGTCGCGGATGGCCTGGGTCAGCAGGCCCTTGGCTTCATAAGCTGATGATGGCATGACGCATTTTAATCCGGGCACGTGGGTGAAGATTGAGTAAAGCGATTGCGAGTGCTGGGCTCCTGTGCGCATACCTGCCCCGATAGTGGTGCGAATGACCAAAGGTGCGCCGCCCGTCCCGCCAAACATGTAGCGAAATTTGGCGGCCTGATTGTAGATCATATCAAAGCAGACCCCGAGAAAATCCACAAACATCAGCTCGGCGACCGGGCGTAAGCCCGTCAGTGCCGCACCAGCCGCTGCGCCGATAAACCCAGATTCGCTGATGGGCGTGTCGAGCACGCGCCCCCGGCCAAATTCGCCAACGAGACCGGCGGTAACCCCTAAAGGTCCGCCCCACGCATCTTCGATGCCAGGCGTGCCCGCGCCGCCGGCGATGTCTTCCCCCATAATGACAATGCGCTCGTCGCGGCGCATTTCCTGAAAAAGAGTTTCGTTAATTGCTTGTCGATAAGATTTGATGGGCATGATCGAATTCCTTGAGCCTAATAAGATACGTAAATGTCGGTCATGAGATCCGATTCCGTGGGCGGCGGCGCAGCTTTGGCTTGCACAACACAATCGTCCATCAGTTCACGGACGTCCGCATCGATCTCTTCCAATTGCGCTGTTTCGAGAAGCGCCGCGCTCACCACTTTTTCAGTGAAGATTTTGAGGCAATCTGCGGTCTCACGGATTCTCTCCTGCTCGCCCTCGCCGCGATAGGTTTGCGCGTCGCCTTCATAATGGCCATAGAAGCGGTCGAGCTTGATCTCAAGGAGCGCCGGTTTGCCGCTGTCCTTGACCTGCTCGATCATGGTGTTGGCGATGTCCTGCACCGCGAAATAATCCCGGCCGTCAAC
>JAJFIO010000322.1 GCA_021774915.1 Alphaproteobacteria bacterium
CACCTTATCCTGACCATAAGACTTGATGTAATGAGTAAAACTTTCCGGCCAATATTTCGGGCGGTGCGCATCGCATCCGATATAAACATTGGGATGCTTCCAAGCCATGGCGATCATTTCTTCGTGCCAGGGAATCCCGACATGAATGCCGATGAGCTTAAGTTCGGGAAAATCGCACGCCACCGCATCCAGCGTGATGGGCTGACCGACAGAGCGGCACGGGAAATCCTTGGCGTAAAGAAGTGATTGACCCACCTGCATCTGGATCGGCACGCCCAATTCCACGCATTTGGCATAGAAAGGATAATATTTGGCGTGGTCCGGCGCCAGCTCGAACCAGTGCGGATAGAGATGCGCGCCGATAAATCCCATATCACGCACCGCCTCTTCAAAGGCGCGCACACCGTCCATCCCGTCAAAAGGATCAATCCCGGCAAGACCATAAAAACGCCCAGGGTATTGTTCACACGCCCGCGCCACAACTTCGTAAGGCATATGATAGCAGCCGGGCAGGCCGGGGCGGCCGGAATGAGCCGCCACCAGAAACGCTTTATCGATTTCCGCCTCTTCCATCTGCTCAATCATGCGCTCCAATGACAGGCCCGCCATGATGCCGGTTTTAGCCTTGACCTTGCCTTCAAAAAATTTCTCGCCCCAATTCGGGCGATGAGACAAAGCTTCTTCCGTCCAGATATTGACCACCGCATCGATGGCTTTGTAATCCTGTCCACTCATGAGCAATTCCTGTTCATGCACTCCATTGCAGTGCGCTTTGATACGCCACGCTAACACCCAACAGGATCGTGGCGCTCCCGATCCCGGCCCGCAAGGCGCCCTGGCCCCACCCCATCAAGCGTCCCGCATAGCTCAGCGGAACCGCCAGAATAACCGACAATAGGGCCATGCCCGCAATCGAACCTATGCCGAAAACGGCGATGTAGGCCAGCCCCAGAGGCGCTGATTTCACCGTAGCCATCGACAACATGAGCAGCGCCGCAGATCCAGCCATGCCATGGGTCATCCCGACAAATAATGTGCGAAGGGGCAGGCCTTCGGGGTGAACATGGCTATGGGTTGAGTGCTGGTGGGGGGCTTTTTCTCCGGCATGGGCATGCACATGCACATGCTCAACGCCGGAATGGCGATGGCGATGAATATGGACCCGTTCAGCATAGAGGCGATAAATCACATGAGCACCCAAAGCGATCAGCATGAGACCAACCACAAATTCCAGTCCTTCAGCGAGAGAATCAGGCACTTCAGCCCCCAACACCATGAGCAAGCCCCCAAAGAGCAGCAATATCAGCGCGTGGCCCATCCCCCACACGGCGCCATGACGCACCATGGCTTTGACCGAGCGCTCACCACTCGCGATGCTCGCCACAGCCGCCACGTGGTCAGCCTCAAAAGCGTGCTGCATCCCGATCAGTAATCCCAGCACCAGAATGGCGGTCATGTTATTTTCACTTCACTCGCGTTTGTTGAATGATTCCGCGATCTGCAGAAGCATTCTCTGCTTCTTTCCTACGGGAGCGGCGCACCGCGCACACCCCTGTCCCGCGACTCGACCCACCTAGTGGTCCACACCAGAGGTGGCGCGCATTTGAAGCCGTTTGACCAATAGATATGCCGCCGGAATGACCAGCAGCGCCAGCGCCAGCGCGCCGGTCATTCCGCCCACCATGGGGGCCGCGATCCGGCGCATGAGATCAGCTCCCGTTCCGCTGCCAAACATAATCGGCAGCAAGCTTAAGATGACGGTCGCAAAAGTCATCACGATGGGGCGCACGCGCAAGCTCGCGCCATCCACGATCGCACGCACCAGAGCCTCATCGGTTAAACCCGCCGGGCTATGCTGGCCCTTGGCATGTCGAAATGCCTGATTCAAATACACCAGCATCAAGACGCCAATCTCGATGGCGACGCCGGACAGGGCGATGAACCCCACCGCAACCGCCACGGACATATTGAATCCGAGGAAATAAAGCAGCCAATACCCACCAACCAAAGCCAGTGGCAAAGTCAGGATAATCAACCCCACCTCAACAAAGTTTTTAAAATTAAAATAGAGAAGAAGGATGATCACCAACAGCGTAATGGGCAAAATCACCAGCAAACTTTCTTTTGCCCGCTCCATATATTCAAATTGTCCGGACCAATTGATGCTGTAGCCGGAAGGCAGCGTGATCTGCTCGGCCACGACTCGCTGCGCTTCGGCCACATAAGAGCCCAGATCACGGCCGATAATATCCACGTAAATCCAGCCGTTGAGACGGGCATTTTCACTCCGTATCAGACCCGGCCCGTCTGACAGGCGGATATCGGCAATCTGGCCCAAGGATAATTGAGCGCGATTGGGGGTTACGATCGGCAAGGTGCGAAGATGCTCCAATGAATCACGCACATCGCGCGGGTAACGCAAATTGACCGGATAGCGCTCCAGACCTTCAACACTCTCAGTGATGTTCATGCCGCCAATCGCGATGCGCACAACTTCCTGAACATCTTTGATGTTGAGGCCATAGCGCGCAGCGGCCGCACGGTCGATATCAATATCGACAAAACGCCCACCGGTGACCCGTTCGGCATACACCGACAGCGTTCCAGGGATGGGCGCAACAACCTTCTCGATCTCAGTCGCAATACCGGCGATGACGTCAAGGTCCTTACCGGCAACTTTAATGCCGACCGGCGTTTTAATACCTGTCGCGAGCATATCCAGGCGATTTTTGATGGGCATGGTCCACACATTCGTCAGACTTGGAATCTGCACGATTTCGTTCAACTCCCGTTTGAGCTTTTCCATGGTCATACCGGGACGCCACTGATCACGCGGCTTCAGCTTGACTATCGTTTCCATCATGGGCAGAGGCGCCGGGTCTGTCGCGCTGTCAGCCCGCCCCGCCTTGCCATGAACGTGTTCCACCTCCGGTATGGTTTTGATCAGCTTATTGCTCTGTTGGAGAATCTCGGCCATCTTACCGGCGGAAATGGCGGGATAGGCGCTGGGCATATACAAAAGATCTCCCTCATCCAAAGAGGGCATAAATTCGCTTCCAAGATTCAGCACCGGCCAGATCGTGCTCCCCATAAAGATGAGAGCAACGCCGAGTGTCATTTTGGGGCGGCCAAGAACACGTTTCAGAATCGGGCGATAAAATGCAAGCAATCCGCGATTGACCGGATTTTTATGTTCTTCTTTTATTTTTCCCCTCACCAAATAGCCCAGCAAAACCGGAACAAGCGTAATGGCCAAAACAGCCGCACCGGCCATCGCATAGGTTTTGGTGTAGGCCAGCGGCTTGAAGAGCCGACCTTCTTGAGCCTGAAGCGCAAAAATAGGAAGAAAACTCAGCGTAATAATCAGGAGTGAGAAAAACAGTGCAGGCCCCACCTCGCTGGCCGAGGTGGCGACAAGTTGCCATCTGTTTTCTTTGGTCACCTTTTGACCGGCAATTGTTTTGTGAAAATTCTCCACCATAACAATAGCGGCATCAACCATTGCCCCGATGGCAATAGCGATCCCGCCCAGAGACATGATGTTGGCGTTGATGCCTTGAAGATTCATCACAACAAAGGCCGCCAGAATACCGATGGGCAGGCTGATCAGAATCACCGCCGAAGAGCGCAAGTGCAGAAGGAAAATCGTGCATACCAGAGCGACAACCAGAAATTCCTCAATTAATTTTTCGATGAGGTTATCGATCGACCTTTCGATCAGCGCCGAGCGATCATAGGTCTCAACAATTTCAACGCCTTCAGGAAGGTTGGCTCGAAAGATATCGAGGCGCTCCTTCACCGCCTCGATTACCGCCAGGGCATTCTCGCCCCAACGGACGATGACAACACCACCGACCGCTTCGCCTTCGCCGTCAAGCTCACTGATGCCGCGGCGCATTTCAGGTCCGATCACAATATCGGCCACATCCTGCAACAAAACAGGCGTTCCCGTTTTTGTGGCGGTCAAGGGAATACGCCTGAGATCTTCAACACTTGAGATATAGCCGGTGGCCCGCACCATATATTCGGCCTCGCCCATTTCAAGGACCGACCCGCCGGTTTCCTGATTGCCCGCCTGAATGGCTTCGCGCACCTTGGACAAGGGCAGGGAATAAGCTCTCAACCGGTCGGGATCGACAATCACCTGATATTGTTTGACGGAACCACCAATGGTGGCGACCTCGGACACACCCGCAATGGCCTGAAGTTCAAATTTCAGAAACCAGTCCTGGATGGACCTAAGCTCCGAAATATCATGCTGG
>JAJFIO010000323.1 GCA_021774915.1 Alphaproteobacteria bacterium
GTCTTGCAGATGGCGATCTGGCGAAGCTTGGAAGGGTAAAGCCGCACAACTTCAAATTTTGAAATATCACCATCAAATTCATCGAGGCGCTTGAAGGCCCAGGGCGACATGATGCCGGTCAGCCGACGTTTTTCGATGCCGTATTTATCCTCCAGCAGGGCCGACATTTCCTCTGTCTGAAAAAGACCGAGAGGGGATTCAAAAACCGGGCTTATTTGATCACCGGCTTTCAGGGCATAAATCGGGTTGACCTCCATCAGATCTTTCAAGCATTCGGCGAGCGAAGATTTGCCGCCCCCGACCGGCCCGAGGAGATAGAGAATTTGTCTTTTTTCTTCGAGCCCCTGCGCGGCGTGTGTGTAATAGCCGACAATGCGCTCAATGGTATCTTCCATCCCGAAAAAATTCTTGAATGACGGATAGCGTTTGATTGTGCGATTGAAAAAGATGCGGGAGAGCCGGGGGTCTTTGCTGGTGTCGTAATATTCAGGCTCACCGATGGCCGCGATCATACGTTCGGCCGCTGTGGCGTATTTCAGAGGATCATCCCGGCAGGCGAGAAGGTAATCTCTGAGACTCATGACTTCGTGTTTTTCGCGGCTATAAGCTTTTGTAAATGCGTCAAAGACATCCATTGGTACGGCCTCATTTTCCGATGTGTGACGTCAGAACGTAATTCTGGCTCGTGGTCGTATTGTCATCCCCAATCCATAAAAACTTATTAACCCTCTTAATCTTTTATGATGTCCCACTTCTGACGACGGAGAGATAAAACTGCGCCTTAAGTTTGGCGACAATGGGGCGGCAGGTTTTAAAAAGAACATTCCGGCATGAGAATATATTTTATGTTTTCATGATCACATTTGAAGCCTTCGCCAGCCTGTCGCTCTCTTCTGCACTGCAGCAAAGACGAACCTCTTATCTTATATTAATTGGGGTCGATCTTGTTGTGTTCAAGAAAATATCCGGCCCTCGCAAAGGATTGCGGGCGTTTGGCTTTGCCACAATTGTTTGGTTGGCGATCTTGGGTAAGGCGTTCATGCGTGTGATTGCCAAGATCGCGCGCCGCATGGGATCTATCTTGAATCTGCCTTATTTGTCGCATGAAGCCGCCTCATTTCCTCTCTATTATCTTAAAGTCACGTCTGTTTATTGTTGACAGGAGCGGCGCCGTTTTTAAACCGGGCCCGAAAAAGGGGAAGCACTCATGACCCATCACGCGAAATCACAATCAACAAAAGCATTTATGACCTTGAGCCTGGCCTTCATTGCGCTCTTTGTCCTTGTGTTCAGCGGCCCCTCCCAGGGATTTGCGGCCCAAAGCCAAAGCCAAAGCCAAAGCCCAGATGAAAATACAGATGAGAGTGTGTTGCCCGTTTCACCGCTCATTGAATTGGATCGTCCGCTGGTGGTGGCCGGGGACGCGTCCCCGCTGTTTGTTTTGATTCGTTTTCGCGCTGCTGATCTTGACCCTGACCAGATTGAAGCCCGCCCGCCGGTCAATCTGTCTCTGGTGCTGGATCGTTCCGGCTCCATGTCGGATAAGGGTAAAATCGAATATCTCAAAAAAGCGGCTGGCATGGCGGTGGACCGGCTGAACGCCAAAGATTTCTTGTCCGTGGTTGAATATGATGATGAGATCACTCTGTTGTGGCCTTCCCAGCCTGTGGAATCGACCTTTGCCGTCAAGCGCCTGATCGACGCTCTGGAGCCCCGAGGGACGACCAATCTGGTGGGCGGCATGATGCGCGGCGCGGGGGAAGTGGCGGCGCGTAAATCCCAGATGACAGGCATGCAAGCCCTTCACCGCGTTCTTCTTTTGTCAGACGGTCTTGCCAATGAAGGCGTGACGGAGCCCGCCGAAATCCGCCGTCTGGTGCGTGAGGCTAAAACCGGCGGCGTGCGTATTACGACTTTGGGCCTCGGGCGCGATTATGATGAAGATCTGATGCAAGCCATCGCGGAAAACGGCGGCGGCAATTACTATTACATCGAAAACCCGGAACAGATGGCGCGTATTTTCGAGCGCGAACTGAACACGCTCTTTTCGACCGTCGCCAAGGATGTGCGGTTTGATTTCGAGCCCGGCGCCGGGGTGAAGGGCGTTGAGGTTATCAGTTTTGGCGACGCAGGCGATTCCCAATCGACTCACTTCGACATGGAAAGTTTTTATGCTGGTGAAGAGCGCACCATATTGCTGCGCATTGAACCGCAAGCGGATCTGTTTCAACCTGATTCCGGTACTCTCTCGCTTGGGCGCCTCGCTTTCAGCTACCTCGATATCGGCTCCGGGACACGGGCTGAGTTCACGAGTGAGATCGAGGTGACGGTCACCACCGACGCGCAAGCGGCGGTACAGGCGGTCAACCACGAAGTGACCGTCGAGGCCAATCTGTTTGAAGCTGAAAAACGCCACGAACTGGCGATCGAAAAATATGAGCAGGGGGAGCGCAAGGAGGCTGATGAGATGATGGCGACCTTGCAAAAAGATGTGGAAGAGCAGAATCTCTTGCTCAAGGATCAGCGTCTGTCCAACAAAATTGAAGCCCTGAGCGTTGAGCGCGAGCAGATGAGCCAAGCGCAAGACGCCGCTCAGCAGAGCTCTTATCTGAAAAGCACGAAGCAACGGCTGTTCAACGCCCAAAAGGGCAAACGCGATCTTTATCTGCTTCAAGTGGGCGATAAGGGCTTTGAAGTGGAATCTCTGCAAAAGGCGCTTCGCGACAAAGGCTATTATCAAGGGCCGATCGACGGGATCTATTCAGAGGACGTCAAAACCGCGATCGAGAGTCTGCAGGCGGCTGAGCAGCTTGACGTGGACGGTGTGGCGGGCCCTGCCACGATGCAGACTTTAGGGTTATACTGATGCGCAACAACACGGATTCGCTCCACGGAATTTTGGCCCTTCAACATAAGGGGTAATTAAAATGGTAGTCCGTATTCGCCGGGCGGTAACCGAGGATGCGACAGGCATTGGCCATGTCTATGTCGATGCCTGGCGCGAAACCTATGCCGGACTACTGTCGAGCACGAAGCTGGTCGGGCTTTCCAAGGAGGTTGAGGCGGAACGCTGGCGGCGGCGGCTGAGCGCGCCCAGCCGCAGGGGCGCCAAGTTCAGGGAAACCTTTGTCGCCGTTGAGGAGCAGGCGGGCGTGATCGGCTTTGGCGAATGCGGCCCTTCGCGGGACCCTAAGCTCGGCTATGTCGCGGAAGTCTATACGCTTTATGTACATCCCAACCATCTTGATTGCGGCTTGGGCAGCGCTTTGTTGTCCTGCCTGTTTGACAGTCTCATTGGGCAGGGCGTTGAGTCGGCCATCATATGGGCGCTCAGCGATAATCCGTACCGGCATTTTTATTCCGCCGTCGGCGGGCGCATTGTTGCCGAACGCTCCTCACGCTATTGGGGGCGGGAGTTGCGGGAGATGGGATATGGCTGGCCCAGCCTGGTCGGCTGGCGCGCGGTTGCGCGGTGAGCCGCGCGACAGGCCGTGGCGCGTCTTTTCCCAATAATAGGGATTGAAGATCAGCTGCCAGAGCCCTTTATAGGCGGCGATACACACCAGCCCCCAATAGAGCGGCATGCCCAGAATACTGATTTGAAGAAATTGAAACCCGGTGCGCTTCAGCCCGCGCCGCGCCGCCAGCGCCGTCACCCCGAGACAGGTGGCGAGCAGGCTGAGATTGGCCCATTGGAACGCGTTTAAGCTGTGAAAAGACGGGGCTCCCCCGCTCAGCATTTGCTGGGCGCCGACGAGCACGAGCGACAGCAGCGTGGCCAGACCCGTCACGATGGAGCCGCCGATCACAAGATGAAACCCGCTAAAGCCCTTTGCGCCCAGACTGTGCGCCAAATTCCCGGGGTGGCGCATATGCACTGCCCATGTCTGGCAAAAGCCCTTCTGCCAGCGCGAGCGCTGACGGATCCAATTGCCGAGCCGGCTGTTGGCTTCTTCATAGGTGGTGGAGTGAATGACCCCGCACGTGCCGCCATAATGCGCGATGCGCATGCCCAGATCCGCGTCTTCGGTGACATTATAAGGGTCCCAGGCGCCGATGTGTTTTAGAAAATCAGTACGGAAATGGTTTGACGTACCGCCCAAAGGGATCGGCAGTCCCAGCCGCTGCAAGGCGGGCAGCACCACGCGAAACCACACGGCGTATTCGATGGTGAACTGGCGGGTCAGCCAGTTTTGATCCGGGTTGTAAAAGCTTAACGGCGCTTGCAGGCAAACAAGATCTCGTGGTGACCGCCTGAAGGTGCGCAGCGCCGTGATCAGTTGGTCGGGCTCGGGGCGGTCTTCCGCGTCATAAATCACGACATAAGACCCGCGCGCGAATTTCAATGCGTAATTACAGGCTTTGGGTTTCGTTTGCGGCAGGCTCGTGGGCACGCAAATGATGTCAAACGGGGATTTTAAGTTTTTGCGCGCGACCGCATTGCGTGTTGCGTCATCGCCTTGCTCCAGAATGAGTTTGATATCGAGTCTCTCCGCCGGGTAGGTCAGACGCGCCAGCGCTTCAATAAGACCGTCAACCATTTCCGCTTCATCAAACATCGGGATCAAAAGTGTGTAGATCGGCAGATCACGATCGTTCAGAGCGG
>JAJFIO010000324.1 GCA_021774915.1 Alphaproteobacteria bacterium
CGCTACAACACGCTCTCGAAGATCATTGGAATAGGGTCTTGTCATGTATGCTGGCCTCCTGGCCCAGCATACATCTTGAATCACATATCAGTCCTCTTGGGAATCCCTTTTCGATTCAGTCATATAATGACAGACTCTAGGTTCCAGGAATCAATCATTCCATCAACAGACATAGCCATTCCCCCCTCCCCGTGAGGAGAGGAGTTTACTTTACCGCATTCAATTTATGAACTTAGTCGGCTCAAAATCAAGGGGACCCGAAGGGTCTTAACCGGACGGCCAGGTTATGAGCGCCGCGCCGATGATGGCGCCGGTTTCCGTGTCCTGAACGATCACCGCGCAATCGTCGATATTTTTGGCCATCATTTCGTCCAGCCTATGGGTGATGACGAGTTTGGAACCGTCATAATCGCCGACCTTCATGATGCCGTCGACGACATTGGCGTAATCAATCGTGCGGCCGCCGTTCTCACCTTTGGCAATGGAGACGCTCTGGGTTTGTGCATGATAGGGCGCAATCCAAATCCACGCTTTTTTCTCTGCTAGCGCCGCTGGGGCGTCTTCTAAAGTGATGGCGAGATGGTCGCCCTCTAGCGCTAGCGTGATGGGAACGAACGGCGCCGGGTCAGCCGCTTGGGTTTCGATTGCTGCCAAGATCTCATCACGATGAGAGCCAATGAGATCCACCGTTCCGTTGATGACCATTTGCGGCGTGTAGACTCGCCTGTTGGGCAGGGTCTTGGCGTAGGCGCGCTGGCGTGCGGTGTGACGGGGCGAAGACAACGTGTCGGTCCAGCCCAGATTGTCCCAATAGTCAATCGGCAGAGTGAGGGCGATGATATCTTCGCGTGTTGCCAGTTCGAGCATCAAGGCATCGGCAGGCGGGCAAGACGAACAGCCTTGAGATGTAAACAGCTCAACCACAACAGGGCGGCTACTTTGCCCGGCGGCATGGGCGATGCCCAAGCCGCTGAAGATTAGCGTAATGGTGATCACCAGCGCCCCGGCGAGCAGACTTCGGGAGAAAGATGCAATGCGATGTTTCATGGCTCTCAAGATAACCGGGCCGATTTCAAAAGCCGAGTCACAATCAGGTGACACGGCGCGCCGAGGCAAAAGTTAATGTCACGCCTTTTCGCGCAATTGCCGCAGGACAAAGTGCAGAATTCCGCCATTGCGGAAATAATCCATCTCATCTTCCGTATCGATCCGGCACAGCACGGGCGCTTCTTTCACTATTCCTTGTGCATTCGTGATCTTGACGGTGAGACGCATGCCGGGTTTCAGCTTTTTATCCAGCCCTTCAATGGTGACGGTTTCCGTGCCGGTTAATTTCAAAGTTTGCAGGTCCACACCTTTGGCGAATTGCAAAGGCATCACACCCATGCCGATGAGATTGGAGCGGTGAATGCGTTCATAAGATTCCGTGATAACTGCGCGCACGCCCAAAAGGCGCGTGCCTTTGGCCGCCCAATCACGTGATGATCCGGTGCCGTATTCCTTACCTGCGAATACCACCAGCGGCACGCTTTCTTTTTGATAGAGCATAGAAGCGTCATAAATCGGCATTTGTTTGCCGCTCGGGTGATGCACCGTCACGCCGCCTTCGACGCCGGGCACCATTTCGTTCTTGATGCGGATGTTCGCGAATGTGCCGCGCATCATCACCTCGTGATTGCCGCGCCGGGAGCCGTAGGAGTTAAAATCGGCAGGCTTCACGCCTTTGGCCGTCAGATATTTTCCCGCTGGGCTTGCAGCCTTGATGGCGCCCGCCGGGCTGATGTGGTCCGTGGTGATGGAATCGCCGAAGACACCTAATATCCGTGCGTTCTCGATATTGGAAATGGGTGCGGGCTCAGGCTCAAGATCGGTAAAATAGGGCGGGTTCTGAACATAAGTGGATTTGGCGTTCCAGTCATAGGTGAGCCCGCCACCGGATTTGATCCTCCGCCAATGGCGATCGCCTTTGAAGACATCGGCATAACGGGAGCGGAACATGGCAGGTGTGACGCAGGCGCGCACCGTTTCAGCAATTTCCCGGCTGCTCGGCCAGATGTCTTTGAGATAAACCGGATTGCCCTTTTTGTCCGTGCCCAAAGGATCTTCTGCGAGATCAATGGTCATCGAGCCGGCCAGTGCGTAGGCCACCACCAGGGGCGGCGCCGCCAGATAATTGGCTTTCACGTCCGGGCTGATGCGCCCTTCGAAATTACGGTTGCCGGACAAGACGGAGGTGGCCACCAGATCGCCTTTGGCGATGGCTTTAGAGATGTCCACCGGCAGGGGGCCGGAATTGCCGATGCAGGTGGTGCAGCCATAGCCCACCAGATCAAACCCTAATTTATCAAGGTCCTTTTGTAGACCGGATTTTTTGAGGTAATCGGTGACCACCTGACTGCCAGGCGCCAGCGAGGTTTTGACCCAGGGTTTAACCTGGAGACCTTTTTTGACGGCATTGCGCGCTACAAGACCCGCTGCGACCATGACAGATGGGTTGGAGGTATTGGTACAGCTTGTGATCGCGGCAATCACAACATCGCCATGACCTAGTTTGTAATCGGTGTCTTTGACTTTGACTTTTTTGTCCTCGATGCCGCCTTTGCCGAATTCCTTGCTCAGGGTTTTGGCGAAGGCGGCGGCGGCGCCTTTGAGGGGCACCCGGTCTTGCGGGCGTTTGGGGCCGGAAATGCTGGGTTCGACCGCGCTCAGATCAAGGTTTAAGCTGTCTGTGAAAATCGGGTCCGGGGTGCGCGACGTGCGATAGAGGCCTTGGGCTTTGGCGTATTTTTCCACTAGATCGCGCAAGGCTTTGGGACGGCCTGTGGCTTTGAGATAGCCTAAGGTTTCTTTGTCGATGGGGAAAAATCCGCAGGTTGCGCCATATTCGGGCGCCATATTGGCGATGGTCGCTTGATCTTCGAGAGTGAGATGATCAAGGCCGGGGCCATAAAATTCGACGAACTTCCCAACCACGCCTTTTTTGCGCAGCATTTCCACAATGGTCAGTACCATATCGGTGGCGGTGATCCCTTCGCTTAAGCGTCCGGTGAGCTTGAAACCGATGACTTCCGGGATCAGCATGGAAATCGGTTGCCCCAGCATAGCCGCTTCCGCTTCGATGCCGCCGACCCCCCAACCCAAGACCGCC
>JAJFIO010000034.1 GCA_021774915.1 Alphaproteobacteria bacterium
GATGCGGTGTGCGCAGCCTACCGCGCCTATCGCATCTGCGGCATGGCGCCGCCAAGCTCGGGCGGGGTCATGCTGGCGCAAATACTGGGGCAGTTGGAAAACTTTGACATGGGCGCGCTGGAGCCGGGCAGCGCGCGCAGCACCCATCTCATCGCAGAAGCCTCAAAGCGGGCCTTTGCTGACCGTAATTATTATCTGGGAGATTCTGACCACGTGCTGGTGCCGGTGGCGGGGCTGATCGACAGTTCGTATTTAAGCCGCCGCGCCGCCACAATTGACCCCTTGCGCGTGACCATTCAAAAGGCTTTACCGGGCGATGTGAAGCTGCCGGCTTTACCCGCGCGCGCGCCTGGGGACGGCCATGAGGGTCCCTCCACCACGCACCTGTCCGTGGTCGATGCCAAGGGCAACGCCCTTGCCTTCACTTCATCGATTGAGACCGCTTTTGGGTCGAGGCTGATGGCGGGTGGTTTTCTACTCAACAATCAGCTTACGGATTTTTCCTTTTACCCCGAGCAAGACGGCAAGCCGGTGGCCAACGCCCCCGGGTCCGGCAAGCGGCCTTTATCCTCTATGTCGCCCACTTTGGTGTTTGCGCCTGACGGCACGCTTCATATGGTGATCGGATCGCCAGGGGGAACACGGATCATCGGCTTTGTCGCCAAGACCATCATCGCCCATATTGACTGGAGCTTAAGCATTCAGGACGCCATCGCCTATCCCCATATCATCAATCTCAATGGCCGCACGGATATCGAACCCAATGCCGCGCACCCCGATCTGGGCCGAGACCTGAAGGCCATGGGACACAACGTGAAAACAATGGCCATGGCCAGTGGCCTGCACGGGATTATCATCACCAAGGACGGTTTGTTCGGCGGAGCCGACCCACGCCGCGAAGGCGTGGCGCTAGGGGATTAATTTTCGCCAGAATCAACCAGTGCGGCCTGCACCTGCAAACTGAGGCGGGGGGTTAATACCCGGCCGTCTAAACTGTGCGCCGGGCAAGCGCCAATCAAAGAGTTAGTGAGAAAAACTTCATCCGCCGCGGCCAGGCGCTCCGGAGAGATGCTTTCTTCTTTTGCGGAAATTCCCTGAACGTTCGCCAGATCAAACACGCGCGCGCGTGTGATACCGGGCAGCGCGCCATCGTCTACAGGCGGGGTAAATAGGCTATTATTCTTGGTAATCCACACATTGGCGGCGCTGGCGCTGGCTATAAATCCGCGCGTGTTCAACATGATCGCCTCGTCCGCGCCTTGATCTTGAGCCTGGCGCCGGGCGCAGATGTTTTCCAGGTAATTCAGCGTTTTGAAGCGCGACAGGCCCCCGTGTTCATTGCGCCGCGCCCAAACGGTGACTACACTGAAGGAGCGAGGGGGCGGGGGCGCTTTTGCTGCGGTGATGAGCACGGTTGGGCGCGGGTTTTCAGGCAGCGCCAAACCTCTGGGGCCCGGACCTCGTGTCAGGGTCAGGCGCAGGCCGGCGCGCCCTTCCCTTAATGCGTTTGCGTTCAGGAGTTCCGCGCAAGCCTTGAGCAGCGCCTCATCCGACATATCCAATGGAATACCAAGATACTCTGCCCCCTGACGAAGACGCCCCAGATGCGCGGCCCCATGCAAGACATGCCCACCGTGCGCGAGAAGCGTCTCGAACAGACCATCACCCAGCAAAAACCCCCGGTCGGCGGGATCAATGCGTGCGTTTTGCGCCCCGGCGAGATCTCCGTTCAGCCACACCTTCATTGCGCAGCTTGGGGCGCGGCCCGGTTTTGCCGCCGCCACCCTTCAGCAAGTTTGAGAAAATTATCAAGAATCGGGCGGCCCTGATCGGTGAGCAGGGATTCAGGGTGAAATTGAATGCCGATCTGAGGGGCCGTACGGTGAGCGAGCGCCATCAGTTCCGGCCTATCCCCTTGGCTCCACGCGGTCCCAACCAGAGGCCCGCCTACAGGCAGGTCCGCTATCAAGGAATGGTAGCGCCCGACCTTCAGCGGCGAGGGGATGTGCTGGAAGATGCCGCGCCCGTCATGGGAGATCAACGTCGCCTGGCCATGAACGGGGCGCTCAGCGCGGCGCACAACGCCGCCATAGGCCGCGGCGATGCATTGATGGCCAAGGCACACGCCGAGGATCGGTAAGGCGCGCGTCCGCCTGACCAGGCCGACAGCCAGCGCCGCATCGACCGGCGCGCCCGGGCCGGGAGACAGGATCACCGCCAGCGGATCCAGGACGATCACATCCTCCATTGTGAGCGCGTCATGGCGCACGACTTCGCGGTCATAGCCCAACTGCCCGATGTAACGGGCGAGATTGTGCACAAAGGAATCATAATGGTCGAGAATAAGGATCATGAGTGGTGGTGTAGCACGCCGCGGGCTTTATACGCCAGATTCATGAGAGCGCGCCCAACCCGTCCAGGGCCCTGTCTATGAAGGAGCGGTGGCGGATTGAAAGTGATCAACACAAGGTCAGTCCTCGAGCGCCTTGAGGCTTGCCAACTCACCCAGCAGAAGCACAAAAACAGGACGCCCGGTGCCGTATTCCGTGTCAAAATAAGGATCAAAATCCTCCTGACACCGCAGCACAATATCGATGAGCTCCTGCTTTGCGGATTCAAAATCCTGGTTGAGCCGGTCAGGAAGCCTGTCCCGCACCATGGAGACGGCTTGCAAACGATTTTTGTTCGCCGGATCAGCAAAATTGGCATAACTTGCAGAATAGGAATTCAGTTTCCTGGAAAAATACGCCAGGACGGCAGCGCCAGAATCAGCGCTTCCATCAGAAATCACATATTCAGTCACAATATTATCCAAACCATGTTGTGTACAGACCACCTCACGTTATCACGGACAATGCCTTAAAAAAAGCGGCCGCCTTAGAAAGACTCTCTTCATATTCTGCCGAAGGATCGGAGCGGGCTGTAATGCCCCCGCCCACGCGAAAGCTGAGATCAAGCGCTTCGCTCCCTGCTATGGGCGTAAAGCTCAGTGTGCGAATGGCAATATTAGTGTCCAGGGCGCCATCAAAACCAAGATAACCGATGGCGCCGCAATAGGCGCCGCGCGCCGCGCCTTCTTCCGCTGAGATGATTTCCATAGCGCGCACCTTGGGCACGCCGGTGATGGACCCGCCGGGAAAACAAGCGGTGACAAGATCAATGGCTTGCCTGCCCTGCTGCAATGCGCCTGTCACCGTAGAGACTAGATGATGAATAGCGGTATAGGATTCAATCTTGCACAGTTCCATCACCTTGACGGACTCATCTTCGCAGACTTTCGACAGGTCATTGCGCAACAGATCGACAATCATGATATTTTCCGCCCGGTCTTTTTCGCTTCTGGTCAAAGCCTGTGCGGCGGCTGCGTCTTGCGCTGGACTTTCTCTGCGCGCAATCGTGCCCTTGATGGGCCGGGTCTCCACCCGCCGCCGCCCCTGCGGATCTGACAAATGAACAAAACGCTCCGGCGAATTGGAGGCCAGTGTAAGGCCGGGAAACGTGAGATAGGCGCCGTATGACACCGGGCTGATTGCATCCAAGCGGCGGAACAAATCAAAGGCGTGCGCGGGCGTGGCAATTTCAGTGGCGAAGTTTTGCGAAATATTGGCCTGATAAATATCACCGTCATAAATATGCTCGATCACGCGGCCCACCGCCGCTTCATAGGCTTTACGGGTGAGATTGGAGCGGGGGGCGGGGGGCGGGGGCGCACTTTGAGGCGCCGACGCGGGCCCCGCGCCCAAACGATCCGCCAGTTCGCGCGCGCGGATCTCCGCTTGGGCCCTCGTGCCGGCGAGAGGCCAGGAAAGCACAAAGGCTTTTTGCCGCTTGCCATCGAACGCAGCAACGCAGTCATAAAACCCGAAAGCCATGTCCGGCCGGTCCGGCGCCTGCCGCACGCGCCCGCCTATGGTCTCCAGGTGATGCAGTAACTCATAGCCGAAAAACCCCACCGCCCCGCCTTGAAAGGGCGGTAGGCCCGGCACACTCGGCAAAGGCGTGGCGTTTAACCTGGCGCGCAATGCCTCGAACGGATTGCCCGTGGCGGACCCCTCATTGGTCTCGATGCGCGTCCCCCATGCGGTCAGCGTATCCACCGGGTTCGCGACAATAAAACTATAGCGCCCCCCTCCCGCAGCGGCCGGGGCGGACACAAGCAAGTGCGCGAAGGGCTGAGCAGCCAGCGGCTGAAATGCCGCCACCGGGTCACGGTAGGGAATCTCCAGAACAACAAGATCGCCGGGATGAAGCATGGGGGTATGCCTGCGCATAAATAAAGTTAAATCCACATGACCTTATACCAGGAGAGCTTGGGAAAACATCGGCCCCCTTTTCATCTCTGCGCGCCGTGCTCATGATGGAGAAGTGATTCGCTAAAAGCGGGTGCGAAAAGGGCTTTAATATCCGATGGAAAACGTGATCACGGTCGATCAGATCTCCCAGCTTGAACAGAACCTCACTCTCTGGGTCAACACCTATGTGCTGGCGCCCGGCATGCTGGTGCAGGCAATGGTGGTTTTCGCGGCGCTGGGCCTGGCCTTTATCGTGCGCCGCCCCTTGCGCTCCTGGCTAAACCAGCTCGTCACGCTTTATGGGACACGGCCGAAATTTGAATGGCTGCCGGAAGTGAGCGCGCAGGTCTCTAAACTGCTCTTGCCCATGGTCTGGGCTCTGTTGCAATGGGTCTCGGCGGTAGCCGCGACAAGCGCGGACTATCCCGCCACACTGCTGCATGTCACCACCAGCCTTCTCACCGCCTGGATCATCATCCACATCCTCACCAGTTTTGTGCGCAATCCTCTGTGGTCGCGCTTTATCGCGTCGACCGTCTGGATGATCGCGGCGCTTAACATATTGGATCTGTTGGCTCCCGCCCGCACTCTGCTCGACAGTCTCGATTTTTCGTTGGGCGATTTGCGAGTCTCTGTTCTCAATGTCATTGAGAGCGTGCTGCTGCTGGTGTTTCTGGTGTGGCTGGCCTCCGCATTGGCGCGGCTCATTGAGCAACAACTCGCCCAGGTTAAGAATCTGTCGCCCTCGGCCAAGGTGCTCATCGGCCAGACGGCGAAAATCATCCTGATCGTCAGCGCCGTCTCGATCGCACTCACATCGACGGGAATCAATCTCGCCGCCTTTGCCTTTTTCGGCGGCGCCTTTGGCCTGGGCATCGGCTTTGGCTTGCAGAAGATCATTTCCAACTTCGTCAGCGGGATCATTCTTCTGGTCGACAAATCGGTTAAACCCGGCGACACCATTGCCGTGGCGGGCACCTTTGGCTGGATCAATCATCTGGGGGCGCGCTATGTGTCGGTGATCACCCGAGATGGCACCGAACATCTCATCCCCAATGAAGAACTGATCATCAACAGCGTGGAGAACTGGTCCTATTCCAACAGTTTGATCCGATTGCACGCGGCGGTATCGGTCTCCTATGCGTGCGATCTGCATAAGGCCCTTGAGTTGTGCGCCGAGGCGGCGCTCGAGACGGATCGAATCCTGGCCTATCCCGAACCCAAATGTCTGCTCACTGGCTTTGGTGACAGCGCGATCGACCTGGAGATCCGGATGTGGATCAAAGACCCCCAGAACGGTCGCGGCAATGTCATCAGCGACGTGCTGCTCAATGTCTGGGAAAAATTTCAAGCCAACGATATCGAGATCCCTTATCCCCAGCGCGATCTGCACATTAAATCCGTTGATAAATCTGCCGATTCGGATTTCGCCGGTTTGGCGAACACGGGCGCTTAGGGCGCGGGACTTTACGAGGCCCCGCCAGAGGGCGAATGGCAATTAGCCCATCAGGCGCATTGGACGGACATCGGCCATGATGGAGCGGGGGAACCAGGCGTCGGCGGAGCGTATGAGGTGGGCGGCGCCGGTCAGCATCACGCCGTTCTCAGCCACGGCCTTTTTGACCGCCACATCGCCCATCCAGATTTCAACCAAAGGCTCGAAGTTGGACGCGATATAAAGATCGACATCCTTTCCCGGATCATCGATACATAAATCAGCGACTTTGTCATTCACGATCAACCACCACGTATTGCAGGTGTTGAGGTCTGAAAATTTCACACAGATGACCGTCTCGCCATCGGGCAGTTCCTCAACATTCAGCGTGCGGTGAAAATCCCACATGAAGCTGCCGACATCAAGATCCTCTTCACGAATCCGGCGCCGGGCCCAGCGCAAGCCCCATTTTCCCATATGTTCGATGATGGGCGCCAATTCCCGCCCGCACCGGGTCAGGCGATACTCTTTCGTTTTGTCGCCGGGGCTTGCCTTTCGGATGAGCAGCCCCGTATCCTCCAGTTTTTTCAGCCGTTTGCTGAGGATGGTCGGCGAGATACGCGGCAAGGCGCGCTGGAAATCGTTAAAACGGGACGCGCCGAAAAACAGCTCCCGGAGAATGAGCAGAACCCATTTATCGCCAATGATCTCCGCCGATTTTGCCGCCGGGCACAGGCTTCCGGAATTAAGCATGGGAGGCTTTCCTTCACAAATCTTACTACTGAATGCGTAGCGGGATACTATCACTTCGCGTAGCGCTTTACTACGCGCGCCGCACTCGCCCGAAAAGCGTCAGTCCGCTAATTTTCCCGCCATTCGAACACATGCGCACCGCAAAAAGGAGACCTTTAGTCATGAACAGCACCAGCCAAGAAAAATATCTCAAATTGGCCCTCACCGCTTTTGGCGTCATCTTCCTCTTCATCTACCCGTTAGGGCTGATCTGGCCGGCGGGGTGGACCTGGCATGGCGGGGAAGGCGCCTATTATCTACAGATGATTTGCGGCATCTACTTCGTCTTAGGCGTCTTCCTTATTGCCGCCGCAAAGGACCCTTCCCAAAACCGCAGCTTGATCGCGTTCACCATCTGGTCGAGCCTCACACACGCCCTCATCATGGCGGTGCAGGCCGTCACTGACGGGCACGAAGTGGGACACCTCATCGGGGATATACCGGCGCTGCTGCTTGTCGCCGCTGTGCTGTGGTTTCTCTCGCCAAGAAAAGAAGCGGAGACTGTTACCGTATAGCGTCTGGATACTTTTTGTTAATCAAAAGCCGTGACGTAATGTCACGGCTTTTGTGCCTTTTATCCGTACACCGTCTGACTGAATGCCCCAGCCGCACACCGCTTCTTAACCCCTAACCTTTATGCTTCCAAGCAAGTGCAGCGCCTTTTCGTTGTATGAATCTCAAAATGGGACAAGGGAATAGAACTATGACTCCACAAGAAATTGAAATCATTCAAAATACATTTGCTGCCGTTCGTACGTCTGCGGAGCAAGTTGCGGAAATATTTTATGGACGGCTGTTTGAAATCGCACCAGCGGTGCGGCCGCTCTTCCCCGACGATCTGAAACCACAAGGGCGCAAACTTATGACCATGCTGGCCACGGTGGTGGATGGGCTGGAGAACCTCGGCGATCTGGTGCCCGCGGTACAGGATCTGGGCCGGCGGCATGTACGCTACGGCACCGCGCCTGAGCATTATGATGCGGTGGGCGCCGCTTTGCTGTGGACGCTCGAGCAGGGGCTGGGTGATGCCTGGAGCGATGAGGCCAAAGACGCCTGGACCGCAGCGTACACCACGCTCGCCACGGTGATGAAGGATGCGGCTGCGGAAGCCAAAGCCGCGTAACTTCTTTTTCAAGACAGAGCAAAACAACGCCTTTCAAAAGGGCGGCGGTCATGCGATCGCCGCCCTTTTTTATGGTGGATCACCTGAAATCCGCCCTTCGTACTCAGGCACACAATAAATCTGTTAATAAGTGCGCATATCCATTTGACGAGTCGCAAATCAATGGGCACTATATGTTGTAGCGGCGGCCCCCTGATGTGCCTCATCTAGGGGACAAACCACCAAAATCAGTTTGAGTTTCCATAAAGCCTAACAGCCCCGGTTTTAAGAAGGGCAACGGTTCTCGTGTGGGACTTTTTGAGAAGATTTAAAGAGCAGCGCAAATTCCCTTTGCGCTGAACGGGGAAGCTTTGCCGGGGTCAGGCGGAGCATCAAGGACAGGCAATGGCTTAAACCGGCGCGGGCCCATGATTTGGCGGCACACCGGCAAACGAACGATGATTAAAGGAGATCCCTTGCATATGAGTGTCCCGGAAAGCGCCCGACTTAACGCCCCTATCCTGCCGAACCCCCAAAAGGGTGAAAATACCGCGCCGCTGCGCGTGGTCAGTTCATCGATCACCCTCGACCGGTCGCGGGATGACAATCTCACGTCCTTTGGCAAGGCGACCGTGGAAGACCGCTATCTGCTGCCCGGCGAATCATACCAGGACATGTTTGCCCGCGTGGCCCACGCCTTTTCCGATGATGCCGCCCACGCCCAGCGGATCTATGATTATATCTCGCAGCTCTGGTTCATGCCCGCGACCCCTGTTTTGAGCAATGGCGGATCGGAGCGCGGCCTGCCGATCTCGTGTTTCCTGAATTCGGTGAATGATTCGCTGGAAGGCATTGTCGGCATCTGGAATGAAAATGTCTGGCTGGCATCCGGCGGCGGCGGCATCGGCACCTATTGGGGCGGCGTGCGCTCCATCGGTGAAAAGGTCAAGGATTCGGGCGAAACGTCAGGCATTATCCCCTTCGTGCGGGTGATGGATTCGCTGACCCTGGCGATCAGCCAGGGCTCGCTCCGGCGCGGCTCGGCGGCGGTTTATCTCGATATTCACCATCCGGAAATCGAGGAGTTTCTGGAAATCCGCAAACCGTCCGGCGATTTCAACCGCAAAAGCCTCAATCTGCATCACGGCCTCAACATCACGGACGAGTTCATGCATGCAGTGCGCGACGACACAGACTTCGCCCTGCGCAGTCCCAAAACTGATCTGCCTTTGCGCATGGTGAGCGCGCGGTCGCTGTGGCAGAAAATTCTGGAGATTCGCCTGCAAACCGGCGAGCCTTATCTGGTGTTTTCCGACACGGTGAACCGGCAGATGGCGGCGCACCAGCGCGAGCTGGGGCTGAAAGTCTCCACCTCCAATCTGTGCAGCGAGATCATGCTGCACACCGGCACGGATCATCTCGGCAAAGACCGCACGGCGGTGTGCTGCCTGTCGTCGGTCAATGCGGAAAAATATTTCGAATGGTCTGAAGAGCCGCTTTTCATCGAAGACATCATGCGCTTTCTGGACAATGTGCTGGAGGATTTCATCTCCCGCGCGCCCGAAGGCATGGCGCGGGCGCGCTATTCGGCGATGCGCGAGCGCTCGGTCGGCCTCGGGCTCATGGGCTTTCATTCGTTTATGCAGGGCCAGGGCATTCCGTTTGAAAGCGCCATGGCGAAATCCTGGAATCTGCGCCTGTTTAAACATATCCGCAAAGGCGCGGACGCGGCGTCCGTAAAACTGGCGCAAGAGCGCGGCCCCTGCCCCGACGCCAAGGACCGCGGCATGATGGCGCGCTTTTCCCACAAACTGGCGATCGCCCCCACCGCCTCCATCTCCATCATCTGCGGCGGCGCCAGCCCGTGCATCGAGCCGGCGCCCGCCAATGTCTATATCCACAAAACCCTGTCGGGCTCGCACACCGTGAAAAGCCCGCACCTCACCCGGTTGCTGGAAGAAAAAGGCAAATGCACGGAGGATGTCTGGAACTCAATCCTGGAGCATGACGGCTCGGTGCAACATCTGGATTTCTTGAGCGATGACGAAAAAGCGTGTTACCGCACCGCGTTCGAGATCGACCAGCGCTGGATCATTGAACTGGCCGCCGACCGCGCGCCCTATATCTGCCAGGGCCAATCGGTCAATCTCTTCCTGCCCGGCGATATCGACAAATGGGACCTCATGATGCTGCATTGGTCGGCCTGGGAGAAGGGCGTCAAAAGCCTGTATTACTGCCGGTCAAAATCCGTGCAGCGCGCCGGCTTCGCCGAAGGCGCGGACAAACCGGACGCCATAACCTCGCTGATGGCAAACGCCGCCCGCACCGATTACGACGAATGCCTCGCCTGCCAGTAGCACACTTCGTGTGCACGGAGTGAAGTGCAAGCGTAGACGCGATATGGTAAGTATAGAATGTCAGAAATTGAGAACATTGACCTGCAAGGCACAAACTGGTTAGCCGATATCCGAGGAGTTCATATTGGCTCTGCACATGTACGCTTCATCGAAAAAAGCGGCAAGCTAACTGTCGATATCATAGCAAAGATAAATGGCGAAATATTAGCCATATATGGTGTGCAAGATGATGAACATCCCAATAAATTCCAATTGGTTTCAGAAGAAGCAAAGAAAACACTTGGTACAGAACTAGCTGGCACACTAATCATAGATGATGCATCTCTAGAGAAAATCCTTGCATCTTATGAATTGGCAGATGGGTCTCGAGGGCCAATCGCCTTCATCCCAGATTTCAATCAGCCTCAAGAGGGACAAGCACGAGAAAAGCAGATCCCGAGTATAACCTCTCCACCTCAGCTTATAGTCGGGGAGGGTGAACTTGGAGCAGTTACTTTGTACCGCTCAGAGTTAAATGCACTACTAGATTTACTTCGCTCGCTTATTGGTGGAGCGTCAGAGCCAATAATTACAGCACAAGTGAATGGGAACAGAGTCACACAATATGCAAAAGATTTTTTGTCACTTTCTGAGTTACCATACCGCCTTAATCAAATGCAAATTACTATTACTAGTTCAGGGCTTGGCATCCAAAAATCAATTAATATCGATCTCAAACCATACGCAGATAGCACTTTTTGGATTCAGTCCGATGAAAAAATTTGGTCCAATGGAGTGCAGAGGAGTATAGAAAAGTTCTTTGAAGGATGTTCTAGCGTAGGCACAACATTTCTGAGAAAGTATGGACTTAACTTTAATGCATTTCTTTTGCTCTCAGTTCTGATACTGACGCCAGATTTGGCAATGTTAATGCGTATACTCCTGATGGTGGTCGCAGTGGTGCTCATTGTCGTGATCAAGAAAATGCACGATTTTGTGCCTAACTCGCGAGTATATCTAGATGACACAAAGAGGTTCTTTTTAGTACGAGAATGGCCAGTTATTGCGACATCCACATTTACTATTCTTGCGACCACGGTAATCATTGCCATGTTTAATTTGCTTAGTAGTGACGTAGCCCTTTCATGGCTGAAGGGTTTACTCCCTGACTGATCGCAACCTTTTAAAGATTCATAGGTTAGCTTTACCTCCACTTTGTAAGCCACCTCATGGTTCAAATAACATCGAATTCTCTCTCGCCGTAGCCTGCGAATCTGTTTAAGTTCGATTCTCTTGCCCCTCTTATTGTCATGAGCCCCCATGTCCGATCTTATTGTCCCCGCGCTTCCCGGCCTTTTGACCCCGGTGCATTCTTACAAGCCGTTCCGCTATCCCTGGGCTTACGAGTTCTGGAAAGTGCAGCAACAAGTGCACTGGATCCCCGAAGAAGTGCCTTTAGGGGACGATTGCAAGGATTGGGCAAACAAGCTCACCAATGGGGAGCGCAATCTGTTGACCCAGATTTTCCGCTTTTTCACCCAGTCCGATGTCGAGGTGAACGACAATTATATGGAGCGCTATGCCCGCGTCTTCAAACCGACCGAGATCAAGATGATGCTGGCGGCCTTCTCCAATATGGAGACCATCCACATCGCCGCTTATGCGCTGCTGCTGGAGACCATCGGCATGCCGGAATCGGAATTCTCGGCTTTTCTCGAATATGAGGAGATGGCGGCCAAGCACGCCTTCATGCAGGAATTCGGCGTCGATACACACGCCGACATCGCCCGGACGCTGGCCATGTTCGGCGCTTTTACCGAAGGCCTGCAGCTTTTCGCCAGCTTCGCCATGTTGATGAACTTCCCCCGCCTCAACAAAATGAAGGGCATGGGGCAGATCGTGACATGGTCGGTGCGCGATGAGAGTCTCCATTGCGAGGCGATGATCAAGCTGTTTCACACCTTCGCCAAGGAAACCGACTGCCTGACGCCAGCGGTGAAAGACGACATTATCGATTGCTGCAAAACGGTGGTAAAACTGGAAGACAAGTTTATCGATCTGGCGTTCGAGATGGGCGCGGTCGAGGGCATGACGCCCCAGGACATCAAACGCTATATCCGCTATATCGCCGATTGGCGGCTGGGCCAGCTCGACCTGCCGAAAATCTACAATATCGAGCACCACCCGATCCCCTGGCTGACCGAAATCCTGAACGGGGTCGAACACGCCAATTTCTTCGAGGCGCGCGCCACGGAATATTCCAAAGCCGCCACCACAGGCAAATGGCACGGAAACGAGGGCGTGTGGGCGGCGTTCGACACGCAAAAAACGGCGGGCGTTTAAAACCTTAAGCTAAGGCCGCCCTGCAAGGCGCGGGGCTCGCCGGGAAAATAGCGCGCGGCGCCAAAGGCGAAATCCGCCCGCGTAGCGAAGGCGGCATTGGTGAGATTGCGCAAGGCAACAAACACCTCCACATGTTCCGTTAGCGCCCACGCCCCCCGCGCATTGAAAAGATCATGACCGGGATAGGTGTTGAGATTGGCCGCGTCGGTGAAAGAGCGGCCCATATGGACCCATTCCAACTCGGCCGTGAGGCTAAGGGAAGGGCGCCAGACGGCCCGCAGATTGCCGGTCCAGCGCGGCGCCGTATCGATATCATTGCCTGATGCAATGTTCTCACTGGCCTGGGCGGAAACAGGACGGTTGAAATCATAGGTGTGACGGGCGTAAGCCGCGCTGCCCGCAAGTTCCAGCCATGGCGTGAGGGGAAATGACGCTTGCGCCTCAACCCCGACATGCCGGGTTTTGCCGTTCGTGACATTAAAACCGTCGGCATCGCGAAAAAAGAAATTGCGTTTTTTCATATAAAAACCAGCGATCTCATATGATCCGCTCAAGAATTCGCCGCGCAGGCCCAGCTCAAAACTATCCAGTTTTTCTTCCCTGAGATCACCCACGCTTTGATTGATCTGAAGGCGATAAAGATCCGTGGTCTGAGGGGCGCGCGCGCCCCGCGCATAATTCATGAAAATTTGTGTATTGAGCGCAAGGTCATAGACCATGCCCAGTTTAGGCGTGGCGGCGCGAAAAATATCCGTGCGGTCGGCGGGGCGTTGAAAACGGCCGACCGTATCGCTCACAGTGTTGTTGTCATAGTCGTATTTAGAATATTCAAAACGCAAGCCGCCGATCAACCGAAACCTAAGGCTGGCTTGCCATTCGCCATGCACAAACCCGGCGAGCACCAAAGCGTTCACGTCATAATCATAATGAACCCCTTGCGGGAAACTTCCCACACTGGCGCTGGTCTGGGTCTCTTTTAAAAAACCTTTGGTGATATCAACATCCCAACCCGTGATGAGTGACACATGAGGTGTGGGCGTCCAATAAAGCGCGCTTTGCAGGCCGGCGCTGGAATGGCCATTTTGCTCCAGGGCTTTTCCGGGCAGAAAGTGCAGACGGAAATCCATTTCATTCCAGCGCCCATAAGGCGTCAGACTGAAACGAACCGTTGACGAGATTTTCCTCTCCCAGCGCAATGCCGCGCGCAAAGATTTAGAATCGCGAAAGGCTTCCGGATTGGGATTGCTCCGCGCCAGAGCGCTGTTTTTATAAGCGTTCAGCCCCCTGATGAAGCCCGCGGTTTCCTGATTCATATTTTGTCCGCTCACCAAAGCGGTGAGATGTGTGGGGCCTTTTGTGTAATCATAACGCAACGTCGCCTTTTGCTGATCAAGGCCTGAAGATTGCCTAAAACCATCTTCATGCGCCAAGGTCAGCCCGGCATAAAGGCCGTGCGCGCCGCGCCGCCCGCTTATTGAGCCGCGCAAACGCCCCCGGCCAAAGCGGCCCCACAAACCCTCGATAAAACGCTCCGGCATGGCGGAAGGTTCCGGGGTCAGCACATTGATGAGGCCATGCACCGCATTGGAGCCGTAAAGCGCGCTGCCCGGCCCTCGCACCACTTCCACACTGCGGGCCAGTTCGGTATGGGCTTCAAAAAGTCCGTTCACATTGGCAAAGCCGGGTGCCCGCAACGGCACGCCATCTTCCAAATAGAGAAACGAGCCCGCCCCCGCGCCCCCGGTCAGCACCGGCGAGCGGATGGCGGTGAGATGTTCCTGGCCGCTGCCGCGCTGAATGTTGACGCCGGGCAGGCGATTGAGAGCCTCAGCCGCATGATCGGCGCGCAGGAAAATGATCTCGCCCGCGCGCAGCGTTGCACTCGTGCCGGGCTGGTCGCTGACACGCGCTGCGCGCCGCGTCGCCGTCACGGTGAGCTGATCAATGAGGGGCCCGGCCGCCCATGGCGTTTCAGCGCGCGCGCCGTCAGCGCGGACCAAGAGGCCCACTATGAAAAGCGCCCAACAAAACCTCATCATCTCTCCCCAGGCCCCCGCCCTCTCTACCGGTTTTACCTAAAAGCGCCCCGGCGATAAAGCCGCCAGGCGAGGCTGGGCGCGGCCAGCAAAGGATGCCGTCGTTGCCAGTCCGTCACTTTGACCGTTTGTCCCGAATGCTTTTCTATTTTGTACAAAATATAGTCGAGCCCGTTCGCGAAGGTAAGCGTGGCTTTACCCAATTTTAAAATCTGTAACGTTTTTCCCGCCAGGCGGCGGCGCGCCCAACGCGCTTTTAAACGCGCGCGGGCTTGTCCTTCGTGTCCACTGAGATAAAGCATGGCGCTCGGTGCAGAATGCGGTGCTTTTTCCAGCAGGCCGCCTGCGGCCAGAAGCGCCGTCACGCGATCATAGCGCGGCGCCCCCGCATCATAAAGCTCGCCCGGTCGGCCCGCGCCTTCTGAGCGAAATTCGGTGCGATAGCTTTCGCGCAAGGCGCGTGTCCACAACTCCCGCGCCGAAAAGGGTTCGCCAAAAAGCGGCGCTGTTTGCCTAGCTGTTGTGGCAATTGCGTTCGACAAAGCTTCGACTATTTGCGCACGTACGCCTTCATCCCGCGCAAAGACAAGCACACCGGGCTGTGAAAGCCTGGCCCAAAGAGTTGACTGGAACGCTTGGGCGCGCGTCTGGCGCTGCAATTGACGCAGACTCATCACGGCATATTTTGACCGCACCTTGCGGCCCTCAAAAGGCGCTTCGATGTAATAAACATTGGGCGGCAGCAGAGCGTTCAGCATGGCGTGGAGCCCGCGACCGTGAAAATCAGACAGGCTGTCGGCAAAAACATAAAAATCTATCAGCCGGCCTTCTTCTTGTCCGTCCCGCAGGCACGAGCCGTAAAACAAAATGGCCGCAATGCAAGCGCCATGACGCCGCCGAACAGCTTGCGCCGCGGCGCTCACCCCCGGCAGGAGGTCTTGATCCAGTTCCTCGGCCACCAAATTCCGGATTTCTTCAAGAGGTTCAGACATGCCTCACCACGTAACGAATTTGAGCAAGGGACCCTCGTTCACGGTCACCGGCGTGGATGGGTGTGGATGATAAATTTCACCATCCAAAACAAAGGGGCAGGTCATCTTAAACCCAATCGCTTTTGCATTGCAGCTACTATAATCAGTAGACGGAAGACGGCGCGCCTTGCCGCCATAAAGAACGGGATAAAGCGCCCGCAAAATATAGGCCGGCGGATGGCGGATCGCCATATAGCGCAAAGCGCCGTCTTCAACGCCCCAATAG
>JAJFIO010000035.1 GCA_021774915.1 Alphaproteobacteria bacterium
TTCGCCGACGATGGTAAAAACATGGAAAAATGCTACGGCGTTTCCCTCGCCGGCAAAAACGATTGCGCCGCTGGTGCGGGCACCTCATGTGCGGGCACATCGACCAAAGATTATCAAGGCAATGCCTGGTCGCTGGTTGAAGCGGGCACCTGCGCCAGCATTGAACGCCCGGATGGCAGTCTTGGTAGCTTGGAAGAAACCAACGACGTTTAAGAACACCCCCCATGTTGTCTTTAAAACGGGCCTGCATATCTGACCCGGATGTTTTAAAGACCAGTAAGAAGAGCGCCCAGTTCCTGTCCCCCCGGGAATTGGGCCTCTTTTCATCGTTACGATAGGGATGCGGCACATAACTGCCTCAGCCCGGTGACGGCCCCGGCCAGTTCCTCATTCGGCGTATTATAGGCCGCGACCAATCTGATGATATCAGGCCCCCAGACATGAAACGGTATTTCCTCATTGTTGACAGAGCTCAGCATACCGGGAGGCAATTTCATGAAGACGATGTTGCCGTCGACCGGATGCTCGATGGTGAGCGCGTCAATCCCGGCCAGATCACGCACCAGGGCTTGCGCGGCGTCATTGGCCTGACCCGCCAATTTCAGCCAGAGGTCCCCTTCAAGATAGGCTTGCCACTGAGCGGCTAAAAAGCGCTGCTTGGAAAACACGTGGCCACTGCGCTTTTGCCGGACCGCCAGTTCATCGCGCAGACTGTCATCAAACAAAATCACCGCATCGGTGGTCAGAGCCCCATTTTTGGTCGCACCAAAAGACAGGATATCGACACAAATCTCGGCGCACATCTGGCCGATTGAACCACCTGAACCGGCCAAGGCATTTGCGATGCGGGCGCCATCCACGTGAACGCGCAATCCATGACCGCGCGCCATGGCGGCAAGGGCCTTCATCTCTTCCAGTGAATAGGCCGTTCCCGCTTCGCTCAACTGCGTCAGGCTGAGACAGGAGGGCGCCCGTGCCGCCCCCATGCTCCCCGGCATGGTGTTCAGCGTATTTTCCAGGGCATTGGGATCAATTTTACCATTGGCGCCCGGCACTCCAACCAGCTGTGCCCCGCCCGTAAAAAACTCAACGGCGCCCTGCTCGGAAACACGGATATGCGCTTTTTCATGACAGAGGACCGCGCCTTCAGGCGGTGTTACGACCGACAGCGCCAGCGCATTAGCGCCCGTGCCCGTGCCGACGAGAGCGAATGCCACCTCTCGGCCAAACATCCCGGCGAACTTTTCCGCCAGATCCACCGACAGCACATCCCCGCCATAAGAGGGCAGCACGCCGTCATTAGCCCTCATCACGGCCTCCAGAATTTCGGGGGCGGCCCCGGCGCAATTGTCACTCCTCAAGAGCATCTTTTCAACCATATCACCTGCGATCGCAATAATTCCAAATCTCGGACTCTCTTTTTAAAATCACGGCTTGTAGTGCTTGATTCAGCGCCTCACTTAACCCAAACTGACCGCCAGATTCAGAGGAAGTTCATGCATACCATAAAATATTTCACTTTGGGCATTGTGCTGGGGGCCATCATCGGAGCTAGCCTGTGGGCATGGCGTGGGCCTACCATTTCAAACACACCAACCATCCCTGCCTTTGAGAAATCCGCCTATCTGCCCGGTGACACATGGGCGGATCTCGACGGCGACTGCCAGGACACGCGCATGGAAGTTCTGCTGGCGCTGGGCCTCGATGTTGAGTTGGACGCCGACGAATGCGTCGTTATTAGCGGCGCCTGGCGGGATATTTTCACTGGAGAGCCTCTCAATGACCCCGCCAAGGTCGCCATTGTCCGCATCGTGCCGCTCATCGCAGCTCATGAGAGCGGCGCATGGGCCTGGGATGCATCGCGCAAGCAGGCCTTCGCGAACAGTTTTGAACGCGCCGCCAACATGTCATTACGCCCGAAACCGCCCTCAACATCCAATCTGGCAACCGTATCTCTTGCCACAAGTCAAGCTAAGGGTGAGAGGCCGATCACTGACTGGACGCCGTCTGAAGGGCAGAGCAAAATATGTGCGTATACAGAAAGCTGGATCACTGTCAAAGCAAAATGGGGTTTAGCCATGAAGGAGGAAGAACGCAAAAAGGTTGCCGCACTCCTCTCTGTCTGTCCGTAAGTCCAACAATCCCACATCCTGGTTAGATCCCCAAGCTCCATGAATATTCGAGACATCTTACGGGATTTTACGCGAAAATTTTTTCAAAAAGCCCGAACCGCACGCATAAAACTGCGCCGAACCTACATCCTCCACAATCCTTTACTCTCCATGGCGCGAAAAGCGCCGGCGATTACCACCCGTATTTTTGATCGCTTCGCCCGAGAAAACCGGGATGTCTTTTTTATTCAGATCGGCGCCCATGACGGCGTCAAAGGCGATCACCTGCATCGATATACCCGCCAGTGCGGCTGGCGGGGCTTGCTGGTGGAGCCGGTCCCCTGGATTTTTGAAGAACTCAAGAAAAACAAAATAGGTCTACCAGGGTTAAAATTTGAAAACGCCGCCATTGATCTCAATAATGGCGAACGGATTTTCTATTCGCTCGATCCCTCCAGCAAAGACACGCCTTTTACCAATAATGTTTTCCCTGACATGCTGGGATCATTTTATCTGGAGCATATTCTGAAAAACAGTAAAGACGTGCCGGACATCGAAAAATATGTCGTCCCTATCAAAATCAACTGTCTGACATTCGCCTCGCTCCTTGTCAAACATGGCATACACTCGTTTGATGTTTTGATGATTGACACCGAGGGTCATGATTGCGAAATTTTAAAGCAAATTGACGTGGCCCTCTATCGTCCCAAAATGATTGTGTATGAAAGCATTGGATTGCCCCGAGATGATGTTGAGTTTGTGGAGAACAAGCTTCGCGCCATCGGTTACAAAATACAGCCCATCTGGCATAACACCATTGCGCTTCTTGAGACCGCACCTTCTCCCGCGAAATAGAGTCAGATCATGACAACCGCCATAAAACCCCCGCCGCCTCCCACCGTCGCCATTCAAAACCATGATGAATGCTTTCCCGTACACCGGATTTACTGCGTTGGACGAAACTATGCCGAACATGTGCAAGAGATGGGCGGCCAACCGAAAAATGACCTACCGGTCTTTTTCATGAAACCCGCCGACGCCGTGGTGGTTGATGGCAGCGCCATCCCCTACCCGCCCAAAACAAATAATCTGCATTATGAGGCGGAACTCGTGATCGCCATCGGCACGGGTGGCGCCTCCATACCCGAACAGGCTGCGGAGAACCATATTTTCGGCTATGCCGTGGGTATCGATCTCACCCGCCGCGATCTCCAGAAAGTCGCCAAAGATAAAGGCGGGCCTTGGGATACGGCCAAAGGTTTTGATCATTCCGCTCCGCTTTCCGCCATTCGGCCAATTGACGAGGGGGGGCCGTTAAGCCGGGGAAGGCTCTGGCTCAACGTCAATGACGAAATTCGTCAGGATGCTGATCTCTCGGAGATGATCTGGGGCATACCGCAGATCATTTCAATTCTTTCCGAGTTTTACACGCTAATGCCGGGTGATCTCATTTTCACCGGAACCCCCGCTGGCGTCGGCCCCCTTCTGCCCGGCGACACTATCACGGCCGGCATTGAGAATGTCGGCACGCTAAAGACGCATATTGTCTCCGGTGAAGACTTGTGATCTGATAAGCTGTCCTGTGCACAAGGCATCAGGTCTCGGCTTCAAAGGAGTCCCGTTATGTCCTTCCCTCGCTTTTTGCTGCTATCATCCGTCCTCTTTAGCCTTTACTCCTGCGCGAGCCCGGCAGTTTACGGACCTGCCAAAAACAGCACGTCAAAAGGATACTCGGAGACCGCGATCGAAGCCAATCGTTACCGCGTCACCTATCAGGGCGGCTCACAAGAAACAGCATATGATTACGCGCTTCTGCGGGCCGCCGAACTGACCCTCGCCAGGGGTGGTGAATGGTTTCAGGTGACAAACGCATTTAACGATCAGGACTATGCTGATGGTTCCGGACCCAAAGTATCAGTTGGCGGCTCTGTGGGTTCCTATGGCGGGCGCACCGCCACGGGGCTCGGCCTTGGAATCGGGTTCCCCCTTGGCAGCAGCACGCCGGATACTGTCCAAACTCTCGAGATCGTCACCGGAACAGGCCCTAAACCCGATGGATCTAACTTCTATGACGCAAAAAGTGTTTCGGATTCCATCCGTGCACGCATGGCCAATGCAGGAAGCTAGCCTGCGTAATCACTCCAATGACCGATCATGTGGTCAGTCGCGCGCAAAGTAACTGCATGGAGCGTGAAGGTCGGGTTGTTGGCCCCTGAAGTGGGGAAAAGCCCAGGCCCCGCAATCACAAGGTTGGGAATATCGTGAGTACGGCCATAGGAATCCGTCACCGAAGCAGTTCTGTCATCACCCATTATCGTGCCGCCCATCATATGCGCCGACCCCAAAGGTCCGTTCCAGGGCTGATCCGCTCCTGCCGCCTCAAACACCGCCAGTCCTTCCGCCTTGGCGTATCCCCAGACTTTGAGCGCATCGTCTGAAAAAGCATGGACGATTCGCGGAATGCGCATCCCATTGGCATCACGATCCTCCGACAGTTCAATCCGATTTTCCTCGACAGGCAATTCTTCAACCATGGCAATCATATTGCCCATATGATTGACCGCTTGGCGCATGAAATCCTCCAGCGGCTTACCGTAAAGGTCAGCGCGCGCCGTTGCGATCCCCAACAGATCATTGGGCTTCATAGCGGGCGCAATCAACCACTGATAAGAGCCCAGCATGCCTTCACGTAGATCTTTTTTATAGCCGTCACGGCACGTCAATTGCGCACCTGTGAGCCCCAGGCTCACGGCCGTCTCTTCTTCAAAAAGCCCATAGACGGACGCAATAGCATGCGCCATAAAATAACGCCCGACTTTGCCCGATGAATTCGCCAGTCCGTCCGGGTGCGTATCACTCGCAGAGTTCAATAACAACGCCGGATTCAAAACTGCGGACGCGGCCAAAATCACTAGACTTGCATGCTGAACGGTAATGCCCGATTCAGCGTTGATATATTCCACGCCGGTGGCGCGGGTCCCTTCGCTCAAAACACGAAGCACTGTCGAGCGCGGCCTGATATCCGCCCCGGCTTCCCGCGCGCGCGGCAGATAGGAGATCAGCGGATTCCACAGCGCATTGATCGGACACCCCGCATCACACCACCCATCATAAACACACGCCGGGCGCCCTTTATAAGGTTCCGTCAGCACCGCCATAGGCGCGGGCGCCGTGGTCATCCCCAACGCTTCAAATCCTTTGGCGATGATCTCGCCTTGTCCGAACGAGGGCACCGGCGGCAGCGGATAGGGCGCGCCTTCCGGCCGCCAGATTTCGGCCTTTGCATCACCCGCGACGCCAACCTCTTCCTGGATGCGGTCATAAAAGGGCTGCAGGTCTTCATAGGAAACCGGCCAGTCAAGTGCTTTGCCGTAAAGCGATTTGACCCGGAAATCCTCCTCATGCAAACGTGGCCATGTGCCATAATGATGAAGCGCCGCGCCGCCCAAGCCCCAACCGGCATTAAAAGTAAAAGCATAGGGGTGGCCACCAACGCTCTGCACCGGCGCACCGCCCCAGCGCAAGCGCCGCGCCCAGATTTGCGAGCTGATGAGATCATCTGCTACCCAGCCTGGCCCCGCATCCAGCAGCACTACAGACTTACCGGCTTCCGCAAGGCGCGCCGCTATAAGGCTTCCCGATGCACCCGCACCGACAATAACGACATCTACTTTTTCACTACTAAATTTATCCACGGTGCTTACCACTGTTCCAAAGGCGCGATGTGCGGGACATAAGGAACGCCGAGGCGTTCAAATCCTTCCACCGTTCCATAAGTCACGTCGACGGCATCGGCCCGAAAAATAAAATAAAACAGAGCGGCTGGCGGCCCCTCCCAGCCTTCCGGGTCGCCCCCGGTAATCATACCGACAAGCGTATGTGCTTCGTCCTCGTCAAGCGCAGGCAACGACCGGCCAAATTCACGTTTGGCCGTTGCGTCCACACCGTTCAATCCTGCGCGATAAAAGTCTGCATAGGGCGGCGGCACATCCATATAGCGCAGCATGAGAAGTGCCGCACCCGGATCCCCTGCAAACTGATGATCAAGATAATGCACCAACCCCGCTTCGTCAGCCCCGGGCACCACAGCTCGGCCCAGCGCATCCACAAGGCCGGCTTCCTCAGCGCTCAGAACTATGAGTGGGAGAGACTCAGCGCGCGCCTCAGCCGCCGTCAACATAACTGCCCTGCCACCAACCTCAAAAGCGAGCGCACCCAATGCCCCTCTTTTCAGCAGGGTGCGCCTGTTGAGCTGTGCTGCATCAAGGTTCATGTCTGAACCTCGATCCTACAGATCAGCGACGTTTCCACTGACCTGTCATGACATACCGCTTTAGAATATTTGCACTGCAACATTTTAACTCCGGCCATAATGGGGGCTCACAGAAATGGTATTCAGCACTCGTAAAAAGACAGTGCCAAGATAAAGTGAGCATTCGCGATCCTGTGTGGCATTCACACCACAGGTTATGTATTTTTAGATTGACAAATTTTTGAGCGGATATCAATATTCATTTTAAACGTAAACTATCCTGATTGACTTGTGCACATAAATGGACTTGCGCACATAAATGTACGGATACGAGGTGGTATGGAGTTGCACGCGCTCAGGAGTGGGCTGAGCCGGGCGCCAAAGGTATCAAGTTTCTAAGGAGTTTAGCAGCGTTACAATAAACGCAGAGACCGCACTGCACAGCATAAATTCAATTCTTACGGGGGAAAACATGTCGGAACTCATTCCAGCACACACATTTCAAATCGAGTCGATCCAACGGGCAACGAACCGCAAGCAGCGCCTGCGCTATGGTCGTCTCCCGGCGCTTCTTCTTGGAGCCTTTACCCTGGCGACCGCGTCATCGGCACTAGCGGCAAGCGGGTTGATGGACGAGTTGACCGTCACCGCTCAAAAGCGCGAACAGAACAAACAAGACGTCGGCATTTCCATCTCAGCCTATAGCGGCGATCAATTGCGCACATTGGGTGTTGAGAAAAGCTTTGATATCGCGAAGTTTACGCCCGGCGTTCACATCAGCGGCAATCTGGCCGGTCAGAATACGCAGTACTCAATCCGTGGCGTGACGCAGAATGATTTCAACGACATCATCGAAGCGCCCAATGCGGTCTATCTTGATGACGGCTACATTGCC
>JAJFIO010000036.1 GCA_021774915.1 Alphaproteobacteria bacterium
AGGTTCCGTCATGAGACAAGCTCAATCATTTGCATGGACCATCATTTCCCTGGCAAGCATTATGTTGCTTCAAGCGTGCACCCCGGAGCGAGAAGGCGCCGCGTTTACCGGCTACGTGGAAGCGGAGTTGGTGTATGTTGCCGCACCTGATTCCGGCTGGCTTATGTCCTTGCCCTTAAGCGAAGGCGCTGCGGTTGTTTTGGGAGACGTCCTCTTTACGCTCGATCAGGACCGGGAACTGGCCGCGCGCGATGAAGCGGCCAGTCGCGTCCGGCAGGCCGACGCCCAGATGCGCGACATGACGACGGGTGCGCGGAAAGAAGAAATTGAGGCCATCAAGGCGCAATTGGAGGAGGCCAGAGCGAACCTTGATTTGGCGTCGGTTGAACTTGAGCGCTCAATCAAACTAGTCGCGCGCGGTGTGGCGACGCCGGCGCGCAAGGATCAGGCCGTTGCGGAACATGACGCCGCGAGCGCCCGCGTGCGCGCCCTTCAAGAAAATATTGCGGTCGCGCGATTGGCAGCGCGCGAGGAAGTTCGGAACGCGGCTGAGGCGGCCCGCGATGCATCCATCTCTGCGCTCGCTCAAGCGGAATGGCGGCTCAGCCAAAGGACCGTGATTGCGAAAACCGGCGGCCGGATCGAAGAAGTGTTTCACCGGAAGGGCGAATATGTGACGCCGGGCGCGCCGGTCCTCGCACTATTTCCGCCAAACGCCGCCAAGATCCGGTTCTTTGTGCCCCAGGATCGTTTGAGTGCGCTAAGCGTGGGGGACATTGTCACTGTGACAGCGGACGGCGGAACCGGACCCATAAAAACCCGGATTTTCCATATTGCCCGAGAGGCGGAATTCACGCCGCCTGTCATTTACAGCGCGGATTCTCGCGAGAAACTCGTTTTTCTGGTTGAGGCGCGCCCCATTGAGGAGACGTCACTTCGTCCGGGCCTGCCCGTAGACGTGCGCGTGCCATGAGCGCGCCGGAACTCGCTATCGATGTGCGCGGCCTTGTAAAGCGCTTCGGTGGCAAAACTGCCGTCGACGGTGTGGACATCCAAATGCCCTACGGCAAAGTCTGGGGGTTTCTCGGCCCCAACGGGTCTGGAAAAACGACAACCATCCGAATGATTTGCGGCTTGTTGCACCCGGATGCGGGGGAGGGCCGATGTCTTGGATTCGATATTCGAACTGACGCGATGTCTATCAAACAGTCCACCGGCTACATGACCCAGAGATTCTCTTTTTGGGAGGATTTGACCATTCGAGAAAACCTCGAATTCGTTGCGCGCCTTTATCATTTGCCTCAACGCCGGGCACTCGTTGACAATACTTTGGAAACGCTCGGACTAGAGCACCGCCAACACCAGACTGCTGGAGAATTGTCCGGAGGGTGGAAACAGCGGCTCGCGCTAGCTGCGGTAACTATGCACCGGCCCAGGCTTTTGTTGTTAGACGAACCGACTGCCGGAGTTGACCCGCAGGCCAGGCGGGATTTTTGGGATGAGATTCACCGGTTGTCAATGACTGGGCTCACGGTCCTCGTCTCCACCCACTACATGGATGAAGCGGAGCGATGTGACCGGATCGTCTATCTCGCGAACGGTCGGTTGGTAACGTCCGGCACGGTGGATGATGTCATTGATGCATCCGGTCTAGTGACCTTCCGTGCATCGGGTGAGGGTGTACGTGAATTGATGGAAGACCTGAGAGCAGAGCCGGGGGTGGAGCACGCTGCATATTTTGGGGCGGCACTTCACGTAAGTGGTGCGGACCGGGCTGCGCTTATGCGCGCAATAGAGAAATATTCCAATGTAAGTTGGGAGGAGGTGCAGTCGGATCTTGAGGATGTATTCATTGAACTTATGACGCGCGCAGGCGCGGATGAAAGGCTGCATGGATGAGCGCCTGGTCTGAAAGCATGGTCCGCGTCGGTGCGATTTTCACCAAGGAACTGATCCAGATGCGCCGCGACCGCATGACCTTTGCGATGATGCTCCTCATCCCGGTCATCCAGCTTGTGCTCTTTGGATATGCGATCAATACGGATCCGAGAAGCCTACCAACGGCTGTTGTGACCGAAGAGCAGACCCCGATCGTTCGGACGCTGCTGACGGCGCTTAAAACTTCCGGCTACTATGAACTGGTGAGCATCATCAGTGACCCCCGAGAAAGCGCCGCCCTGCTTGCGCGCGGTGAGGTCGCCTTTGTCATCCAGATTCCGTCAGGCTTCACCGAACGGCTCATTCGCGGTGAGCGCCCGCAGATCCTGATCGAGGCGGATGCGTCGGATCCTGCTGCAGCGTCGAATGCGATCGCGCGTGCCGAGACGATTCTTATGCGAGCCTTGCGGCATGATCTCAAGGGATCACTCGCCTATCTGGCGCCTGCGCAGGATCCGATCGAGGTTGTTGTTCACGCCCGTTATAATCCGGAGGCGAATACCCAGTATAATATCGTACCGGGTCTTCTTGGCGTAATTCTGACGATGACCCTGGTGATGATTACTGGTCTCGCGATGACTCGTGAGGCGGAACGCGGCACGATGGAAAACTTGCTCGCCATGCCAGCACAGCCCTTTGAGGTGATGATTGGAAAAATCGCGCCCTATGTCGCTGTCGGCGGGATCCAGACACTCATCGTGCTATTAGCCGCGCACGAACTCTTTAATGTGCCGTTCGCCGGGTCACTCTTACTCCTCTTGGCTGGCGTCGTTGTTTTCATCATCGCCAATCTCGCGGTCGGGTTCACGTTCTCGACAATTGCCAAGTCACAAATGCAGGCGATGCAAATGACTTTTTTCTTTTTCCTGCCCTCGCTGTTGCTTTCGGGGTTTATGTTCCCCTTCAGGGGCATGCCGGGCTGGGCGCAGGTTATTGGCGAGGTTTTGCCGCTCACTCATTTCTTGCGCCTTATACGGGGCGTGATGCTGAAGGGTGCCGGTTTCGGGGATATGCGGCAGGCGATACTGGCGATAACTTTGTTTGCCGTCGCAGCGGGTATCCTCGCGATGGTGAGATACAGACGCACGCTGGACTGATCACGCGTGGTAATGTCTCCAGCCAATGGGTTAGTTTGAGACATTCTCCAAGCGCGGCTTGGTCAAAACTGGCCAGTAGGTAATGGCATAGAGGCCAAAACCCAGCAGCCAGAGCGCACCGGATATTTCTAACGCGTAGAGATCAATGGGGCCGAATACGCGGACAATCGCGGCTGCGATCACCAACAGGTAAGCGGTAGTGGTGGTGTGGTCGGCTTTTAAGGGGCGCCCGGAATGGCCCAGCGAAGCGCGTGAGGATACCGCGATAACCATCACGCCGATGCCCCCGGCGGTAAGCGCGTGCAGCGCTGCTGACGGGTCAAAAACATACCAAATGTCAGACAGGCCTTTCAAAAAATAACCAATGGGGATCCATATGTACCCAACATGCAGGATCCACACGAGAGGATTTCGAAAAGTTTGAAACGTCCTCCACCATATCATCCGTATCAGGAGAACAAATGCCGTGATGAGTGCGAGAGAGCCGGTCAGGACTGAGCCGGGAGAGATCAATTCGGTGATTACGAGAGCCACAACGGCAGGGACGGCGAGGTGATCAAAAAGTTTTCTTATGGGGTGTGCTCTGAAAGGATCACCCTTGATCTTCAAAGCATTAGCTGTAAAAGCGGGTACGATGCGGCCACCGATTAGTGCGATCAGCCCGGTAGTCAGATAGACAGAAGCGCGCAGGGCGAGCGCCTGATCGCCAAAATGATAAATCATATTGAGTCCCGCAAGCGCAAAAAGGATCACAGGAACAACGACGTTGCGCCAGTTCTTCGAGGAGGCAATGTCATGAAAAATCCTGATGGCCAGAATGGGCAGAAATACCAGATCCAGCCAGGGCCAGATCCCAGCCCCCATGGCCAGGCGGCCCACACCCCAAATCATGACAAGCAAGAGAAGTTCCGCGCCGCGCACAGCCGGACGCCTCGTCCAATTTGGTACGGCGGTGAGTAAAAACCCGGCCATGGCGGCCACGGCAAACCCAAAGATCATTTCGTGTCCATGCCAGGCGGGGCCGACCGGCGCATATCCATTGAACCCGAGAACCCAGAACCCCAAAGCGCCAGCGCCATAGGCGGCCATCATCAAAAAGAAAGGCCGGTGGCCGGAGCTGAGAAAGAGACTAGCCGTCATGGGTGCCATGGCGTTTGTTGCTCCCGCATGATCAGCCCTGTCCATCCGGCACGCCGATGCCTGTTTCCGAACGGACATATTGTTCGGTGAAGCCGGTGCGGTCTTGGTCTGCGCGCGCGCTGTTATCCAGACGCGACACGACCCAGGCCGTGATCAAGGTGAAGGGCATGGCGATGATGGTCGGGTAGGTATAAGGAAAAAGGGCAGTATCGTAACCCAGAATGGCGACCATAACGCCGGGGCTAAGAATGATCAGCGTGGCGGAAAGCGCCAAGCCCGCATAGCCGGCCACCACTGCGCCGCGCGTGGTCAAACCGGACCAATAAATCGCCAGAAAAATGATCGGACAATTAACGCTGGCCGCCAGAGCAAGAGCGAAACCTGCTGTTACCGCAACATTTTGCCCCTCAAAGGCCATGCCGAACGCAATCGCCAGAAGACCGATGGTGATGGTGGAATAGCGCGTGACTTTAATTTCGACCTCACCGCTGATTTCACCGTGATGGAAAGCGTGCGCATAAAGATCATGCGCGATGGTTGCAGCGCCCGAGAGCGTGAGACCGGCCACCACGGCCAGAATTGTCGCAAAGCTGACCGCCGCCATGAATCCCAGCATTAAATCGCCGCCCAAAATATGGGACAGGTGAATGGCGACCATATTGGCGCCGCCCGCGAGTTTTCCTGACGCATCCAGATAGGTCGTATCACCCCATAACAGCGCAACAGCGCCAATGCCGATGATGAGAATGAGGATGTAGAAATACGACATGATGGTGGTTGCGACAAACACTGAGGCGCGCGCGGCGGCGGCATCTTTCACCGTGAAAAACCGCATCAGGATATGGGGCAGGCCCATCACGCCGAACATCATGGTGAGACCTACGGTAATGACGGAGATGCTATCGCCCAGCCACCATCCACCGGGCTCCAGAAAGGCATTCCCCTGAGGGTGCGCCTGCGTGGCGGTGAGCAACATATCATGGGGCGAAAAATTAAAATGGCCGAGCAGGGCAAAAGCCAGATAGCTTCCCCCCAAAAGCAGCAGGCCCGCCTTGATGATTTGCACCCAGGTGGTGGCGATCATGCCGCCGAATGTGACATAAATCACCATCAGAAAGCCGACAATGATAACCGCCCAGAAATAATCGAGCCCGAACAGAATCTGAATCAGCGTGCCCGCGCCCACCATCTGCGCCATGAGATAAAATAGAACGATGCCCAGAGAAACACATGACGCCATGATGCGCATGGGCTTTTGAGCGAGCCGATAGGACACCACGTCGATAAAGGTGTAGCGGCCCAGATTGCGAAAGCGCTCAGCGATCACCATCATGATGATGGGCCAGCTCACCATAATGCCGACACCGAGGATGTAGGCGTCCACACCGTTAAAATAGAGCGCGCCCGTGATGCCAAGGAACGTGGCCGCGGACATGAAATCACCGGCAATGGCGAGGCCATTTTGAAAGGGGGTGATTTCTCCCCCTGCCACCAAAAAATCCCGCCGGGAATGCACGCGCTTGGCCGCCCAGAAGGTGATCCCCAATGTTGAAAGCACAAAGACGATAAAAATGGCGATCGCCGTGATGTTGAGGTCCTGTTTTTGGACAGGGCCGGAAGCTAGATCAGCCCCAAGGCTGGTTTGGGCCAGCACGGGCAGATAAACCAACACACCAGTGAGGGCGCAACCTGTTAGGCGGCGGCATCGCGCAGATGTATGGGCGTTCTCATTCATGGTTGAGGGCGTCTATGAGGCGCTGGCGTTTGAGATCAACAACGCGGTTTGCCCAGAG
>JAJFIO010000037.1 GCA_021774915.1 Alphaproteobacteria bacterium
TGTTGCTCTTATCTTCCTCCCCGTCATCGGATCTCTTATTGGGAAAGCACAGACTGGCACAGCCAGCACAATGAAAGCATTAGCCGGTGATGAACACACGGAACTGGCCGCCATGAAAGGTTTCATTGGACACTATGCCAAAATTGTCCAATGGGCCGTCCATAGGCCGCTGAGAGTCCTGGGATTGGCAGGCGTCATCGTGGTCGGCATTATCGGTTTGTTTCTAGCGTCCAATGTGGGGACAATGTTCTTTGTCAACTCAGATCCTGAAATTATCAGCGCTATGGTTGGAGCCAGGGGCAATCTGTCTACGGAGGAAGAGCGTGACCTTGTTGTGGAAGTTGAAAACAAAATACTGGCTATTGAAGGCGTTGAAAATATTTACACGGCAACGAGTTCTTCCAACGGTATGCAATTCGCATTGTCTAGCCCTCCGCCGGACGACACCATCGGCCAAATCAATATCGAGCTCAAAGACTGGAAAGAAAGGCGCCACAGCAGAGAGATTATCAATGAAATCAGAGAGGAAACATCAGGATTTCCAGGTATTCGCGTAGAAGTCCGCTTGCAGGAGGCCGGGCCACCTGTGGGCAAGGATGTACAATTGGAGCTACGATCTGATTTCAGCGATGTACTGCTGGCGGAGGTCGCGCGTATCCACGAATTTTGGATAAATTTAGATGGCCTTATCGAAATTGAAGACAGCCGCCCTTTACCAGGCATCGAATGGGAGTTGAACGTAGACCGGGAGCAGGCAGGCCTGTTCGGTGCGGATGTTGCGCAGGTGGGCTCCGTTGTCCAACTCGTGACCACTGGCGTCCTCATCGGCGAATATCGTCCGGATGATGCGGAAGACGAGGTGGAAATTCGCGTTCGTTATCCCATCACTGAACGCAATCTTGGCCAATTGGATAAGCTCAGAATACAAACTACGCTGGGACTTGTTCCCATCAGCAATTTTGTAACACGCTCCCCTCAACCTCAGGTCAACAAGATTGATCGCATGGATGGCAAACGGATCATTTCAATTCGAGCCAACACTGAACTGGATGTCCTACCGAGTCAGAAAGTTGATGAAATCAAAAAATGGCTGAAAGAGACAGGTACCGATCCCCGCATCGATTATGAATTCAAAGGCGCCGATGAAGAAGGAGATGCAGCGGCAGAGTTTTTAGGTACTGCCATGATCCTGTCTTTATTTTTGATGGGAATTATACTTCTGACACAGTTTAATAATTTTTATCATGTTGTCCTCACTCTCTCATCTGTCGTCTTGTCCACTGTTGGCGTCATGTTGGGCATCATCATCACCGGTCAAAGCTTTAGTATCGTAATGACAGGCACGGGCATCGTTGCTCTGGCGGGCATCGTTGTAAACAACAATATTGTGTTGATAGATACATTTCAGCGCTTGCGTGAAGCCGGCTATGAGCTTTACGAAGCGGTCATTCGCACTGCGACACAGAGATTGAGGCCCGTGCTTCTCACCACCATCACCACTATTTGCGGCCTCCTGCCTATGGCTGTTCAACTGAATGTCAATTTTTTCACGCGTCAAGTCACTGCAGGGGGACCAATTGCCGTGTGGTGGGTGGAACTGGCAACGGCAGTTATTTTCGGATTGGCTTTCGCAACCCTTATCACTTTAATCCTCACCCCTGCCCTTCTGGTTTTACCGCAGCACCTGAGGGTGCTTCTGCCTCAACTCTGGGCGCGTTTGCTCATTACAATCCAACATTTATGGAGAAAGTTGTCCGGGCGTCATTCGGAAAAATCACAAGGTACTGCGCAACCTGCCGAATAATGCGGGTCAAACTAATCAACCAGTTCATCAGCACTCGCACTATCAATTTGCGCCGCCCATGCCGCCAGATTTTTGCGATAACTCAGAACGGCAAGTGGTATTGAGATTAGGTAAAGAACCGCACAGGCAGTCAGGGTTTGCCATGGATAACTCAACATCATGGCCGCGAACAGCGCGACCAACAGCAATAGGGGCAAGACCTGCTCCCGCATGATTTTCATCCCTTTCCCGGAAAATGTAGGTATTTGACTGACCATCAAAAAGGAAATCACGCCGACATAAATCGCCAGGAACAAAGGCCATTCGCGCACACTTTGAAATCCAAGAAAATCCAGAAAGACCGGCGAAATAATCAAACCTGCAGCAGCGGGTGCAGGAACACCTACAAAATAATTACGCTTCCAGGCGGGGCGGTCCGGATCTTCCGAAGCCACATTAAAACGGGCTAAACGTAACGCGCAGCAGATGCAGAAAACCAGCCCGACAATCCAGCCAACGCCACCTAGATTATTCAAGCTCCAGATATAGAGCACCATAATGGGAACAATACCGAAATTGGCAAAATCACTGAGGGAATCCAATTCGGCGCCGAACCTTGTCGCCCCTTTCAACAACCGTGCGACCCGACCATCCAGACCATCCAGGAGCGCCGCAATCACGATTGCACTTAAGGCTGCTTCATAACGTTCCTCAAGAGCAAACCTGATCGCCGTGAGGCCAACACTCAAACCCAGAACGGTTAATATATTCGGCGCCAGGGAGCGGATCGGGAGTGGTTTTAAGCGCCGGGGCCGCAGCCCGCGCTTACGCTGCACATCTTCTGTCATCGAATATCGGTCTCCTGCGCCGAACCCACTTTAGACATATCCGCCAAAATAGTTTCACCCGCGACAATCGTCTGCCCTTTTGCAACAAGAGCAGATAATTCTGATTTGACATAGACATCTAGACGACTGCCAAACCGTATGATGCCAAATCGCTCACCTGCCTTCAGCACATCTCCGACTTCTGCATCACAGACGATACGTCGAGCGACCAGCCCGGCAATTTGAACCACGCCGATCATACCCATTTCCTCGTTTTTGAGAGACAGGCAATGCCGCTCATTATCTTCACTCGCTTTATCAAGCGAGGCGTTAAAAAACTTTCCTGGCCAATAGACAGACTTTACAACCGTTCCATTGATGGGAGAGCGGTTCACATGACAGTTAAATACATTCATGAAAACGCTAATCCTTTGCCACCCTTCCTTCCCTAGATCCAACTCTTCGGGAGGCATTGCTGGCCCAACAAAGCAAATTACGCCATCAGCCGGACTAATCACCAGTCCGTCACCTACGGGGGTCACCCGCTCCGGGTCACGAAAGAAGTAAACGCACCATAGTGTCAAAATCAGCCCCATCCACCCCAAAGGCTCCCAGACCAAAAAAAGAATTAGGGCTATGACGGCGAACAGGAAAATAAATCGCAGTCCCTCTCGATGTATTGTCGGGATAATGGATGTTAAAGAGCCCATCAAAAGCCTCATAGTTGGAGTCATAAATCAACCATACGCTTGAGGGCGACAGCCGCAAAGCGTATGGCCTTATCATGCCACGATTCAAACCGGCAACCAACGATTTTGATATTCAGGCGCCTATCGATTCAAATGGTTTCGATCCAGATTCCAGTTGTTGAGTCCACATTTGCGCGTAAATGCCTTTTTGGGACAGAAGTTCACTATGGGATCCGCGTTCCGCTATACACCCAGCTTGTAAAACCAAGATTTCATCGGCATCGGTAACGGTAGAAAGCCGGTGTGCAATTACCAACGTGGTGCGCTGCCGGGAGACCTCCCGAAGAGCGTCCTGAATTTCGGATTCCGTCTTGCTGTCCAGCGCTGATGTCGCCTCATCAAGGAGCAGAATGGGCGGATCTTTCAATATGGTCCGGGCTATGGCGACACGCTGCTTCTCACCGCCTGACAGCTTTAATCCGCGCTCCCCGACCATTGTATTATAACCCTGCGGAAGGGATTCTATGAATGTGTGGATCTGTGCGAGTTTGGCCGCTCCTTGTATTTCATCGTCACTGGCATCGGTTTTAGCATACGCAATATTATAACGGATCGTATCATTAAAAAGGACCGTATCTTGGGGAACGATACCAATCGCTTCGCGCAAACTGGATTGAGTGACTTTGGTTATATCCTGCCCATCTATCAGAACACGTCCTGAGTACACATCATAAAAGCGGAACAAAATACGCGATATTGTGGATTTTCCTGCTCCGCTAGGCCCCACAATGGCAACTTTCTTTCCCGCCGGCACAACAAACGAAACATTCTTCAGGATTCCACGATCCGGATCATACGAAAAATAAACACTTTCAAAACGTATCTCTGCACCTGAAACAATAAGAGGCTTGGCGCCCTCTTTATCTGATACTTCCGGTCCTATGCCTAACAATCGGTACATGGATTCCATGTCCACAAGAGCTTGCTTGATTTCTCTGTACACAAACCCAAGCATATTTAGCGGCATATAGATCTGAATCAAAAACCCATAGACAACGATAAAATCACCAACATTCAATTTTCCTTCGACGACGTCATATCCCGCCATAACCAACAACAAGACCACGCCGGCATTGAAGATGAGGGACTGACCAATACTGATCGCTGAAAGAGAAAATTGAGAGCGTACAGCCGCATTCTGATAGCTTTCCATCGCGTTATCATATCGCTCGGCTTCATATTTCTCATTACCAAAATATTTCACGGTTTCGAAATTGAGCAGACTATCTATCGCTTTCGTATTGGCTTCAGTGTCGCTTTTGTTCATTTGGCGGCGAATTTTGACGCGCCATTCGGTAATTGAGAACGTGAACCAGACATAACTCAGAACTGTCAGTGCGGTGATCAGGGCATAACGGCCATCATATTTCAGAGTTAAATATGTGCAGACCAAAATCAATTCGAAAAACGTTGGAAAAATACTAAAAATAAGAAAACGCAATAAAAACTCGATTGATTTGATACCACGCTCAATAATCCGGCTGACACCCCCTGTTCGCCGTTCCAGATGAAAACGCAAGGACAATTTATGAAGATGTTCAAAGACTTGAACTGCGACCACCCTTTGAGCATGTTGTCCGACACGAACAAAAAGAGCATCACGTAACTGCTGTAATGCCGGACCCGAAATTCTCGTAACGCCCCACAAAATAATCATCGATACAGGAACGATCACCATCGCATTGACGCCGTTCAAAGATGAATTCGCACTTGGCGTCAAATTATTGACGATCGAACCCATCAGTATAGGAATGGCTAAAGCAACCAGTTTAGAGGCGACTAGCGCCAGCATGGCTGCGATGACAAGGATCTGGTAAGCCGTGTTTTCTTTGGGCCATAAATATGAAAATATATAGCTCAGAACCTTGAGCTGATTACCCAGGCCCTTCTCTCCCTCATACAGGGAGTCCTGATCACTCAGGCCATGCGCCGGTGAATGAGGAGGGCGGTATTCTGATCTTTTTGCCATTGATCAGACGGTTTAGTGGCTCCAGCCATTTTTGACCAGCTTTTTTCGTTTTGGGATGAAAGATGTGCCATTAGCTACACACCAGCCCATACCCTGGATAAGGAGCTCTGATACTCGGCGACAGCGGAAACCTAAGTTTTACCCAGTTACTGCTGAAGGGTGTCAGTCAGACTGGGCAGATCGAAAATCTGACCTGGGTAGATGAGGTCTGGGTCCTTGATGTGATCCTGATTAGCATCAAAGATAAGGGTATACATAACACCGCGGCCATAGAGTCGCCGTGAAATGCGCCATAAGCTGTTACCTGGTTGGACGACCACTTGTCCGGAAGCAAGCCGCGCCTGTTCCGGCTCAGCACGCTCGAATGGCACTTCAACGCGTGCCGTCACTTGACCACCATCACCCAGTTGATCCACCCGTAGCGTGTAGAGCCCCGGCGCAATGGTTTGTTGAGGAACCAAAGTCCAGCGGCCCGTATTATCACTGAGCGCATCCCCAATAGGCTGGTTGTCAACATAAGCGCGAACATTTGCTCCTGGCTTGGCGCGTCCTTGGATAATGACCCGCCCATCCTCACCATAGTCGATGATGTCAATGCTAAGATCACCTACCATCACACCATCGCCAGGCTGTTGTAAAATTCGGCTTGCCCCTTCTTCGTTGCCTAAAATCACAAGTGGCTTTACTCCTGGGCGTTCGGGCACCGCGACAACGACGGTCTGTGTTGACGGCACTATTGTGCCATCCGCCTGAACCATTTCCAGAGTTAACTCCTGATCCCCTTCACCCAGAGGAGTATCAACCACGATCACCCACTCGCCGCGCGCGCCATCCGCTTTCTCGCTGGCGATCAAGGTACCATTAGCATAAAGACGAATTTCTGATCCAGGCTGTCCTCTCCCCGCCACCACGGCGGAGCCCTGCGGATCAACCCTTACTATATCAAAAGTTGGTACCAATTCTTCAGGCAGCTGGATAGTACCGCCCGTGGGTTCGGCACTTCCGGGCTCCACGTTACCCACCAAGGGGTCGCCAGTTTTAGTATCTTCATAAAAAACAAAGAAAAAGACGAATGCTGCAACCACAGCGAGGCCTATAGCAATGAGGATTATGCGCACGTGGGGAACTGCCTCCTGGTTAGGTTAAAACAAGCTTAATCGTACCGTAATAATTAAGCAAACTTTGTGCCGTAAGATTGTCATAATGACAAATGAGAATATCAGTTAAAATCAACGAATATTGAGTAACCGGGTGAGTGCATGACATTACCGAGATCTGTATGCGTCTTTTGCGGGTCCAATTTTGGAACAGATCCCGCCTACGCCCAAGCTGCTAGAGATCTGGGCCAGATATTGGCTAAGAAGAAGGTTAAGCTTGTATTCGGTGGTGGAAATGTCGGACTTATGGGTGAAGTCGCCAGAGCCACCCATAATCTGGGCGGGCATGTCACCTCCATTGTTCCCAAAGCCATAGCACAAATGGAACTCCAATTCGACGAGGCTGACGAAGCCATTGTCACCGATAACATGCATGATCGCAAAGGCCGCATGTTTGCAAGATCAGATGCCTTTGTCGCCCTACCTGGTGGGATCGGAACCCTTGAAGAAGTGATTGAGGTGCTCTCCTGGGCGTATCTTGCTTTTCATTCAAAACCGATCGTTCTGGTGAACATCAACAACTATTGGGACCCTCTTCTGCACCTTATGAAACATTTGGTGGACCATGAGTTCGCCCGACCTCAACTTCTGGGCAGTGTCACCGGCAACGACGTCCTGCTTGTCGCCGATAATGCCGATCAGGTGCTCCCGGTCATCGAGGCAGCACTCGCATATCGCTATGCAGACAATCTGATGGCGCCGGCATTTTCGTGAAATCACTTATGCAGCAGATCCCAAAAGTCGTGCGCGCGCTTTATCTCTGCCGATGAGAGGCAGCATTTTTGCCATTTCAGGCCCATGACTGCGACCGGTGAGGGCGAGACGCAACGGCATGAACAAGTGCCGCCCCTTAACGCCCGTGCTTTCCTTGATGGCCGACGTCCATGACTGCCAAGTCTGATCGTCAAAATCGCTTGAGGGTAGCAGGTCCGCTGCTTTGGCAGCCCACGCAGCATCCTCTATGATCGGATCGAACTCGCCCGAGATGATCTTCCACCACTCCCGCATATCGGAAATTTGTTCGATATTGGTCCGCGCCACTTCCCAGAACGCCGCGCCACCGCCAACGCCCAAATCCTTTAATCGGTCAGCGACTGCTTCAAAGGGAAGTTCGTGAAGCAGCTTTGCATTGAGTGCTCTGAGATCCTGCGGATCGAATTTTGCCGGCGCCCGATTGAGTTTGGATAGATTGAATTCACTGATTAAATCTTCAAGCTGTTGACGCGGCTCAATGGGATCGGAGGTCCCCATTTTAGCCAGGAAACTGTTAAGCGCCATGGGCTCAGTACCACCTTCCCGCATGGACTCGATAGAAAGAGAACCCAGCCGCTTTGACAGCGCCTCCCCTCCTGCGCCGGTCAGCAACGGATGGTGGCCAAACTGCGGAGGCTCGGCCCCCAAAGCTTTAAAGACTTCAATCTGGGCAGCACTATTGGTGACGTGATCCTCACCGCGAATAATATGACTGATGGAAAAATCAATATCATCGACAACACTAGGTAATGTATAAAGGAATGAGCCGTCCTGGCGGATCAGAATCGGATCGGACACATTGGATGTTTCGATGGTCACCTCGCCTCGAACAAGATCCTGCCAACGGACGGGAGCGCCAGACAGCTTAAAGCGCCAATGAGGTGACCTGCCCTCCGCTTCCAGAGCTGCACGCTCAGAGTCAGACAGCACCAGCGCTGCACGGTCATAAACCGGAGGCAGGCCACGCGTGCGCTGAAGTTTTCTCTTCAAATCAAGTTCGTCACCCGTCTCGTAACACGGATAAAGGCGACCAGCGGATTTCAATGTCTCTATGGCTTCTTCATAATTGTTAAAACGGTCGGACTGGCGCGCGCTTAAGTCATGGACAAGCCCCAGCCAGGTAAGATCTTTTTTGATTCCGTCTGCAAAAGCCTGGGTTGATCGTTCCACATCCGTATCATCCAGCCGTAACATGAACTGACCGCCATGGCTCTGCGCGTACAGCCAGTTCATCAAGGCTGTACGAACATTTCCCACATGAATGAGTCCAGTCGGGCTAGGCGCAAAGCGTACGATTACAGGCATGATTCACTCGTTCTTTCTTCCCTGAACATGATTAATTTCACTCCGCCATACGCTTCATTTCGCATTACGAAAGCCGTTGGTAATGGGGTAACGTCGATCACGGCCAAAATTCTTGCACCCGACCTTTACCCCTGGTGGCGCCTGACGTCTTTTGTATTCGGCAATAAAGAGCAGATGCTCTATGCGTTTCACCAGGTCCCGATCAAATCCGCTGGCAACAACCTCGTTGACGCTCATATCCTTTTCAACAAGTCCCATCAGGATCTCATCTAAAACCTCGTAGGGCGGCAGGCTGTCTTCGTCTTTCTGGTTTTCTCTCAACTCGGCTGTCGGGGGTTTGTCAATGATGTTTTGCGGGACAACCAGACCTTCAGGTCCTAAACCGCCTTTCGGTTTGTTCTGGTTTCGCCAGCCAGCCATCTTAAAGACTTGGCTTTTATAGATATCCTTGAGAACATTATACCCTCCACACATATCACCATAAAGCGTGGCATAGCCAACGGACATTTCAGATTTATTTCCCGTTGTTAGAACCATGTTTCCTAATTTATTCGAAAGGGCCATCAGAAGAACGGCCCGGACACGCGATTGAATATTTTCTTCCGTTGTGTCAGCACCGGCCCCCGCAAAAGAAGGTGCAAGCATCGTTTCATAAGCCTTCACAGCCGGCGCAATCGGAATCGTATCGTAAGGCGCCCCCAAAGCCGTGGCGCAGCGTGCCGCATCCTCCAAGCTTTCCTGACTGGTGTAGTCGGAAGGCATCATCACGCAATGAACCCGGTCTGCCCCTAGAGCATCCGTTGCAATGGCTGCACTCAGCGCACTATCAATACCCCCCGAAAAACCCAGCACAACGCCAGGAAAGCGATTCTTTTCTACATAATCGCGCAAGCCCAACATGGCGGCCAAATAAATCGCCTCGATGCCTTCTTCCAGAGCGGCTTTTTCACCCGCCTGGCACACCCAACCATTTTTGTCTCGCTTCCAGTGCGTAGTGGTGACTTTTTCCTCCCATCTTGGCAACTGTACGGCACAGGCCCCATCCGCATTCAGCACAAAGCTTGCCCCATCAAACACCAATTCATCCTGTCCCCCCAATTGATTGACATAAATGAGCGGTAAACCTGTTTCAGAGACACGCGCTGCCGCGTGCGAGAGCCGCACATCAGCCTTTGTCACGGTAAAAGGCGAGCCATTGGGAACGAGAAGAATTTCAGCATCATTTTTCTGGAGATATTTCGCAACATCGGTGAACCACATGTCTTCGCAGATCAAGACACCTAAGCGGACGCCGCGGAAATTGACAGGATCGGACATCGCACCTTGAGCAAAGATTCGGAGTTCATCGAAAACACCATAATTGGGCAAGTGATATTTGCTGGAAACTGAAACCACGTGACCATCATCAATCAACATGCAGGCATTGTAGAGCTGCCCCTCCTTTACCCAAGGCAGCCCAATCATCAAAGCCGGGCCTGGAGTGAGTTTGGTCTCAAGTATCAGTTTTTCAAGCGCAATACTGACTTCCAGTTGAAAAGCCGGCTTCAGGACCAGATCTTCAGGCGGATAGCCCACCAGGAATAATTCACTAAAAACCACAATATCGGCCTGGGCCGCCGCCGCCTCTTCGCGCGCGGCCAGTGCTTTCATGGTATTGCCTTCAATATCGCCCACAAGTGGATTCAATTGCGCCAAGGCGATGGAGAGCCTGTCGGTCTGTCTGGCCATGGGCGCTTACTTATCCTGAGATTTAAATAAGAACAATAGGAGACGTTTGGCAGTAATGCCGTAGCATTCACTCAATCGGACACAGCGGTTTCCGGTCAGAACTCTGCTCCGCCATAGCGCACAGAACACCCGATAAGGACCCAACCTGACCCTGCATTTCAGCGGACCATATGTCCAACTGCTGCCAAGTCGGCGCGTGGCTGAATGGCAAGCCCATCCAACCGGGTTCAAACATATTTTGACAAACCGGAATGGACACATCGAATCCACAAGCCATCACCCACAATCGATTATGAGTGAGAACTGCCTGATTTAGCTCGGCATAAAGCGCCCGGCGAGCAGAAACATCGTCAACGGGGTCTGTGATAAGGGGCGTCCCCTTGCTGTCGGCAATCATCCCGAGGGCCATTTTGCCTTGGTCCAGCATCACCCCCATACGGCCGACCCGAATGGAAAGCTCAAATGGGTCGACTGCTGAAACCGTTGCTTCCCTTGTTGGTGGGGATGTGGAACTGTTACTCGCACAGGCGCCTAGCGCCAGACCCGCCATCATAAAGATCATCATAGTGAAGAGATCGCTCACACCCTACCCTCGCCTTCAATGAGTTCAGAAAAGTGAGGTTAGCGCTTAATCCCGGACTTAGCAAAGCCCGGTACTAAAGTTTTTAGAGAGTGGCAATCAATGTTTCGCACACATGATGAATCTGATCATCGGTCAGATATGGATGCATGGGCAAAGACAAAATTCGCCGACTTAAATCTTCAGACACGGGCAAACCGTTCTTCGGTGCAAAGGCTTCAAAAGCCTTCATTTGGTGGAGTGGCTGTTGATAATAAATAGTGGTGGGAATATTGGCTTGCCCCAAAGCCTGCTGAATCCGGTCACGCTCATCTAAAACAATTGAATAAAGGCTCCACCCACTGGACGAGCGCTCACAGCGCTCCGGAATATCTATCGCGCCACGCAAGCAAGCATCATACAGTGCAGCGGCACGGCTGCGTTGCTTTAACTCATCCTCAAATATCGAGAGCTTAACCAGAACCACCGCCGCCTGCATGGAATCCATTCTGCCATTCGTTCCTGGCCGGATGGAGGTTTTATGCGTCGAATCCGTTCCATGCCATCGTATGGAGCGCCATATTTCAGCTTTCTCCTTAGACTGACTGAATATGGCGCCACCGTCCCCATAACAGCCTAATGACTTTGCCGGAAAGAAGCTCACCGCGGTCATGGGCGCAATATTTCCGACCCACTTTCCATCCTGACGGCCACCAAAGCTTTGCGCGCCATCAGCCAGAATTTTTAGATCATAGCGAACCGCAATTTCATTTATCGCTGAATAATCCGCAGGCAAACCAAACAAATCAACCGGAATAACCATTGCAGCTCTTAACCGGCCCTCATCCAGGACAGCTTTTACTTTTTTATCCAGGTCAACCGGGTCCATATTAAACGTTGAGGCATCAACATCCACGAAAACCGGTTGAGCACCAGCCATCAGCACTGCACTGGCTGTGGCATTGTATGTGAACGCAGGGATAAACACCGCGTCACCTGCGCCAATCCCCTCACTCATCATAGCAAATTCAAGCGCCTCGGTGCCGTTACCGCACAGCACGACATCCTGTGCGCCAGTGAAGTCAGAGAGCGCTTTTTCGAGCTCCTCTATTTCCGGACCATTGATGTACTGACCATGATCCAGCACTGACGCAAGCCGTGCTTCCACCTGCGGACGAATCCGCATCTGTTGCGTTTTTAAATCAACAAAGGCAATCGACGTTTCTTTCTTCATTTCATCAATAAGTGAAACGTCGATCTTTGCTTTATCCGTCGTTAACATGACTTAAAATATAACTTTCATTGAATTTCTATAATACTCACAGCTTCGCTGAAATCATCAATGCAGTTTCTAGGGCGCGCCGAGCGTCCTGACCAGTCACCACTGGTGGCTTACCTGTGCCAATGGAATCTAAAAAAGCCCCAATACTGTATCCCAAAGGATCATCCGCAATGGATTGTCCCGAGGCATCCCCTACAAATGCCGACTTCAAATCGGCACCAGTTGAATTCTTGATCCAACGATTAATGAAGTCAATCTCTATCACGCCATCGGCATAGTCCAGCTTCATCTCTCTTTGGCGTTGCGGGCGTACCCGGCTGGCCAAGAGAGCGGCCACACACCCATCGTCAAAGCACAACGTCGCTTTTACCTCGTCCTGATGTTCACCATGAACAGTTTGACCAGATGCTTCCACAGAGACTATGCGACCTGAAACCACCTGGTGAAGCAGATCCAGATCATGCATCATCAAGTCGAAGACCACGCTGACATCCATTGACCGCCCTGTAAAAGGCCCGGCACGGCACACTTCAATGGATTGTGGCGCGCCTTCCCGCGCTAACAATCCAAAATCTGCAAAAACAAAGCGTTCCTGATGCCCGACTTGCAGAACAAGATTATTTTCTTCCGCAAGGGCGATCAGCTCATCCGCATGTGCAAGGCTCAAAGCAATAGGCTTTTCCACCAGCACGTGAACGCCGGACCGTAAAAAGAATGAGGCTAATTCATAATGGTGACAGGCAGGGGCAACGATACTGACTGCCTCAATCCGTGCTGCGAGATCCTCAAGACGTGTAAAAACCTCTACGCCTTGATGCTCTGCAAGCCCTTGGGCCACACCTACCCCTGCATCATGAAGCCCCACCAGGTGGGCCTCTGGTGCAGCAGCGTATTTCTCAGCATGCAATTTGCCAAAAAACCCACACCCCACTACACCAACTGGAATTTTTTGAGAAATTGAGGATTCCATCACACCCGAGGCTTCGTAAAACAATGAGGACCGCCAAAAACAGATTTTGCAAGATTTCCTGTATGAGCAATACTACTCAAATACACAATGGGCTATGATTGGAGCAAGTGAGCTTTATTGTAAGGTCATAGACACACCATTGACAGGATTTTCTCAAGTCTGACATCATTCAATATATGTTTTCAATTATTTCACTTTAGTACATATGATTAACTCACTGTCTTTAATGAATTTATAAGGCTAACCCATGAACTCAATGTCCACACGCGCCATCCGTCTGACACGTTATCCGCAAGGTGAGCCTGAAAAAGGTGATTTTGAAATCTTTGACGCGCCCCTTGAGTCTCTCAATGAGGGGGAAGTATTGGTGCAAAATCTATGGATGACCGTCGATCCTTACATGCGAGGGCGCATGCGTCCGGGCAAAAGTTATGTAAATGCTTTTGAAATCGGGGCCATTCTGGATGGAGAAGCCATTGGGCAGGTGGTTGAGAGCAAATCCCCTGATTTTACTGTGGGCGATCAGGTGCGCAGCTATTTTGGCTGGCGTGACGCCTTCACCTCTAACGGTCAGGGCCTTCAAAAACTTCCTGAGATGGGCGTCCCCCCGCAGGCATTTTTGGGCGTTTTGGGAATGCCGGGCCTTACTGCCTATGTGGGGCTCCTTGAGATAGGCCAGCCCAAGGCTGGGGAAACGGTGTTTGTTTCCGCTGCCTCGGGCGCCGTGGGGTCCCTTGTTTGTGAGATTGCCAAACTAAAGGGATGCAAAGTCGTCGGCACTGCAGGATCTGACGAGAAGGTCAGCTGGCTTTTGGATGAAATTGGTATCGACCATGCCATAAATTACAAGACAGCCGATTCTCTCTCCAAAGCCCTAAAAGAAGCCTGTCCCGATGGTATCGATGTGTATTTTGAAAATGTCGGAGGAGATCATTTAACTGCCGCTCTTGACGCCATGAA
>JAJFIO010000038.1 GCA_021774915.1 Alphaproteobacteria bacterium
CCATGCGCCGCGCACAGAGCAGCTCTGCGCTGATTGACCCAGGCCAGCGCTTGTCGCACACTCCCGCGCGCTTTTAAGATGGAAAACAGCTCTCCCCTAACTTCAAGGCCCATACGCAATGGCGGACGACACAAAAAACCTTTCTGATTGGCATGAACTTGCCAGCAAGCAATTGCGTGGGCGGGCGCCCGATGAGCTCACTTGGGCCACACCTGAGGGCATCAATGTCAAGCCGCTTTATACGGCTGCGGATCTGGAAGACCTCGCCTTTGTCGGCGACCCCAATAGCCTGCCGGGATTTGCGCCCTATACGCGCGGCGTGCAAGCCACTATGTATGCCGGGCGGCCCTGGACCATCCGCCAATATGCCGGATTTTCCACAGCCGAAGACTCCAATGCCTTCTACCGCCGCAATCTGGCAGGCGGGCAAAAGGGCCTGTCAGTGGCCTTCGATCTGGCGACCCATCGGGGTTATGATTCCGATCATCCGCGCGTGGAAGGCGATGTCGGCAAGGCAGGCGTGGCAATTGATTCGGTCGAGGACATGAAGATCCTCTTTGACGGCATTCCCTTAGGGGAAATGTCCGTGTCCATGACCATGAACGGCGCGGTGATTCCTGTCCTGGCGAATTTCATCGTCGCAGCCGAAGAGCAGGGCGTCGCAGCCGAAGAATTGACCGGCACCATCCAGAACGATGTGCTGAAAGAATTTATGGTGCGCAACACCTATATCTACCCGCCAGAACCCAGCATGCGTATTGTCGCCGACATTATCTCTTATGCCTCCAAACACATGCCGCGCTTTAACACGATCTCAATCTCCGGCTATCACATGCAGGAAGCGGGTGCGACCCAAGTGCAGGAGCTGGCCTTCACGCTGGCGGACGGCAAAGAATATGTCCGCGCGGCGCTGGGCACGGGCCTCAATGTCGATGATTTCGCCCCGCGGCTGTCGTTCTTTTTTGCCATCGGCATGAACTTTTTTATGGAGATCGCCAAATTGCGCGCGGCGCGGCTTTTGTGGACGCGGATCATGGCGGAGTTTAAGCCTAAAAATCCAAAGTCATCCATGTTGCGCACCCATTGCCAGACATCGGGCGTGTCGCTGACCGAGCAGGACCCTTATAACAATGTGGTGCGCACGGCCTTTGAAGCTATGGCGGCGGTATTGGGCGGCACGCAAAGCCTGCACACCAATGCGCTCGACGAGGCCATGGCTCTGCCGACGGATTTCTCGGCGCGCATCGCCCGCAACACGCAGCTCATCCTCCAGCATGAAACCGGAATCACAAATGTGGTCGACCCTCTGGGCGGGTCTTATTACATTGAAGCGCTGACCAATTCTCTGGCTGAGGAAGCCTGGAAAATCATTGAAGAAGTAGAGCAGATGGGCGGCATGACCAAAGCGGTTGTGTCCGGCATGCCCAAACTCAAAATCGAAGAATCCGCCGCCCGGCGCCAGGCGCGCATCGACCGGGGCGAAGAGGTGATTGTCGGCGTAAATGAATATCAGCCCGGCACTCGGGAAGAAATCGATGTCCTCGACATTGATAACAGCCAGGTGCGATTGGGGCAAATCACGCGGCTGAAAAAAATCCGTGAAACCCGTGACGAAGAAAAATGCCAGGCCGCACTGAAGGCCCTTGAAAAAGGCGCGGGCGGGAGTGACAATCTTTTGGAGCTTGCGGTGGACGCCGCGCGGGCGCGGGCCAGTGTGGGAGAAATCTCGACGGCCATGGAAAATATTTTTGGTCGCCACCGGGCTGAAATCCGCTCCGTGTCAGGCGTTTATGGCGCAGCTTATGAAGGAGACAGTGCGTTCGCCGACATTCAATCCGATATTGAGCGCTTCACTTCCCGCTTTGGGCGCCGCCCGCGCATGCTGGTGGTGAAAATGGGCCAGGACGGCCATGACCGCGGCGCCAAAGTGATCGCCACGGCGTTTGCCGATCTGGGGTTTGATGTCGATATTGGCCCTCTTTTTCAAACCCCTGATGAGGCCGCGCAGGACGCTGTCGATGCGGACGTCCATGTGGTAGGCGTGTCGTCCCAGGCAGCAGGTCACAAAACCCTGGTGCCGCAACTCGCCAAAGCCCTCAAAGACCACGGCGCAGAAGACGTTCTCATTGTCTGCGGCGGCGTGATCCCCGAAAAAGACTATAAATTTTTGCGCGAAAGCGGCGCGGCTGCGATCTTCGGCCCCGGCACAAATATCCCTGTCGCCGCCCGCGAAATATTAGAGCTTATTGAAAAAAAGAAAAAGCAGTAACCAGACCGCAAGAACAAACAACCCCCTAGTAAATGAGGAATCTTCATGAAATTTTACAACTCCATCGGCCCAAACCCCCAAGTGGTGCGCGTCTTCGCTAAAGAAAAGGGCATCGACCTGCCCATGCAGGAAATTGATCTCATGGGAGGCGAGAACCGCCGCGCGCCTTACAACACGCAAGTCAATCCGGCTGGACAACTCCCCGCGCTTGAAATGGATAACGGCTCAGTGATTACCGAAGTCACCGCGATTTGCGAATATCTGGAAGAGATGCACCCTGATCCGCGCCTCATCGGCACAACGCCGGAAGAGCGGGCCGAAACCCGCATGTGGGTACGGCGCATTGACCTCAATATACTCGAGCCCATGGGCCAGGGCTTTCGCTATGCGGAAGGTCTGCAACTTTTTGAAAATCGCGTGCACTGTATTCCTCAGGCTGCGGATGACCTTAAAGCCATTGCCCGTGAAAATCTGGAATGGCTGGATGGCCAAATTGCCGGCAAGACCTATATCTGCGGCGACCGGTTTAGCTTGGCCGATATTCCGCTTTTTTGCTGGCTCAGCTTCATGCCCAATGTTGGTCAGGAGATTGACCCAAAAAATAAAAATATACTTGCGTGGCAAGAAAAAGTGGCGGCGCGACCGAGTGCATCGGCTTAAAGCTGGACTGCACGGGCTGTCGCAAGCAAGGCGAATATGGGAAAAAAGTCGAGCCAAGATCTGGCGGCCCGCGTTCTGAAGAGCGAGCGCCGAGCGCTGGCCAAAGCGATCACACTGGTGGAATCGGTGCGGAGCGATGAGCGCGCCGAGGCTGAAGCACTCATTGACGCCCTTTTGCCCCATACCGGCCATGCGGTGCGGGTCGGCTTGTCCGGCGCGCCGGGGGTCGGCAAATCGACCTTCATCGAAGCGTTCGGCCTTTATCTCACCGGCCTTGGCCACAAAGTGGCGGTGCTGGCAGTCGACCCGTCGTCAGCGCGCTCCGGCGGTTCCATCCTCGGCGATAAAACCCGCATGAACCGGCTGGCGCGCGACGCCAACGCGTTTATCCGGCCCTCGCCCGCAGGAGGAACGCTGGGCGGCGTGGCGCGGCGCACACGCGAAGCGCTGCTCATAGTCGAAGCGGCGGGCTTTGACGTGGTCCTGGTCGAAACGGTCGGCGTCGGGCAATCAGAAACAGCTGTCGCCGACATGGTGGACATGTTCGCGCTTTTGCTTGCGCCGGGCGGCGGTGACGATTTGCAAGGCATCAAACGGGGCATCATGGAATTGGCGGATTTGGTGGTGGTCAACAAAGCGGACGGCGATCTGGAACCGGCCGCCCGGCGGGCCGCTGCCGACTATACAGCAGCCATGCACCTCATGCGCGCAAAATATAAAAACTGGCAGGCGCCCGTGGTTCTGGCCTCGGCCCTTGAAGAACAGGGCATGGAGAATGTGTGGCGGGCGGTGCAGGATTTTATCGCTTCCCTGCAGCAGACCGGTGAGCGGGATCAGCGCCGCGTAACACAAGCCAAAACCTGGATGCGGGAGGAAATTGAGGCCGGACTGGTGCAAGCGCTGCACGCCCGCGAAGACATCCGCGCCTTGACGGAACAACTAGAACAAGAAGTTGTCCGGGGGACGCTCAGCCCCGCCTCCGCCGCCCGGCGTGTCCTCGCCCAGTTTGAAAGCTCGCCTTAAAGCCCGGGACTTGACCCAAAAAGCACAGCGGCGTATAGCTGCGCGGCTCTTCAGATCATGCACGGGCTTTAAGGGGCTGTCCCCGCGGCGCTGGAGGATCTGAATTTACCTCAAGTTTCAAGACCCTAAGGAGTGATTACCCATGACGCGGCGGTGTGAATTGACCGGAAAATCGGTGATGACCGGCAACAATGTAAGCCACGCCAAAAACCGGACGCGGCGGCGCTTTTTGCCGAATCTGTGTCAGGCGACACTGGCGAGCGAATCTCTGGGCCGCTCCGTCAGATTCCGCGTCTGCACCGGCGCGCTGCGCACCATTGACCGGCGCGGGGGCCTCGACAACTTTCTGCTGAAAGCAAAAGACGAAACCCTGTCTCTCAAAGCCCGTCGGCTGAAACGTCAGATCGTCAGCACGGTCAAAGCCCCCACGGCCTTGGCTGAATAGACCTTTTGCGGACATCTGAAACCGAGTCCGCCCTTCTTCCATTCCTCTTCCTCTGCCCGTCCAGAGCCTGGCCAATTTCTCGGCTGGTCACTCTGTTGCGGCTTGTGTTAACCTTTCCACAGGCGATCGGGAAGCGTTAGGGGGCTTGAGATCGTCTTCGCCGAACTTGAGAAAGGCTTGCCGGGTGGCTGGTCGGTTTCTTGCACCGTCTTTGTAAAAAGACAGGGGGGCACGCCTTCCCAGTATGGTGAATAAGGTTCAGACGAGTAGGGGTGATTGAGTAACATGGCGTACGAAGCGACCGAGTTTCACAGGCCGCACACACGGCGCGGGGCAGACCTGATCACTCAGGCGATGCGCGCTGTGACGCGGCTTATTATTCCCGTTATTGGACTGCTGGGTGTGCTGATTTGGGCCGACTTTGCCAGCACCACACCCGTGACATGGTTTGATCCTTATTTCGACGTGTCTGACCCCCGCTTCAAACCCGGCGCCTGGCTCACCGGCGGTCATCTGGTTTTAACACTGATGTTCTTTGTTCTCAGCCTCACCAATCGGCGCTATGGGCCGGGAATCACCACCAGTCAGATAAGCGTAGCGTGGATCCTTATGGGCTCTCTGGCCTATTATTATTTCATCTATTCAGACCAGTCCCTGAGCGCACAGCCTCTGCCGCCAGCGCGCATCTGCGCTTCGTTTGTCGGAGCTTTGGTCTTTGCGCAGTTCACCGCCATCAATGTGTTTAACTGGACACGCGGGCGCCCCTGGTGGCGGGCGCCGCTTTACGCCGCGCTCTGGGGCAGCGCCGCCTTTTGCTTTACCTTCTACCCATCGGCCAATTACGGCCTGGGCGTGCCGTGGGTCAATCAAATGATCACGCATTTCGGCTTTATGGCGGCGGTGGCCTTTCTGCTGCTTATCCCCTATAACGCTCTGCGCCAGACGATAAAACCCCTGCCCGGTTTCGGCGGCGCTTAAGCTCAATAATCCGCATCAGCATTCCAGATCATTGATCAGCGTATCCATAGCCGCGTCCGTCAGGGTAGGCAGATCATGATGCGCCCTGATCTTGGCTTTGCGCCGCTTGAGCGAGCGGCGGTAGGCCGGATCGTAATGGCTTGCCAGAAGATCGAGCGCCAAAGAGCGCCACGCGCCCTGCCCGATCAGATCGTGCCACAAAGATATTTTTTCCTTGCCGTGCAAAAACGTCAGGGCAATGAGTTTTTTTGCAAAAAGTTCAGGTGTCCGGACAAGACTGTCATAGTCCTCAAGCAGCAGTGTGGCGCGGTCTTCCAAGGCAAGAGTGATCTCGGTCCTCTCGGCCTGTTTCAGCGCCGCCCATAATGTGGCGGGAATAGCGACATCGCCAATTTTCGAACTTTCAGATTCAAACCAGACGGGACGGCCCGCATCAAAATTAATCAGCGCCTGCCACAGGCGCGTTTCGAAAGCTTTTTGAGAGGGCTGGTTTTCATCAGGTTGAGCGCCGAGCAGAGATCCACGATGGGACGCCGCTTTTTCCAGATCCAATACCTGAAACCCGCGGGCCGCCATGCGCCGCAGGATCCGCGTCTTGCCCGTCCCCGTCAATCCCGACAGACAAAGAAACGTAAAAGCGCCGGGCGTTGCCGCCAGATCGGCAACCACGCGGCGCCGGAAACTCTTATACCCGCCCTGCAACAGGGTGGAGCGCCACCCGATTTGCGACAATACGCTGGCGAGAGACCCTGAACGCTGCCCGCCCCGCCAGCAATAAATCAGAGGGTGAAAGTCTTTGTTCCGGCCCGCCAGAGGGCCTTCAAGCATGCTCGCGATATTTTTTGAGACCAGCGCGGCGCCGATCTTCCGGGCACGGAAGGGATTGTCCTGCACATAGATAGTCCCGACATGGGCCCGCTCGGTATCGTCCAGCACAGCCAGATTGACCGCGCCGGGAATATGGTCCTGCGCATACTCGGCGGGCGAGCGGACATCGATTACCATATCGTACATGTCCGTGACCAGATCCTGCGTCACATCTATGGGCGCGCCCTTCATCACGGCTAAACTGTTTTTTACTAACTTGACCATGCGCCTAAAGCCCAGACCAAGACACGAGATCAGGCTGTGCGCGCCAGTCGCTCTCCCGTGTCAGCGCCTTTATGGGAATGTCATCAAGATAAGCGGCAAGGGAACTGAGCGTATCGTTGAGAGAGACAGTGCTGTCGGCACTTTCACAGATCACCACGCCTTTCAGCGCCAGCCCTGCGCCCAGGATCACCTGGGCGGCCGTGAGTGTGTGTGAGATCGTACCAAGATAAGAACCCACCACAAGCAGAACCGGCAAGCCCACCGCCTGCATCCAGTCAATCATCAATCGTCCGTGCGTGATCGGCGCCATGACGCCGCCCACCCCCTCGACAAGCAGAACATCGGCGCTGTGTTCGCGGGCCTGGGCACTGAAGGCAACGAGATCATCGAAATCCAGCGTACGCCCTTCTTGCGCCGCCGCCATATCAGGGGCCAAGGCTGCGCGATAACGCCAGGGCGCAATTGTCTTGATATTTTCAAGAGTGACGTCCTGCCCCAGAGCCTCCAGAAGAA
>JAJFIO010000039.1 GCA_021774915.1 Alphaproteobacteria bacterium
GATGGTTTGGTAGACCCGTTGTTGCAGGAAGCCATAAAAATCAAAATTCTTTGGGTTGACAACCTGGGTCATGGCCACGAAAACCAGCCTCTCTTGGGGGTCGATCCAGAATGCCGTTGAGGCTGCACCGCTCCAAGAAAAAGTTCCAGTCGAGCCGATATTATGTGTTTTGGCGATGTCGGTGACGACGGCAAACCCAAGGCCGAAACTTAAGCCCGCCCGTCCGAAAATAGTCATGCCGTCCGGTAGGTTATTTTGAACCATCAACTCAACCGTTTTTGGACTGAGAATTTGAACGCCATCGAGCGCACCGCCATTCAGCATCATTTGGCTAAAGCGCGCATAATCGATAGCTGTGGAGACAAGGCCAGCGCCACCAGATAGCAGGGAAGGCTGGCGCATAAAGCGGCTCTCTTGAGCGGTCGAGAGCAGCGCGATGGTACCATCTTGCTGATGCTCATACACCGCCGTAAAGCGGTCGAGCTTGCTCGGCGGTACATGAAACCCTGTATCCTTCATGACGAGCGGATCGAAAAGACGCGTTTTCAAGAACACATCCAAAGTCTGCCCTGAAATTTTTTCCACCAAATAACCCAAGACATCGACAGAGACGCCATAAGAGAATCTTTCCCCCGGCTGGTGCATTAAGGGGGTCGTACCCAGTGCCTGAACCATGTCTTGAAGCGATTCAACAGGGGATATTTTCTTTGGTAGGTGAGTCAATTCACTAACGCCGGGCAAGATGCCTTTGCCACGATAGAGTTTATGAATGGGCGTGTCGCCAATGTGACTATATGTCCAGCCGGATGTATGCGTGAGCAGATCGCGAATGGTGACGGATCTTACTAGAGCTTCTGTGACCATGTTGTTATCACTGCCAGATACATAAACGCGTAAGTCTTGAAATTCAGGAATATAACTTTCCACGGTATCGTCCAAGCCGAGTTTACCCTCTTCGAAAAGCATCATGATGGCCACGCTGACGATGGGTTTCGTCATGGAATAGATGCGAAAAAGAGCATCAGGCCGCATGGTCTGCCCCGCTTCAACATCCATCATGCCTTGTGCTTTGAAGTGGGCAATTTTGCCATTACGGGCAATCAGGGTCACGGCTCCCGGAATTCGCTTGTCCGTGATCAGCGTCTCTATGGCCTCATTCAACCGATCAAGCCGGGCCGGGGAAAGCCCAACACGTGCGGGCGGTGTTGTGGAAAGCGCATCCTTGGCATGCGCAGCAAAACCTAGAAAGGTAACAAGAAGTGAGAGGAAGAGAGCACGCATCAGGAATCTAGGCATAGTTTCTCTCTGTTCTCCGATGTACTTTGGTTGGATTGCTCGAAGACGCCTGTAATCTTTAGTCTTCTTTAGGCAGATCTTGCGCAAATTCAATGAGGTGTCCGTCCGGGTCATATACATAGGCCGTGCGTTGGCCCCAAAACTTGGTCGTGGGCTTGACGGCGATTTCCGCACCGGACGCGACCGCTTCCGCGAAGGCGGCATCGACATCATCAACCTTGAACCCAAGCTCAAAGCCAGGGCGGTCACGATCGCAAGGTGAGATCGGGCGTCCCAGGGTTTCGCTCATGGCCTCTCTTGTATATAGAGCTACATGCGTTATGCCGGTGTCGAGTTCTGCAAATTTGTTGTTGGGAGCTATATGGTGCAAGGGAAGCCCCAAAACTTCCGTGTAGAATACCAGGGATCTTTCGAGATTTTCAACAATCACGACAACATAATTTGCAGCTTTTAGTTTCATGGACCTGGCCTTGCCTGAAGTGTTAAGTCAATCACGTCTTGCAAGACTCAAGGAGTGATAAAGCATTGTCAAGCAGCGCCTGTGGTTTGCCGAATTTGCGCAACTGAGATGTATCCTCTGGCGAAACGCGTAATGCCCTGGTGAGACTTAAGTTTTCCGACTATTCAGGGTCGTGATGACGTGGTCGAGTTGATCCATCAAAGTACGATATGTTTTTTGCCCCAAGGTTTGTTCAATGCGGCGGTATTGAATTTCTGAATGAGGCGAGATTTTTTTTACGAGGGCGCGGCCTTTGGCTTGAATCCGTGCGTTGAGAAGCCGCTTGTCCAGAGTGGAGCGCTCCTTTTCAAGCAGACCGCGCCTCTCCAATTCGTTCAGGATTCGGGACAGACTTGGCATGAGGATGGCCACCCGTTTTGACAGGGCGCCAGCATCCATCTCGGACTGCTCTGCCAGGGCGCGCAACACGCGCCATTGTTGCTCGGTTAGCCCGTGAGTATGAAGGCGCGGGCGGAATTGATCCATCACGGCTTCGCGCGCTTTTAACAGTTTCAGCGGAAGGGAGTCATCAAGGGATCGCAAAGTGGCTTTCCTCTAGTGGGATGTGGAAACGAGTTCATCGATGACGGTGTTTTGCAGAACGCCAAGGCCTTTAAGTTCAACCTCGATGCGGTCTCCGGCTTTGAGATAACGCGGGGGGTTAAACCGGGCGCCTGCGCCTGGCGGTGTGCCGGTGGCGATCATATCGCCTGGATGTAATTCCATAAACGTCGAAATATAACTGAGTATCCACGTGAACGGAAAGAGCAGGTTTCCTGTGTGCCCGTGTTGGCGTTCCTCGCCATTTATCCGGGTTATGAGTTCAAGCGCGTCTAAAGGCCCCACCTCGTCGCAAGGCATAATCCAGGGGCCGACAGACCCGCTTTTTTCAAAGTTTTTACCTTGCGTCACATTGAATTTTCCATGGCGTAGCCAGTCGCGGATGGATCCTTCATTCATCAAGGTCAGGCCAAAAATATGAGATGGTGCTTCGCGTTCTGAAATGCGCCGACCACTTTTGCCGATCACGATTACGATCTCACCCTCGTAATCCAATTGATCGGATTCAGGTGGCTTTAAAACATGTTGTGTGTGGCCGACCAGCGAACCTGGTGTGCGCATGAACAGACTGGGATATTTCGGTGGTTCTGATCCATCTTTGTATTCTGCGTTGCGGTTGACGTAATTGACGCCCACGCAAAGTATTTTTTCCGGTTGCCTAATGGGGGGAAGGAACGTGATGTCAGCTAAGTCCTGATCGGGGGCTGTGTTTTTCACGATCGTTTCGGCTTGTGTAAGAGCCCCGCTTGCGATCAGGGCTTTTAAGTCGGCGTAGCGCTCGCGAAACCGAACCCCCAGATCCACCACGCCGCCGTCCTTAACCACGCCATAGGTTTCGCGCCCCTGCGCCTTATAAGTAAGAAACTTCATTGGCCAGTCTCCCCATTCCCATTTTCAAGCAAGCGTGCCCGCGCCAGCACGCCGTCAAGGCGCGTCTCTAATTCAGGGGTTGCGGGAACCATGGGCAGTCTGTGTTCGTTCGTGGGGATGAGTCCAAGCCGTTTCATCATGTATTTCATGGGGATTGGATTTGTATCGAAAAAGACGGCTTGATTGATCTCCAGCAGGTCTTGATGGAGGCGGCGGCCTCGCGCCAAATCATTTTTGCACACAGCTTCACACATTTCGGCCAGCGCGCGTGGGCGTAGATTGCCAACCGCATTCATTAGCCCCTGAGCCCCCACGGCCATCATTGGAAAGCTCAATTCTTCCAACCCGACAAAGATGCGAAAGTCGTTGCCGAACTCACCCAGACACGCGCTGACAAATCCAAGATCGTTGACCGCGTGTTTCATACCGACAAAGTGAGGCGACAGGCGGCTGATCTCAATGAGTGTTTCTAGTGTGACGCTCACCGCCGTGCGTCCGGGGATGTGGTAGATCATCCACGGAATGTCATGGTCTTGCATCACCTCTAGGTAAAAGCGAATGAGGCCCCGTTGCGGCGGCTTGATGTAATAGGGCGTGACAATGAGCAGCGCATCGACGCCAGATTTTACCGCATGATCCGTCAGCGCCTTTGTTTCGGCCAATGATTGCGATCCGGTTGCCGCAATGACCGGCGCCCGGCCCGCCGCCGTTTCCACCGCCACATCTATTTGCCGGTTGCGCTCCTCCACGGTCAGGCTTGACGGCTCGGCCGTGGTTCCATTCACCAGTATGCCCTTTGTGCCATTATCGATTTGAAAATCAATGAGCCGGGCAAAGGCCTCATGATCGACAGCGCCGGTCTTGAATGGCGTGATGAGCGGGGGGATGGAGCCGGTCAGGAAATCGGGGTCGAGGGGTATCATCGCGTAAGCTCCTAAAACAGGGGTCGTGATTTGTTGACGTTCAAATGTTAATATGTTAACGATAACATGTAAACGAAATTATGGCGAGACTTTCCCATTGCCTCATTTAACTCTCGAATATTCCGCTAACCTGGAAGCTGAGATGGATATTCCGGCGCTGGTGCGGTGCGTTCACAAGGCAGCGCTTGCGACAGGCGTATTCCCGATTGGCGGGGTCCGCACCCGGGCGGCCCGGCGCGATATTTATGAAATTGCCGATGGGCATGGCGACAATGCTTTTGTTCATATGCAGGTCCATATTGGGGCGGGCCGTAGCGAAGACATGAGGCGTGAGGCAGGCGCGCTTATCTTTAAAGCGCTCACCGGAGCGCTTGGCGATGTGTTTGCAAGCAAGCCCTTAGGTATTTCGCTCGAAATATCGGAGATCGATCCGGATTTTAGCTTTAGGAAGAATAATCTGCATGACTACATAAAACGGCGGACGGGAGAACCGGTATCGTGACGGAACTGGAAAACAATCTTGCAAAGCTTGAGGGTCATATCGCGCGTTTTCGAAAGAATGGTATTGGTCATCTCATCGCCGGTGAACGGTGGACAAGTGCTGACGCAGAAACTTTTGAAAACCACAGCCCGGTTGACTCCAAACTGATTTGCACCGTTGCGCGGGGCAAGAACGAAGATGTCGATAGGGCGGCGAAGGCGGCGCACGACGCTTTTCCGGCCTGGCGAGAGACGCCAGGGCCCGTGCGGCGGGATATCCTTCATACTGTGGCCAATAAAATTTTAGAACATGCAGAAGAGATCGCGCTTCTGGAGAGTTATGATACCGGTCAGGCGTTGCGTTTCATGCGCAAGGCTGCGTTGCGCGGCGCAGAAAATTTTCGCTTTTTCGCCGACAAGGCGCCTGAGGCAGCTAACGGCCTTTCCTTGCCGACGGATCAGCATATGAATGTAACGTTGCGTCAGCCCATCGGCCCTGTCGGCGTGATCACACCCTGGAACACGCCGTTCATGTTGTCCACGTGGAAAATCGCTCCGGCTCTGGCAGCGGGCTGCACAATCGTTCACAAACCTGCTGAATGGAGTCCGGTCACAGCGTCGCTTCTGGCTGAAATCATGCATGAAGCAGGCGTGCCCAGCGGGGTAATGAATGTTGTCCATGGGCTGGGCGAAGAATCAGGCAAGGCCCTCACCGAACATGAAGCGATCAAGGCAGTGGCCTTTATCGGCGAATCTTCCACCGGCTCTGCGATCATGGCGCAAGGCGCGCCAAGTTTGAAGCGCGTTCATTTTGAACTGGGCGGAAAAAACCCTGTTGTGGTGTTTGCCGATGCGGATCTGGAGCGCGCGCTCGATGCGGCGGTGTTTATGATCTATAGCTTGAATGGCGAACGGTGCACTTCCTCAAGCCGCGTTCTGGTGGAGCGGTCCATCTATGATGAGTTCGTGCAAAAACTTAGCGTGCGCGCTTCCAAGATCAAGCTTGGCCATCCGCTTGACCCAAAGACTGAGCTTGGGCCTTTAATTCACCAACGGCATCTGGAGAAGGTGACATCATATTTTGACCTCGCGCGTGATGAGGGAGCGCAAGTTCTGGCTGGTGGCGCCGTGCCTGTGACCCCGCCTTCGGAGGGGCATTATGTCGAGGCGACGCTTTTTGCCGGCGCTGACAAGGATATGCGCATTGCCCACGAAGAGATTTTTGGCCCGGTCCTCACTGCCATCCCCTTTGAGGGAGAAGACGAGGCATTGAGTATTGCGAATGACGTTCGTTATGGCCTGGCCGCCTATATCTGGACCGGAGATATGGGCCGCGCCCTTCGGCTTGCCCGAAACGTTGAAGCCGGTATGGTATGGGTGAATTCAGAAAATGTACGCCATCTGCAAGCCCCCTTCGGCGGCATGAAAGCCAGCGGAATTGGCCGGGATGGGGGTGATTACAGTTTTGATTTTTATATGGAAACCAAGAATATCTGCCTCGCTATGGGGGATCATCCGATTCCCAAGCTTGGACTGTGAGGCATTAAGGAGAGTCTTTGCTGATGGGTGAAATCGTTCTGGCGGCAAAAATTACACATGTCCCATCCATTTGGTTGTCGGAACATGCACCTGAGCACAAGGGCATTCGGCAAAACGCCATAGACGGTCTGGTGGAGATCGGGCGCCGGGCACGCGAACGCAACGTGGACACGTTTGTCATTTTCGATGTGCACTGGATTGTTAATCAGGGTTTCCATCTCAATGCCAATGAACGGCTCAGCGGCACGTTTACCAGTCACGAGCTCCCTCATTTTCTGTCCGGCATGGACTATGACTATATGTGTGATCCGGAATTGGCGGAACTGATCGCGGAAGCGGGAAATGAGCGCGCATTAGGTGTGCGTGCCCATAAAGTGCCGGGGCTGGGCGTTGAATATGGTACACTGATCCCCATGCACCATATGAATAAGGATGGTTTTGCACGCATCTTGTGTGTGGCGTCCAATCAATATGCCAGCGTTGACGAAGGGCGGCAATTCGGCGAAGCGGTAGCGGAAGGTATCAGGCGCTCGGATCGCAAAGTTGCGGTGCTCGCCAGCGGATCCTTGTCGCATGCCTTTTGGCCCAATGCGCTATCGGCGGCCGGTCTCAACGCGGTCAATGGCGAATTTAACCGTCAGGTAGATTTGCGCGTACTTGAGTTGTGGCGTCAGGGGCGTTTTAAGGAATTTCTGGCGATGCTTCCTGACTACGCGCTGAAATGTAATGGCGAGATCAATATGATCGATACTGCGTATCTCTTTGGCGCGCTGGGGTGGGATGCGTATGAGGGGCAAGGCGAGATGATAGGAAATTATTTTGGCTCTTCGGGCACCGGACAATGCAATGTGGTGTTCGAGCCGCCGGGAGTGAAGACCGATGAGGGATCATAGCCATGAACCAGGCAACGAACGTTAAAATCAGTCAGGGTGATATTGAGGCTTATCGGCGGGATGGTGTGGTCTGTGTGCGCGGGCTCGTCAATGAAGAATGGCAGGCGCGACTGGGCCGGGCTTTCGAGCAAAATCTTGAAGATCCGGGGCCACTGGTGAAGGAATATGCGGATCGGGAAAAATCTACCCGATTTCATGGCGATCAGTTTCTTTGGTTGCGCCACGAGGCTGTGAAGGACTATGTGCTTCATGGACCCGCCGTATCGGCAGCCAGGCAAATTCTTGGCGCAAATAAAGTCAATCTGTTTTTCGACCATCTTTTGATCAAAGAACCGGGCTCGATCGAGCCCACGCCATGGCATCAGGATTTGCCTTATTGGCAACTTAAAGGAGAGCAGATTTGTTCGGTATGGATCACCCTTGATCCGGTGACACTGGCCTCAGGCGCTGTGCAATATATTCGCGGCTCCCATAAATGGGGAAAGTTTTATCGGCCGATTACTTTTTCTCAAGATCCCAGTGTTTACCAGACAGATGAATTGGAGCTCATGCCGGAGGATATCGTTGCCTCCTGTGCACCGGAAGATTTACTGAGTTGGGATATGGAGCCTGGTGATTGCATCATTCATCACGCTCTGACGCTGCATGGCGCTCCGGGCAATACCAGCCGCACAACGCGTAGGCGGGGCTATGCGGTGCGTTACACCGGCGACGATGTGGTGTGGGATCCCCGCCCTTATTGCGCGCCGGTGGCCAATGATCCGGGTCTTGAGCCGGGCGCGCCGTTGGACTGCGACCTGTTTCCGGTGGTGTCTCAAGCGCAGGTAAAGTGAATTCTTCTTTAGGAGGATACTCTGATGACTGAACATAAGGACCATGACGATCAGGCCGATGTGGTTGCTTTGCCACCGCTTGTTTATCTCGGCTTCTTTTTGGTTGGTGTGGGTATGCAATATATTTGGAAGGTGAAACTCCTTTCTCAAGAAGTTCAGGTGTTTGGCGGCCTTGGGTTGATAGTTTTGAGTTTTGTCATCACAAAACTCGCCATCCCTGAATTTCGTAAAGCGGGAACCACCGTCGATGTTTACAAACCGACAGACGCTATCATTACCACAGGAGCCTACCGGTTTTCGCGTAATCCGATTTACTTGGCTCTCGCGGTCATGCATATGGGCTTGGCGGTTCTCATTGATAATCTTTGGGCGGCGCTGATGCTGATCCCCACACTGGTGGTGATGAGCCATGGCGTCATTGCCCGTGAAGAGGCTTATCTGGAACTCAAGTTCGGTCAGGACTATCGGAATTACAAATCAGCTGTGCGCCGCTGGCTTTAGTGTTTAGATGAACTCGTAAACCAACTATTGCAAATGTCATCGGTTAATCGTCGGTGACCACCCGGTCCATGACGCAAGGGTGTTCCACGGATTGATCTGATACCCTTATTCTACCCTCATTTGTCTTGACCGGTAATGCAATATAATTACAATTTGCCGCCAGAGGGGTAGTTTCAAGTGTTGCAAATTTTATTCAAGCGTATTCTGAACCGACAGCAAGGCGCAGCGTGGCTCGCGGTCAGCGCCATGCTTGTTCAGCTTGGTTTCGGGCTTGTTAATCCGTGTCCGCAAATGCATGGCGGGGCGTATACATCTGATGCGTCCCAAGGGTCTCACCTTCTAGAGCACTGCACTGGTTTTTCAGACAAGTCTTCTGCCGGTTTTCCTGAGGATCACCAACCAACCTGTTGCGCCGCTAATTGTATTTTGAATGGAGTGGGTTCATTTGCTGTTTTAGCGCAAGTCTCCGCTATCTATGCACCAAAATATGTGTTCCATGAGAATGCATCGTTCCCAGTCCTTTTTGTTTCCCAGAAATATAGCTCTTTTCTCCAGCCGCGCGCCCCTCCCACTCTTGTGTGAGTGAAGACAAGTGGCCCCCAACTGTTGGGCCACTGAATGGCGTTTGCGGAACGTGATCTGACTCACCTTCAGCGATAACAATCATCATGAATCATTCGGCGGATTTATTCTTGCCGGTCTTTGATGCACATAGATGTATGAGCACTCCAATGAGTGCCAAGGGGAAATAATGACCTATACTCGAAACTTAACTCTGATGACCCTTTTCAGCGCGGTCATGTTGCCGGGCGCCGTCCTGGCCCAGGAAGTTGCGGCTGTGGATGAACTCACAATCTGGGGTGAACGCGGTGACCCGGAGCTGATCACCCGCGTTGATCCTGCGACCATGCCGGTTTCCGTTCCTGACACTGCGGATATGTTGAAATCCATACCGGGCGCCAATGTGGTGTCCAACGGACCCATTGCTGGGCAGGCGCAATATCGCGGCATGTTCGGGCCGCGCCTTAATATTCAACTTGATGGCATGTATGTGAACTCAGGCGGACCGAACTGGATGGATCCACCGCTTCATTATATGCCTGAGCCTATTCTGGATACATTTGAAGTGCTGCGCGGTATCGCACCGGTTTCTCTGGGCACCAGCATAGGCGGCGCTATTGATGCCAAAGCCAAAACGAGTACGTTCACGGAAAGTGACGCCATGGAATTGCAAGCCGATATCGTTGCTTCCGCACGAACGGCCAGCGACAGTTACGCCTTTGGCGGGTTGCTTGGACTGGCGAATGACCGTTTTCGCGTTCATGTGATTGGAAGTACGGAAGAAGGCGATGACATAGATTTCAAGGGCGGCAAGATCAGGCCGGGAGATTTTGAACGGAACGTCTATGGCGCAGGAACTGGGGTTCGCGTTGGCGAGCATGAGTTCGGCATCAGTTATCGCAATCATAAAACCACCGATGCGGGTAACCCCTCACTGCCCATGGACACGATCTTGGTCGAAACCGATCTTTTGAATTTTCAATATGAAGGGGATTGGGCTGGCGTGGATGTGGAAGCCCAAATTTATTATTCCGATATCGATCACGCGATGGATAATTTTTCTTTACGTGCGGCGCCAGGCAATCCGATGATGTTTCGGTTAGTAGAAGCGGTAGCAGATGGCTTGGGCTTTGAAATAAAGGGTACGGTGGATGCGATGGGAGGTCAGATCACGCTTGGCGCTGATGGGCACTGGGCTGAGCATTCTATGGATATCTTCAATCCTAACAACGCCATGTTCTTTGTGGATAACTTTAACAAAGCGGAACAGAATCGCATTGGTGGATTTGTTGAGTGGCGTGGCGATCTGGTAGGGCCTCTATCAGGAGAATTGGGTGTGAGATATGTGAATGTTTCCATGGATGCGGGCGATGTGTCTGTGGGGCCGGCATTGCCGCCGCCAGCGGTAATGTTGAAAGATGCATTCAATGCTGCGGATCACTCAATTGCCGACAATAATGTCGATGTTGTGGCCCAACTGAACTTCGATATGAATTCTGATGTGACTTTGCGGCTGGCGGCGGCACGCAAAACACGATCACCCACATATATCGAACGCTTTACCTGGCTGCCAATTGAAGCGACGGCGGGTCTGGCCGACGGTAATAATTATATCGGAGATATTACCCTTGATCCGGAAGTCTCTTATGAGGTGGAGGCTGGATTCGACTGGGAAAATGATCAGATGTATATCTTGCCGCGTGTCTTCTATCGGCATGTAAATGATTACATTCAAGGCACGCCTGTGGATGCTACGCCTGGAGTTATAGATTCACCCCTTGAAATGGTCAGCAATGTGAATGGTGATTCCACACCATTGCGGTACACGAATGTCGATGCAAAACTCTATGGCTTCGATGCGGCGTGGGGGGTAAAGGTGACGGATCATTTGCGGCTTGATGGGATCGTCACTTATGTTCGTGGCAAGCGACGCGATATCAAAGATAATCTTTATCGCATTACGCCTTTGCGTGCGACGGCGGCGATCAGCTATGTGCGCGAGAAGTGGTCACTCACTGTCGAAGGCGTGGGTGTGGCCAGTCAGAAAAAAATATCTTTGACCAATGGCGAGTTTACGTCATCAGGACATGGCCTCATGAATATTAACGGCATGGTGCAAATCACTGATCAGGTCAAATTTGTTGCGGGCGTGGACAATGTGTTTGATAATTTCTATCAGGAACACCTTTCCGGGTTTAACCGCGTGTCTTCAAGCGATGTGCCTGTCGGAGCGCGGCTGCCGGGCGCGGGACGTAACTTCTTTGGCCGGCTTGCGTTTGTTCTTTAGCGGTTGAAACGTCTTACAAATAAACATGAAGGGCGGGCTCTTTTCTTATGGAAAGATCCGCCCTTCGCACTCCTGAGGTCAGGTACGCGTTTTGTCTTAAAGCACTGCATCAGCTAACAAATTAGGCACGGCATCAGCCTCTGGGGTCCCGGTCATCACCTTGGAGATGGTTTCAAACATTGTTTGCGGATCAATGGGTTTGGCGATGTGTCCGTTCATGCCTGCCTCGGAGAAACGTTCGCGCTGTTCGGGCAGGACATCGGCCGTCAGTGCAATAATGGGTATGGAGCTCACGGGAGACTCTAGGGCGCGAATGCGGCGTGTTGCTTCCTGCCCATCCATTTCAGGCATTTGAATGTCCATAAGAATGAGATCATACGTTTCTGAGGTCGCGGCTTCGACGGCCTGAAGGCCATCTGAAACAATCGTCACACCATGTCCGGCTTTTTCCAAAAATTTGCGAATGACCATTTGGTTGACACGATGATCTTCGGCAACGAGAATCTGTAGTCTGGAGAGTGCTGTTCGGTCATTACCTGCATCGTCTTCTGAGGGCTTGGATTTTTCCACTGGTTCAGCGGGCTGGCAGCAAATGGTGAACCAGAACGTACTACCCTCGCCCGGCGTACTTTCAACGCCGATCTCACCGCCCATGAGTTTGGCAAGGTCGTGAGAGATAGCCAACCCTAAGCCGGTGCCGCCGTAGCGCCGTGTCGTCGTACTATCAACTTGCGTGAATCGATTGAACAGAGTGACTATAGCTTCAGGGGCAATGCCGATGCCCGAATCGATCACTTCAAATTTCAAAAGAATATTGCCGTCCGTTAAAGCCTTGCTTGATTGCCGAAGAACAACACTTCCCTGTTTCGTAAATTTCAGCGCATTGCCGATGAGATTGAAAAGTATTTGGCGCACGCGTGTGGGATCCCCGGTGACCCAATCGGGAGATGTTCCATCCACCTTGCTCCGAATGTCCACGTTCTTGTCCGCGGCCGCTGTGGCCAAGGTTGAAATAACGTTATTACTCAGTTCAGGAAGGTTGTAGACGATATGTTCGAGTTCGATTTTGCCGGCTTCGATTTTCGAATAATCGAGAATATCGTCAATCAGGACCAATAAGGCGCGTGCCGAATCTTTGGCGGTGTCGGCGAAATGGCGTTGCTCGTCAGCCAAGTCGGTTTCGTCAAGGCAATGGAGCATGCCTAAAACCCCATTCATGGGCGTGCGGATTTCATGGCTCATAGATGCGAGAAAAGCGGACTTGGCTTTGTTTGCTTTTTCCGCTTCTCGTTTTGCGTCTCGGAGTTGGCGCTCGCCGCTTTTGCGGTCAATCACCATGGCGAGGACATCGGCCACCGCAGTTAGAAAGTCGGCCTGCTCTGCGTTAAACTTACTGCCATGGGGCAAGTATAAAACCAATACCCCCAAGATATGGTCTTCTTTGACAATGGGGACATTATAATGTCCATGCGGCTTCATACCTTCGAAACGCACCTCATGGCGGTCATCAACGCAATTGGCAAATTGAATCTTGCGGCTTTTTGCTGCGCGGCCACAAAGACACTGACCAAATTTAATCTTGCTGCAAAGATCTTGAATTTCGGTTGAGAGGTTTGTGTGCGCAGTAAGCGTGAGAGTTTGCTCGGCTTCGTCAGCAAGAAAAATTCCACCTTGGGGTAATGTGGAAAGCCACGAAACGGATAGTATAATTTCCAAAGCGCAGTCCAAAATTTCCTGAAGATACATGTCCGTGAGTGACATCTGAAGAAGGTCATTCAAGACGCTTTGGTTTTCTTGGTGTCGTTCTAATGTCGTCAGCGTTTCTTTGATATGCGTTACGTCAGTACGAACGCCAATATATTGCGAGATTTTTCCTTGGGCATCCTTGAACGGAACGATTGATGTGTCGACCCAATAAGGAGTACCGTCTTTAGCGCGGTTTAAAATCTGACCGCGCCATAATTTTCCTGAGCTTATTGTTCTCCAAATATCGTCGTAAAAAGATTTCGGGTGATGCTCTGAATTGACAAGGTCATGACTCTGCCCAATAAGCTCACTCCGGTCAAATTTGGATATTGCGCAGAACTTATCACTCGCATAAGTGATTTTCCCTTTTGGGTCGGTGACTGCGACGATTGCATGTTCCTCTAGCGCTATGCGGTAGGAATTCATCTCCGCTAAAGAATTTTCCGCAGCCTCACTTGTTTCTAGGAGCTGAACTTCATATTCAATTTGTTTTCGGTAACTGGAGTGGATGCCTAGCAATACGCCGATGAAGGCAAAAATATATCCGGCATATTTGGTTAGCTCCGCAATGGAAAGAGCTTTGTCGTATGAGAAAAAGGAGAGCGTTAAGTATATAATCCCTGTTATGATTAGAGTAATGATCGAGATAACGATCCAGTAATCATGAGGGGTTTTTTGCCATTGATTTCCTCCTGCATACCCACTTAGTGCAAGAAGCAAGAGAGCTGTGGATATTGTTTCAATTGCCCAAAAAAACTGGGGTTTTGGGAGAGTTGCAACAGGTAAAAAGAACGAAACAAGGAGCGGCGCCGCAAGAATCAAAAAACACCCAATTATAATTTTGCTTTTATACTGAATGATCCAGTCTTGAAAGTTGGAATAACGTTGAATAACCTCAATGCCTGAATTCCAAAAACTGAGACTTATAACCAGCATAAGAGCAAGGTAAAAGCGCGAAGAAAACCAGCACCATGCAATTACGGTCGTTGTTTCGGCCGGCCCACCCAGTCCGGTTAAGTCTGAATTTATGATGGCGCTGCATTGGTCGAAGAATGCTGCGCCCAAAAAGCCCACGCCGATAACAAAAGAGTAGTCATCCTTGCGCCCATAGTGAATTGTAAGGTGCAGGAGTCCGATAACGGCCGCTAAGAGGGGTGTGGTTTTTGATATTGAAAAACCCTCATGAAGATTGATCTGCCATTCAACGTTGTATGTCAGTATTGCTGCCGCTATAATGAAACTGATCAATATAGTGTGGCCAATAAACTGTTTCTTTGCCGTGTATTCGTTCATTGACATCGCCGTATCATCTGCGGTGGTAGTAAATAGATGGTCCTGAGACGGAATAAAATTCCCATGAGTATTTTGTAGAATTCCAGTTAATTCACAGTGAACAAACAGTGATGAGTTTGTGATGTGATAACGAATATCGGATCCGTAATATGATGAGTTGTGTATTTAATGGCTGTCAGGCTATTGATATATAGAGTTGTGTATGTGCAGGATTGAATTTATTTACGAACTAACTGATGGTACACTTGATCCGTGCGCATTTATTTTTGATGGTTTGTTGCTGAACCGGTATTATATGCCTGCATAGTCGGCGTCTGGTTCAAGAGTGGAAGAA
>JAJFIO010000040.1 GCA_021774915.1 Alphaproteobacteria bacterium
GGCGGAGGCCTATATTCTGACGAAGGATGAGGGTGGCCGGCATACGCCGTTTTTCACGAATTACCGTCCGCAGTTTTATTTCCGGACGACGGATGTGACGGGGGTTGTGACGTTGCCGGAAGGCACGGAGATGGTGATGCCTGGCGACAATGTTGAGATGAATGTGGAGCTGGTGGTGCCGATTGCGATGGAAGAGAAGCTGCGCTTTGCGATCCGCGAAGGCGGCCGCACCGTCGGCGCCGGCGTCGTCGCAAGCATTATCGAATAGGAGAAGAAGAGACGGATTAAATTTTTAATCCGTCTTTCATTTTGGGACGCTGGTTGGACAAGTTATGCAAAATCAAAACATCAGAATCAGGCTAAAAGCTTTCGATCACCGGGTACTTGATACGTCAACGCTCGAGATCGTTAACACAGCCAAAAGAACCGGCGCGCAAGTGCGGGGACCTATTCCTCTGCCGACACGTATTGAGAAGTTCACCGTGTTGCGTTCTCCCCATATCGATAAGAAAAGTCGCGAACAGTTTGAAATTCGCACTCACAAACGCCTGCTGGATATTGTCGATCCCACACCGCAAACGGTTGATGCGCTGATGAAGCTTGATCTTGCGGCCGGCGTCGATGTTGAAATCAAGCTCTAAGGAAACAGGTTCATGCGTGTCGGAGTTATCGTACAGAAAAAGGGCATGACGCGGGTCTTCACCAGCGAAGGCGGGCATGTTCCTGTAACGGTTCTGGATCTTGCGCAGTGTCAGGTTGTGGCTCAGCGCACTGACCAAAGTGATGGATATACGGCCCTGCAATTGGGCGCTGGTGTGGCTAAGGTCAAGCGTACGTCAAAAGCGATGCGCGGCCATTTTGCTAAAGCCAAAGTCGAGCCTAAGCGCAAGCTGGTGGAGTTCCGGGTTGCTGAGGAAAACCTCATTGACGTTGGCGCAATGATCACGGCAGACCATTATGTGCCGGGTCAAAAAGTGGATGTAAGCGGCATTAGTATCGGCAAGGGATTTGCCGGCGCAATGAAGCGGCATAACTTTAGTGGTTTACGGGCGTCTCACGGGGTTTCCATTTCGCATCGGAGTCACGGTTCGACCGGCCAGTGTCAAGATCCGGGCAAGGTTTTTAAGGGTAAGAAGATGGCGGGCCACATGGGTTCTGTGCGGGTTACCACGCAGAATCTGGAAGTGATCAAAGTGGATGCCGAGCGCGGTGTCATTCTGGTGAAGGGCGCGGTGCCTGGTTCTAAAGGTGGCTGGGTGCTTATACGTGATGCACTCAAACACGCTCTTCCTGATGAAGCGCCAAAGCCGGGGGCGTTCCGGCTTTCGGAAGAAGCTGAGGCGGCGGCGTCCGAAGCCCCCAGTACAGAGATAGAGAAAAAGGATGACGAGTCATGAAGGCGGACGTCACCACATTAGATGCTAAAAAGGCTGGGACAGTGGATCTGGCGGAGGCGATCTTCGGGCTGACGCCGCGTGCCGACTTGCTGCATCGAATGGTCACCTATCAGATGGCCCGGCGCCAGCAGGGCACGCATCAGATCAAGACCAGGGGAGAGGTTGTCGGCTCAACAAAGAAGTTTGTCCGTCAGAAGGGTTCAGGCGGCGCGCGACATGGTAACCGTAAGGTGGCTCAGTTCCGAGGTGGCGCCAAGGCATTCGGACCGGTCGAACGCGCTCACGACATCAAGATGCCCAAGAAGGTCCGCGCTCTGGCTCTGCGCCATGCACTCTCGGCCAAGCAGACTTCAGGGGATCTGGTGATTCTCGATGAAGCCAAACTAAAAGAGGCAAAAACCTCAGCGTTGATTAAAACGATTCAGAAACATGGCTGGGAATCAGCCTTAATCATTGACGGCCAAGAGATTGATGTAAATTTAGAGCGGGCTAGTTTGAATTTGCCGCACATTGATCTTCTACCCAGCCAAGGGGCCAATGTTTATGATATTTTACGGCGCCGCAAATTGGTGTTGACCAAAGCGGCTGTTGAGCAATTGGAGGCGCGCCTGTCATGAAGGAACTGTCTCATTACGATGTGATCTTACGACCGGTCATTACGGAAAAATCGACTATGGCTTCAGAATACAATCAGGTTGTGTTCGAGGTTCCGTTGAAGGCGGCTAAACCACAGATTAAAGCAGCAATCGAAAGCCTTTTTGATGTCAAAGTGAAGGCTGTGAATACGATTCGTCTGCCCGGTAAGACCAAACGTTTTCGCGGCGTGAAAGGTACGCAGCGCAGTCGGAAAAAAGCTATTGTGACGCTCGAGGAAGGCCATTCCATCGACGTGACGACAGGCCTTTAAAACACAACACGAGAAATTGGCTAGAGATTAATGGCGTTAAAAAAATACAAACCTACTTCTCCTGGACAGCGTGGACTTGTTCTCGTTGATCGCTCCGGCCTGTGGTCCGGCCAACCGGTTAAATCTCTGACCGAGGGTCTGACTTCCAAGGGGGGGCGAAACAATTATGGTCGCATTACAGCCCGCCGCCGAGGTGGTGGGGCCAAGAGAGCCTATCGCAAAGTCGATTTCAAGCGCCGTAAATACGATATGGCTGCGACTGTCGAGCGCTTTGAGTATGATCCCAATCGCTCAGCATTTATCGCCCTCATCAAATACTCCGATGGCGAATTGTCTTATATCCTGGCGCCTCAGCGTCTTGCGGTCGGCAATACGGTGATCTCTGGTGAGAAGGTTGATGTGAAACCGGGCAACGCCATGCCCATGGCTAATATTCCCATCGGCACCATCATTCATAATGTTGAGATGAAGCCGGGCAAAGGGGGGCAGATTGCTCGTTCAGCCGGAACCTATGCGCAATTGGTCGGGCGAGACGCCGGTTATGCGTTGATCAGGCTGACATCCGGCGAGCAGCGTATGGTGAGAGCCGAATGCATGGCTTCGATCGGCGCCGTTTCCAACCCGGATAATTCGAACGTCAAGCTGGGTAAAGCCGGCCGTCGGCGGTTGATGGGTAAGCGGCCGTCGGTACGCGGCGTTGCGATGAACCCGGTCGATCATCCCCATGGTGGTGGTGAGGGACGCACCTCCGGTGGCCGTCACCCGGTCACCCCTTGGGGTAAATCGACGAAGGGTAAGCGGACTCGCAGTAATAAGGCGACCGATAAATATATTCTGCGCAGCCGACATTTGCGCAAGAAGAGACGGTAGAGGAGAAGCCTGGTGACACGTTCAGTATGGAAGGGCCCGTTTGTTGACGGGTATCTTTTGAAAAAAGCCGACAAAGCGCGCGAATCTGGCCGTAAGGATATCATCCGGATCTGGTCGCGCCGTTCGACGATTTTACCGCAGTTCGTTGGTCTGAATTTCGGCGTCTATAACGGGCGCAAATTCATTCCAGTGCTCGTGAGTGAAAACATGATCGGGCACAAGTTTGGAGAGTTTTCCCCAACGCGCACTTTTCACGGCCATCAGGCAGACAAGAAGGCAAGGAGAAGTTAAGCGCTATGGGAAAATCAGCAACACCGCGCCGTTTAGCAGATAATGAAGCCATGGCTGTTGGGCGGATGATTCGCATCTCTCCTCAAAAACTTGGTGTCGTGGCGCGTTCCATTCAGGGGCTGAAAGTGGACTCTGCTTTGGCGGAATTAACATTTTCACGCAAGAGGATCGCCACCAACGTGAAGAAAATTTTGCAATCTGCGATCGCCAATGCCGAGAATAATCATAATCTTGATATCGATGCTCTGGTGGTTTCAGAAGCCTATGTCGGCAAGAACCTTGTGATGAAGCGCATTCGTCCTCGTGCACGCGGCCGTGCGGCCAGCATTCTCAAACCCTTCAGCCAGCTGACCATTGTGGTTCGCGAGAAAGAGGAGGCCGCTTAATGGGTCAGAAAGTCAATCCTATCAGTATGCGTCTTGGGATTAACCGGACCTGGGATTCACGGTGGTATTCGAGCCGCCGCGAATACGGTCAGTTGCTGCATGAAGATATTAAAATGCGCGAAGCGTTGAATAAGCAGCTTAAGCAGGCTGGTGTTTCACGAATTGTGATTGAGCGTCCGCATAAAAAGTGCCGCGTTACCATCTACACGGCGCGCCCCGGCGTCGTCATTGGAAAGAAGGGCGCTGATATCGAGAAGTTGCGCCAGGACCTGGCCAAAAGAACCGCTAGTGAAGTGCATCTCAATATTGTCGAGGTGCGCAAACCTGAGATTGACGCTACCCTGGTGGCTGAAGCGATTGCACAACAATTGGAGCGACGGGTCGCGTTTCGCCGTGCCATGAAGCGCTCGATGCAGTCCGCCCTTCGTTTGGGTGCGGGAGGTGTGCGGATCAATGTGGGTGGCCGCCTTGGCGGCGCGGAAATCGCCCGGATGGAATGGTATCGCGAGGGCCGTGTGCCGCTTCATACGTTGCGCGCTGATATCGATTACGGCACTGCTGAAGCTCACACCGCTTATGGAATCTGTGGAGTTAAGGTTTGGATCTTCAAGGGTGAAATCATGGAGCACGACCCCATGGCGCAGGACAAACGCCTGCAAAAACTCCAAGAAGGCGGCGGTGGTTCTGGGAACCGAAGGCGCGCTGTCGCGTAAAACAAAATCAGATTGATGCATTGAGAGTTTAAGAAATGTTACAGCCAAAGCGCACAAAGTTCCGCAAAGCCCATAAAGGGCGCATTCATGGTAATGCCAAGGGTGGCACGGAATTGAATTTTGGAATGTTTGGACTGAAGGCCCAGGAGCCCGCCCGCGTGACTGCGCGTCAAATCGAAGCGGCGCGCCGCGCCATCACCCGCCACATGAAGCGTGTTGGCCGTGTGTGGATCCGTGTTTTTCCCGATGTGCCGGTGAGCAAGAAACCAACCGAAGTGCGCATGGGTAAGGGCAAGGGATCTCCTGAATTCTGGATGTGCCGGGTTAAGCCGGGCCGTATCATGTTTGAAATTGATGGGGTTTCGCCTGATGTAGCGCGTCAAGCGTTAGAACTGGGCGCCGCCAAATTGCCACTAAAATGCCGCACAATTGTTCGTGTCGGTGAGAACGTTTAGGAAAAAGAGGAGGCTCAAAGATGAAAATAAGCGACGTCAGAGACCTCTCGGGGGATCAATTGCAAGATGAGCTGCATAAGCTCAAAAAAGAGCAGTTTAACCTTCGGTTTCAAGCAGCCTCGGGCCAATTGGAAAACACGGATCGGGTGCGGATTTTGCGCCGGGATGTGGCTCGGGTTTTAACTGTACTGAATGAGCGTACAAACGCAGAAGCAAAGTCGGCTGGCTGATCCCGGACTGTCTTTGAGGAGATAATAAATGCCAAAACGTGTCATGCAAGGCGTTGTCGTAAGCGATAAGGGCAATCAGACCATTGTGGTTCGGATTGACCGGAGCTATGCCCACCCTTTGCTGAAGAAGACCGTAAGAAAATCTAAGCGCTATAGCGCCCATGATCCTGAAAATAAATTTAAGACCGGCGACAACGTGAAAATTGAAGAGTGTCGTCCTATATCAAAAACAAAACGATGGCACGTCATCGCTGGCTAAAGCGAAAGTCGGACATGCGAACGGGATTTGAATCGGAGTAGAATGTCATGATCCAAATGCAAACGAATATGGACGTGGCCGATAACTCAGGCGCCAAAAAAGTCCAGTGCATCAAAGTGCTGGGCGGTTCGAAGCGTAAATATGCTTCAGTTGGCGACATTGTTGTGGTGAGTGTTAAAGAAGCGATCCCGCGGGGTCGCGTTAAGAAAGGTGATGTGGTCAAGGCCGTGATCGTGAGAACAGCGAAAGATATTCATCGCCCGGATGGAAGTTGTATCCGTTTCGACAAAAATGCCGCTGTGCTTGTCAATGCGCAGATGGAACCTATCGGAACACGGATTTTCGGCCCTGTGACAAGAGAGTTGCGCGCCAAGAACCATATGAAAATTATTTCCCTGGCGCCGGAGGTTCTGTGAATGCATTCTAAGATGAAAATTAAAAAGGGCGACCGCGTCATCGTTCGTACCGGAAAAGACAAAGGCAAGACCGGAGACGTCATCAAAGTCATGCCAAGTGAGAACCGCGTTCTGGTGCAAGGTGTAAATATGATCAAGCGCCATCAGCGTCAGACTCAAACCGAGCAAGGCGGCATTATTACTAAAGAGGCCCCGATCCAAGTGTCTAATATCGCGCATCTGGACCCGAAAGATAACAAGCCGACGCGTATTGGATTCAAAATACTGCAGGATGGCCGCAAGGTACGTTATGCAAAAAAATCAGGTGAGGTCATCGATGTCTGAGCAGGCCTATATACCCCACTCGAAGAAACGCTACCTAGAAATCGTCCGTCCGGCGATGCAGGAGAAATTTTCGTACGCGAATACCATGCAAATTCCCAAGCTCGAAAAAATCGTGCTCAATATGGGTGTGGGAGAAGCGGCGAAGGATTCGAAAATCATCAAATCAGCTTTCTTGGCGCTTCAGAAAATCACCGGGCAAAAACCGGTCATTGCCAAAGCGCGGATCTCAGTCGCCGCCTTCAAATTGCGTGAGGGGATGCCGATTGGAGTCAAAACTACTTTGCGCCGGGACAGAATGTATGATTTTGTCGATCGGCTGGTAACCATCGCGCTGCCTCGTGTGCGGGATTTCCGCGGCCTCAATGTCAAGAGCTTCGATGGCAACGGTAATTTCGCCATGGGGTTGAAAGAACATATCGTCTTTCCCGAGATTGACTACGATTCGGTCGATCATATGTGGGGAATGGATATTGTTGTCTGCACGACAGCAAAAACGGATGATGAGGCAAGAGCCTTGTTGAGTGAATTCGATTTCCCTTTCAGCGTTTAAGCTGCAGGGAAATTTAAAAACGGATACCAGATAAGGAGATCCTTGATGGCCAAACAAAGTGCCGTTGAAAGAAACAAGAGAGTGATTCTCATGGCGAAGAAATACGCCAGCAAGCGCACGCGACTGAAGGCTATTGCAGCGGACAAATCGCTACCGGGAGAGGAACGCTTTGCGGCGCGGCTTAGGTTGGCTGAACTACCTCGTAATTCAAATCCGACGCGCATACGCAACAGATGTGAAATTACGGGTCGGCCTCGTGGTTATTACAGAAAGCTCAGGATGTCCCGTATTGCGTTGCGGGATTATGCGAGCATTGGCCAGATCCCTGGCATGGTTAAATCGAGTTGGTAGGAGACAGCGCATATGTCAATCAACGATCCATTAGGTGATATGTTGACGCGCATCCGAAATGCTCAGATGCGTAATAAATCAAAAGTAATGACACCTGCATCTAAATTGCGTGGATGGGTGTTGGATGTTCTGCGCGAGGAAGGCTTCATTCGCGGTTATGCGGAAGTCGAGCAAGAGGGCATCAAACGCGAGTTCGAAATCGAACTAAAATATTATGATGGAGAACCTGTGATTTCTGATATTCGCCGGGTTTCCAAACCGGGGCGGCGGGTTTATAGCGGTGCAAGTGAGATACCGCGCGTGCGCAACGGACTTGGCATTTCGATTATCTCGACGCCTAAAGGCATTATGTCTGATTCTACGGCGCGGGAGGCCAATGTGGGCGGAGAAGTTTTGTGTCAGGTCTATTAGGTTGGTGAACCGGTAACAACGTTCATATTACGGCAGGTAAAGGTAAGGTTGGCTTAGATGTCACGCATAGGTAAAAAAGAAGTGGCTATACCGGACGGCGTCACGGCGAAGTTTGAAAATGGCGTCGTCGCGGTCAAAGGCCCCAAGGGTGAGCTGTCGCTCGCGTTGGTAGCAGATGTATCTGTGGATATCGCGGAAAAAGGGATTACGGTCAATCCGCACGGAGAGTCCAAGCGGGCGCGCTCCATGTGGGGGATGCAGCGCTCTTTGCTCAGTAATCTTGTCGAGGGCGTCTCTCAAGGCTTCGCAAAAGAGCTGGAGCTCAGGGGTACCGGCTATCGTGCTCAAATGCAGGGCAAGGATCTCAAACTGAGCCTGGGGTTCAGTCATGAAATTATCTTCACGCCGCCCGAAGGCGTGACGGTCGCATGTTCGTCTCAAACTGAGATCAAGGTCAGCGGGATTGATAAACAGAAAGTTGGTCAGGCGGCGGCAGTGATCCGGTCTTATCGTCCGCCCGAGCCCTATAAAGGCAAAGGCGTGCGGTATAAAGACGAATATATCTTCATGAAAGAAGGCAAAAAGAAGTAATCAGATGACGCAGACTCAAGAACACCATAAACGCCGGCGCAATAGCGTACGCCGACAACTCAAAAAAGCAGCCAATGGCAAACCCCGGTTGAGTGTGTTTCGCTCCGGTAAAAACATGTATGCCCAGATCATTGATGATGTAAAAGGCGTAACTGTGGCGCAGGCGTCCACTGCGGACAAAGAATTGAAATCAAAGGTAAAATCAGGCGGAACCACGCAAGCTGCGGCCCAGGTGGGACAGCTTGTGGCCAAGCGAGCATCAAAAGCAGGCGTTCAGAGCGTTGTTTTTGATCGTGGCAGCTATCTTTACCATGGGCGCGTCAAGTCTCTGGCTGAGGCGGCACGCGAAGCGGGCCTTAAATTTTAAGGCTCTTTCACGAAATGAGCCGTCATTACTAAAGGGAAGTTGAACAGTGGCACGTGCGGAGAGACGAGAAGAACGCGATAGTGAATTTGTTGACAGGCTCGTTCACATCAATCGCGTCGCAAAAGTTGTGAAAGGTGGTAGGCGGTTCGGCTTTGCGGCCTTGGTTGTTGTTGGCGATCAGAAAGGCCGGGTCGGTATGGGGCATGGTAAAGCCCGCGAGGTGCCCGAGGCCATCCGTAAAGCGAACGAAGCCGCCAAACGTGAATTGCTGCGCGTGCCGTTGAGAGAAGGGCGCACATTGCATCACGATACCAAGGGGCGCTGGGGCGCGGGTAAGGTGGTGCTGCGTGCGGCGCCAGCGGGTACCGGGATCATCGCTGGAGGCCCGATGCGCGCTGTGTTCGAAGCGTTGGGCGTGCAGGACGTCGTTGCCAAATCGATTGGTTCTTCCAATCCTTATAATATGGTGCGGGCGACCATGGATGCGTTGTCACAAATGGTGAGCCCTCGGCAAGTGGCGTCTAAGCGGGGCAAAAAAATCAGTGAAATCATCTCCCGGCGGACCGGTGGAGATGCGGCTGGTGCGGTAAGCGAATAATCAAGATCGTACTGCGTCTACAAGAAGGAGTGGTCCGATGGTGGCCAATAAGAAAAAAACTATTACAATCAGGCAGACAGGAAGTCCTATTCGTCGCCGTGCGGATCAGCGCGCGACACTGATCGGCCTTGGTCTGAATAAAATGCATAAAGTAAGAGAACTGGAAGACACGCCGTCCGTGCGGGGTATGATCCGGAAAGTTCAGCATCTCTTGGAAATCGTTGAGGAAGCCGTTTAAGGCGCTCTCCTAATTTAAGGCTTGAAGTCCCATGAAGCTTAATCAGCTGGCAGATAACCCAGGCGCCCGCCAACCCCGCAAGAGAGTTGGCCGGGGAATCGCAAGTGGAACCGGTAAAACGGCTGGGCGCGGCGTTAAAGGACAGAAGTCACGCTCTGGTGTTGCCATCAAAGGGTTTGAGGGCGGCCAGATGCCGATCCATATGCGGATGCCTAAACGCGGCTTTAATGTGCCTAATCCCAAACATTTCTCAGTGGTCAATCTGGGACGTCTTCAAGCGGCGATTGATGATGGGAAGCTTGACGCCAAGGCGGCCATTACGACAGATGGTTTGCTCAAAGCGGGCCTCGTTCGCCGCAAACTTGATGGCGTGCGGATTTTATGCGATGGCGAATTAAAAACCAAGGTGACTTTGGAAGTGGAAGGCGCATCGAAAGCGGCGATTGCGGCAGTGGAAAAAGCTGGCGGCAAAATCGTGTTGCCGCAACGCAAAGTGGCGCCCCCGTCCAAAAAGAAAACTAAGAAGGCCTCTTAAAAAGACTGAACCGGATTAATCGATCGGAGTGACGCATGGCGTCAGCGGCTGAACAGCTTGCGGCAAATCTAAACCTCTCAGCCTTTTCAAAGGCGACGGAGCTTAAAAAGCGCCTATGGTTTACCCTGGGCGCTCTGGTGGTCTATCGCCTGGGCACTTATATTCCCATGCCCGGCATTGATCTGGCTCAATATGCCAGCGCCTTTCAGAATGTGCAGGCCGGTATTCTCGGCATGTTCAATATGTTTGCGGGTGGTGCGGTGGAACGCATGGCCATTTTCGCGCTCAATATCATGCCTTATATTTCCGCCTCCATCATCATGCAGTTGATGACGGCGGTCTCGCCCCATTTGGAGCAACTCAAAAAGGAAGGTGAGCAGGGACGCAAACAAATAAATCAGTATACGCGCTATGGCACTGTAGCGCTCGCTGCCCTTCAGGCCTATGGCATTGCCATGGGGCTTGAAAACGCCAATGTTGTTCTCGATCCAGGCTGGTTCTTCCGGGCCACTACAGTCATCACCTTGACCTGCGGCACGGTTTTCCTGATGTGGCTGGGGGAACAGATTACCGCGCGCGGCGTGGGCAACGGCATTTCACTGATTATTTTTGCCGGCATCGTAGCGGAATTGCCGCGTGCCCTGGCGGGCCTGTTTGAATCGGGACGGACGGGGGCTCTGTCGCCTGTGGTCATCGTCGGTTTTCTCATTGGCGCGATCGCCATTATCACCGGGATTGTCTACATGGAGCGTTCGCAGCGGCGGCTCCTGGTGCAATATCCCAAACGCCAGGTGGGCAATAAAATGTTTGGCGGTGAACAATCTCACCTGCCCTTGAAGCTCAACACAGCGGGTGTCATTCCACCCATTTTCGCGTCATCCCTGCTGCTGTTGCCGGCGACACTGGTGGGCTTTTCGGGCGCTCAGTCTTCGTCCTTGGATTGGGTCACTGCGGTCACAGTCGCATTGGGGCCGGGTCAACCGCTTTACCTTGCCCTTTATGCCGCAGGGATCATTTTCTTCTGCTTTTTTTATACTGCCATCGTTTTCAATCCATCGGACACGGCGGACAATCTGAAAAAACAGGGTGGTTTTATTCCCGGCATTAGGCCTGGAAAACGAACGGCCGATTATATCGACTATGTGCTTACCCGGTTAACGGTAGTGGGCGCGCTTTATCTCACCGTGGTATGTCTGATCCCCGAATATGTCCGCGCCCAATCTCAGGTACCCATTGCTTTTGGCGGCACGTCGTTGCTTATTGTGGTCAGCGTCACCATGGACACGGTGGGGCAGATTCAAAGTCATCTGTTGGCCCACCAATATGAGGGGTTGATCAAAAAGTCGAAATTGCGGGGGCGACGTCGATGAATCTTATTCTTTTCGGCCCCCCTGGTGCGGGAAAAGGCACGCAAGCCGATCGGCTGGTTGAAACCCAAGGTTGGGCGAAATTGTCCTCCGGCGACATGTTGCGCGCGGCCGTGGCGGCGGGTACTGAAATTGGCCGGCAAGCCAAAGCGATCATGGACCGGGGGGACCTGGTCTCAGATGAGATTGTTGTGGGCATTATTGCCGAGCGCATAGACCAGCCTGATTGTGCGAATGGTTTTATTTTGGACGGTTTTCCGCGCACTGTGCCTCAGGCTGAAGCTCTTGACGCCATGCTGGACAGCAAAAATCTGTCTTTGGATGTGGTGATTGAGATCCAGGTTGATGAGACTATTCTGATCGACCGGATCAAGACCCGTGTCTCAGAATCCGCAGAAGTGCGGGCTGATGATAACGTTGAGACGCTGATAAAGCGACTTGGCGTCTATAACGAACAAACGGCGCCGCTGCTGCCGTATTATGAAAAACAAGGCAAACTCAAAACCGTCGATGGCATGGCTTCAATCAACGAGGTGACGGCGCAGATCGAAACGGTTTTGGTGGCATGAAGACGAGTAAAGGGAATTGGGTCCAAAAGCTTGACTGGACCAGATGAACTCATATAATCCGCCGCTTCTCTGGGATTTGGTCCAGATTTGGCATAGTGCGGTTCTTTCGAGAATAAGAACGGCCATTTTGTGCGTGGAGCGCGCGAATTCAATGTTTGAACAAAAGAGCTGAGCAGGAGCAAAGACAGTGGCCCGAATTGCTGGCGTCAATATACCAACACATAAGCGTGTCCCGATCGCGTTGACCTACATTCATGGCATTGGCCGGACGAAGGCCAATGAAATCTGTGACAAAGTCCAAATTCCGCTGGATCGGCGGGTGAATGAGCTTTCCGATACGGAAGTGATCCACATCCGTGAAGTCATTGATCGTGATTATATGGTGGAAGGTGATCTGCGCAGGCATGTGTCGATGAGCATTAAGCGCCTGATGGATCTGGGGCCTTATCGTGGTCTACGGCATCGTCGGGGATTGCCTGTCAGGGGACAGCGCACCCACACCAATGCGCGCACCCGCAAAGGCCCTGCCAGATCGATTGCTGGTAAGAAGAAATAAGCCTTGAGCTTTGAGAACAGATACCGTTGATCTTGCCCGGCTCAGGCAAGGTTATGTTGATGAGAATCACTAGATGAACAGGTTTTAGATAATATGGCTCGGGACACCAAAAAAGTTCGCAAAAAGGAACGCAAGAATATCACATCGGGCATTGCCCATGTGAGCGCGACCTTCAACAATACAATGATTACCATCGCTGATGCGCAAGGGAATGCCATTGCTTGGTCTTCTGCTGGAACTATGGGTTTTAAGGGATCTCGCAAATCAACACCTTATGCTGCTCAGATGGCGGCCGAGGATGCCGGAAAAAAAGCGATGGATCATGGGATGAAAACATTGGAAGTTCAGGTGTGTGGCCCTGGTTCAGGCCGGGAATCGGCTCTGCGCGCTTTACAGGCTGTGGGTTTCAATATCACAACCATTCGGGATGTTACGCCTATACCCCATAATGGCTGTCGGCCGCCCAAGCGCCGCCGGGTATAAGGGGCGCAAACCGGGGCAGTTAAACGGCTTCAAGAGCTGAAAGCGAAAAGTAGATCTTAAGAAGAGTATAAAGTGTTCGTGTTCGTTGACCGCGAAAGACAAGTCATCACCACCACCGCATGACGGGATGAGGTTCACAAGTGATCCAGAAAAATTGGCAAGAATTAATTAGACCCACCAAACTTGAAATAGATGCAGGCGTGGAGGAATCGCGTTTTGCGAAAGTTGTGGCGCAACCTTTGGAGCGGGGCTTCGGTCTGACTCTCGGCAATGCCCTGCGGCGTGTTCTGCTCTCCTCATTGCAGGGGGCCGCCATCACGGCAGTCCAGATCGATGGCGTGTTGCATGAGTTTTCTTCAATCGCCGGTGTGCGCGAAGATGTCACGGATATCATCCTGAACATCAAGCAGATCGCCCTGCGGGTACATGCTGAAGGCCCCAGGCGGCTCAGCCTCTCCATGAAGGGACCGGGTGAGGTGACGGCTGGCAATATTGATGATGTTGCGGATGTCGAGGTTCTCAATCCCGGTCATGTTCTGTGTACGCTGGATGAAGGGGTGGAATTCAGGGTCGAGTTTACCGTCAATACCGGTAAGGGGTATGTGCCTGCGGATCGAAACCGGCCTGAAGATGCGCCGATTGGACTCATTCCTGTCGATTCACTTTACTCTCCGGTAAAGCGTGTTTCCTACAAAGTGGAAAACACACGCGAAGGGCAGATCCTCGACTATGATAAACTGATCATGGATATTGAAACCAATGGCGCCATTTCACCGGAAAATGCGGTGGCTTATGCTGCTCGTATTTTACAGGATCAGCTTCAAACGTTTGTGAATTTTGATGAGCCCAAAGCGAAAATTGAGGAGGAGACTCAGCCCACGCTTGAGTTCAATCCTGGCTTGCTCAAGAAAGTTGACGAACTTGAATTGTCGGTACGTTCGGCTAATTGCTTGAAGAACGACAATATCGTTTATATTGGCGATCTTATACAAAAGTCCGAAGCGGCAATGCTTCGTACACCTAACTTTGGCCGCAAGTCCCTCAATGAAATAAAAGAAGTGCTGGCCCAGATGGGGCTGCATCTTGGTATGGACGCGCCCAATTGGCCGCCGGAAAATATTGAGGAATTGGCGAAGAAGTTCGAGGACCATTACTAAAGTTTCGTTTTAAATATTGCGTTTCATTTTTATTCGAGGAGACACGTGATGCGCCATGGCATCGCAGGCCGTAAACTGAACAGAACGTCGAGCCATCGTAAGGCTCTGCTGATCAATATGGCGGCTGCTCTGATCAAGCACGAACAGATCACCACGACTTTGCCCAAGGCTAAGGAATTGCGGCCTTATGTCGAAAAACTGGTGACGCTGGGCAAGCGCGGCACATTGCACGCCCGTCGTCAGGCCATCGCAAAGGTTGGCGATGCGGCCATGGCGGAGAAGCTTTTCGCAAAGCTGGCGCCGCGTTATGCCGATCGACAGGGCGGGTATATCCGTATTATGAAGGCCGGGTTCCGCTTTGGAGATTCAGCGCCAATGGCGGTGATCGAATTCGTGGATCGCGACGAAAGCGCCAAGGGTCTTGATTCAGGGCTCGTCCAGACGGAGGATGGTGTCCTTGAGGGCGCTCCGGCCTGATCAGTACGAAGGCACATGTCTCAGGTTCTGAGATCAGGGGAAGGGCAGTCTCAAAGCTGCCCTTTTTTCGTTCTATCGTGTGATGGGGCCAAGTATGAATGCGTCTTGAAGGAAGGTGTGCGATGAAAGCTAGAAAATCATATAGGATCCATTCAGCATGTCTGGCTTTGTTTGGGCTGGCGCTTTTTAGCCCTTTGCACGCATTTGCCGAGATCCGCGTCGTGCCTGAAAGCATGGAGGAGGTTCAGCTTTCTTTTTCTCCTGTGGTTAAACGTGTGGCGCCTGCGGTTGTCAATGTTTACACCAAGCGCATCATACAGACGCGCCCGACGATGCGGGATGATCCGTTTTTTGATTTTTTCTTTGGCCGCAATCGCATGTCGCCACCGCGCCAGCGTATTCAGAATTCACTGGGCTCTGGTGTAATTGTTCGAAGCGATGGCCTGATTGTCACCAACAATCACGTGATACAGGGCGGTGATCAGTATACGGTGGTTCTGACCGATCGCCGCGAATTTGACGCGGAGCTGGTTCTGGCCGATGAGCGCACGGATCTGGCCGTCTTGCGTATCGACACCAAGGGGGAAGAGCTACCCAGTTTGAGCTTTGCTGATTCTGATCAGGCTGAGGTCGGGGATCTTGTTTTGGCGATCGGTGATCCCTTTGGCGTCGGGCAGACTGTGACCAGCGGCATTGTCTCCGCCGTTGCCCGGACGCAGGTGGGGATCAGTGATTTTCAGTTCTTTATTCAGACCGATGCCGCCATCAATCCCGGCAATTCGGGGGGCGCGCTTGTGAATATGACAGGTGATCTCGTCGGCATTAATTCGGCGATCTTTTCGCGTAGTGGCGGCTCCAACGGCATCGGTTTTGCCATTCCCGCTAATATGGTGCGCTCTGTGGTGAAATCCGCCGTCACAGGCGGGGCAATCGTCCGGCCATGGCTCGGGATTAAGGGGCAAGTGGTGACCTCGGATCTTGCCGAATCTCTAGGATTGGACCGGCCCGTGGGCGTGTTGGTGAACTCTCTTCATTCAAGCTCACCGGCGCTGGAGGCGGGTCTGCGTGAGGGGGATGTGATTTTGGCGGTGGATGAATTTGATGTGTTCGACCCCACAAGCCTGAATTACCGTGTGGCGACTAAGGCCGTGGGAGACCGGATCGAATTGTCCTATTTGCGCACTAAATCAATGCAAAAAGCCAGTGTTGAGTTGGTGGCGCCGCCGGAAGACCCGCCGCGTGATCTCACTGAGTTGACGGGCAATCATCCTTTGTCCGGGGTGACGCTGGCCAATCTCTCGCCTGCCTTTGCCGAGGAAATGGGATTTGACTGGCTCCAGGAAGGCGCCGTCGTTGTCGGCACCGCGCGGAATAGTGCGGCCAGCCGGCTGGGGCTGAAACCGGGCGATATTCTGCTGTCGATCAATGATCGGGAGGTTGCCACGGTTCGGCAGGCAAAAACGGCGCTGGGCAAAAACCGATCACGCTGGGCGATTTCGATCAGGCGCGGTGATCGAACGTTAAGCGTGACGGTGCGGGGGTGAGAGTGTGAGCACTCTGTTTGAAGCGGCTGGAATGCAGGAGAGCGCTCCTCGCCCTTTGGCGGATCGGCTGCGGCCGACTAAGCTGGAAGATGTGGTCGGTCAGGACCATATCACTGGGGATGACGCCCCGTTAGGCAGGATGGTCGCTGCGGGACGGCTTTCTTCCATTGTGTTATGGGGGCCTCCGGGCACAGGCAAGACAACCATCGCGCGCCTGCTCGCGGGGGTTTCCGGTCTCGACTTTGAGCAAATCTCGGCGGTGTTTTCCGGCGTTGCGGATTTGCGCAAAGTGTTTGAAAAAGCTAAGGCCCGCCGTCTCAGCGGCCAGGGCACGCTGCTTTTTGTCGATGAGATCCATCGCTTTAACAAGGCGCAACAGGATGGATTTCTGCCCTACATGGAGGATGGGACTATCATTCTGGTGGGAGCGACGACGGAAAATCCTTCTTTTGAACTGAACGCGGCGTTGTTGTCGCGAGCGCAGGTTTTGGTGCTTCACCGGCTAGAGGATGCGGCTCTTGAAATTTTGCTTCAGCGGGCGGAAAAAGCGCAAGGGCGGGATCTGCCTCTCAACAAAGATGCGCGTGAAACGTTGCGCGCCATGGCTGACGGCGATGGGCGGTTTTGTCTGAACTTAGCGGAGGAGCTTTTTGCACTGCGACTGGAAGAGGAACTTGATACGCGGAGCCTGGCGACGATTTTGCAACGCCGTGCGCCGGTCTATGACAAGGGCCGGGAAGAGCATTATAATCTGGTTAGCGCTTTGCATAAATCGATCCGCGGTTCTGATGTGGATGCGGCGCTCTACTGGCTGGCGCGAATGATGGCGGGGGGCGAGGAGCCTTTGTTCATCGCCCGCCGTCTGGTGCGCGCTGCCATAGAAGATATCGGCATGGCCGATCCGCAGGCCGTTGTGCAGGCCCTGGCTGCGAAACAAGTGTATGATTTTCTGGGCAGTCCTGAAGGGGAGCTGGCCCTGGCGCAGGCGGTGATCTATTTGGCCACCGCACCCAAATCCAATGCGGCCTATAAGGCGCTGGCGCAATCTATGCGCGCCGCCAAGGAACACGGCTCTTTGATGCCGCCAAAACATATTCTCAACGCCCCCACCAAAATGATGAAGGACATGGGATATGGCGCCGGTTATCAGTATGATCATGCCGCGCCGGCCGGATTTTCCGGTCAGGATTATTTTCCCGAAGAGATGACGCGGCAGACATTCTATCAGCCAAAAAACACAGGCTTTGAAAAGGAAATCAGTCAACGGCTCGACTATTGGCAGAGCTTGCGGGAAAAGAAAAAGGAAGAGGGCTGATGAAAATGATTTTGATGATTGCCATGGGCGGTGGCCTGGGCGCGGTGAGCCGCTATCTCGTTGCGGGTCAGGCGTTGCGCCTGTTCGGGACTCATTTTCCCTGGGGCACGCTCAGTGTCAATATCGTCGGCTCCTTTGCCATGGGTATTTTGATTGAATTGATGGCGCTTCGCATTTCAGTCACGCCTGAGATGCGCGCCTTTCTGGTGATCGGTCTGCTCGGCGGGTTCACGACGTTTTCAGCCTTTTCGCTTGATGTCAGCTTGATGCTGGAGCGCCATCAAATCGCGCTGGCTGCGCTTTATGCCATGGCCTCCGTTTGTCTGTCGGTCGGCGGTCTTTTCGCCGGTCTGGCCCTGATCAGGAATTTTGCCTCATGACCGGCGTCACAACACAAGCGGTCGAGGAGGATGAAGAGGGTCTGCGCCTGGATCGGTGGTTTAGGCGGCATTACCCTGACCTTCCCTTTGGTCAACTGGCAAGATTGATCCGGAAAGGGCAGGTCCGGCTTGATGGCCACCGGGCGAAGACGAATACGCGGCTTTTATCCGGACAAATGATCCGTATACCTCCAGATGTCGATCAGGCGAGGCCGTTGGCGGAAAAACCAGTCGGCGCAGAAGATCAGGAATTCATGCGCAGTCTTGTGATTTATCGCGATAAACATGTCATCGCGATCAATAAGCCCCATGGCCTGGCTGTGCAGGGCGGAACGAAGACTACGCGCCACGTGGACGCCATGCTGGATGCCTTGTGCTTTGATGCAAAGGAACGCCCGCGCCTGGTGCATCGCCTTGATCGCGATACCTCAGGCGTTCTGCTTTTGGGGCGCTCGGCTTCATCGGCCGCGTTTTTTGCAAGGGCGTTTCAACAAAAAACCGTGAGCAAGATCTATTGGGGACTGTGTGTTGGCATGCCTCGACCGCAGCACGGGATCATTGATATGCCTCTGGCCAAACGGGTAACCGGCCCGGCAGAAGAAGGGCGAGAGCGTGTGATGCCGGTGAAGCCTGGCGAGGAGGGCGCTCAGCGCGCTGTCACTTCTTACACCGTGATGGCGCAAGCGGCTCAAAAAGCGGCCTGGCTCGCGCTGATGCCATTGACCGGGCGTACGCATCAATTGCGGGTTCATCTTCAGGCGATCGGTCATCCTCTGGTGGGGGATGGAAAATATGGCGGAGATCGAGCGGCGCAGTTTTTGGGCGCAGAAAAGCAGAGCCGCCTGCACTTGCATGCGCGCTCTTTGACCCTAGAGCTGCCTTCGGGCGCGCCGCTGACCGTCACCGCGCCGCTGCCGGAACATATGGCGGAAACCTGGGCATTTTTCGAGTTCGACTCGGAGGACAAATCCGACCCCTTTGAGGATCTATAAGGCGTTTTCAGCCATCTATCACTGCCCCGCTAGACGCGATAAGCTAGGGACCGAGAGGGGGGCAACAGATGGTGAGGACGGTTGCGGAAGGTTTTGATCCGCCCAAAGAGGGAAGGGTGCGGCCAAGCCCGGCTGAACTGCGCAAAAACATCCTTGCGCAAGCTGCGCAACAGCATCTCAGGCAGACCCGCACGCGCGCGCCACGCGGGGCCCGATTCTGGACGGGTCTGAAGGAGTTGATCTGGAGCCTCTCTCTAGCCGTACTCGCAGCGGGCGGCATTTTCACCTATCTGACGGGAGTGGATTTCCATCATTTTGCCCCGGCCATAGAACAGGCGATTGAGAGCCGCACGCACTTGAAGTTAAGCATGAACGGCCCGGTTCATGTTGCGCAGCCGTTTACC
>JAJFIO010000005.1 GCA_021774915.1 Alphaproteobacteria bacterium
ATGGTACGCCCTAGGGGAATCGAACCCCTCTTTCCAGGTTGAAAACCTGGCGTCCTAACCGATAGACGAAGGGCGCCCCTGCCTGCGGCAGACCCGCTTATACTTGGGGCCGATCAGGCTTTCAAGGCCTGAGATCAGACAAAATCAACGGTTTTCCCTCTGGGGATCACGTGAAGGATGGTTGATCCACAACTGGCGCCGCGTCTTCGATAATGAATTGCACCGCATCGCCCCCGCGCCATTTATCCCGGCGCAGTTTGCCAGCAATATGGAGCTTGGTTGCCCCCCGCGCCTCAAGCAACGCCTCCCCAAGGCCTGTATCAAGACAGCGAAACGCTATGGCCGAGAGCTTTGTCCCATCATCACCCACCAGGCGGCAGCGGACATGGGCCTCTCCCACCACATCCGCATAGGCAATCCGGACCGCGGCCAGGGCGAACACCGGTTCAGAATACCCCGCGCCAAACGGCCCCGCCTGTTCCACAAGCTCCATTAGTTCGGCGGAAGCTGCGCCCGGTGAGATAGCGCCATCAATTTTGAGCGCACGAACCGGAGGCACATCGGCCAGAGCCCGGGCGATGCGTTCGGTCAGAAAAGCCTGAAGCTCATCAATGCGCCCCGCCTCAACCGTTAACCCCGCCGCCATGGCATGGCCACCCCCGGCGATAAGCAACCCGGCCTGATGCGCCGCCACCACAGCCGCTCCCAGATCAACCCCGGGCACTGAGCGTCCCGATCCCTTGCCTATGCCGCTTTCGTCAATCGCGATTACGATGGTGGGCCGGGCATAGCGCTCTTTCAAGCGTCCCGCCACAATGCCAATCACGCCCGGATGCCAGCCCTTTTCTGCCACCAGAACCACAGGCGGCGGCGTATCCTTATTAGCTATGCGCTGATCCAGTTTCGTTATGGCTGCCTCCTGCACCCCCGCTTCAATAATTTTGCGCTCTTGATTGAACAGATCCAACTCAGCGGCAAGCTCAGCCGCCTCCGCAAAGTTTTCCGTCGTGAGGAGGCGCGCGCCGAGATCAGAGCGCCCCACCCGTCCGCCCGCATTGACGCGGGGACCCAACAGAAAACCCAGTTCATACGTGCCCGGCGCCGTGTCGATTTCGGCGACATCCATCAGAGCCGCCAGCCCGATATTGCGACGCTTTTTTAAAACCTTGATCCCTTGCGCCACCAGGGCACGGTTGAGACCGGTTAGCGGCACCACATCGCACACCGTGCCGAGCGCCACCAGATCCAGCAAAGACAACAGATCAGGCTCAGCGCGCGCCGATCCTTCAAACCACCCCGCTTTACGCAAGGCGCGGTTCACCGCCACGGCCAGCATGAAAGCTACGCCCACCGCCGCCAATTGTCCGTGACCGGATTGATCATCGAGACGGTTAGGATTGATGAGCGCGACGGCCTGAGGTAATTCCGGTTCCGCTTGATGGTGATCAACCACAATCACATCAAGCCCCGCCTCAGCGGCTTGTCTCAAGGGTTCGAAAGACAGCGTACCGCAATCCACGGTCACGACCAGCGTCACTCCCTCCGCGCCAAGGCCCAGCAAAGCCTTTGAATTGGGGCCATAGCCTTCAGAGATACGGTCGGGAATATAAATGCGCACCTGCCCGCCCACCGCCGTCAACATGCGGCTGAGAACGGCCGAAGACGTCGCGCCGTCAACATCATAATCACCGAAAATCGCGATCTGTTCGCCCGAGCGCACCGCCTCAGCCAAACGTTCGGCTGCCGCGTCCATATCTTTAAAGACACTTGGATCGGGGAGTGAAGTCCGCAAGCTAGGGCTCAAATTGGCGTCGGCTTCGCTTAAACTCACGCCGCGCGCCGCCAAGATACGCCCAATAACCTCAGGCAAACCAAGGCGCTGCGCCAATGTGAGGGCAGTGCGATCATCCGCCAAACGGGACAGCCACAGCCGTCCGGTCGCCGAGGTCAAGACATTTAAAAAGGCGTGTTGGCTTTCCGTGTCCACGGATGGGCTTGCAGCGCCTGCCATGTCATTCCTTTATAGTATTGAGGTCTATTTGTTAGCGCGCCTGTGTGACGCGCTGATCCATCTCACCGTACCGGTCAGCGATCGCATGACCACCGTATGCGTGGTCACCATCTCGCCTTCGATGTGTATTCCGCGCAGCATCGAGCCATCAGTTACGCCCGTGGCGGCAAACATCACATCACCGCCCGCCAGATCTTCCATGGAGTATTTTCTCGACAAGTCCTCTATGCCGATACGCACCGCGCGGCCCCTTTCATCATCATTTCGAAAAATTAGGCGCCCCTGCATCTGACCACCGATACAGCGCAAAGCCCCCGCCGCCAACACGCCTTCCGGCGCGCCCCCGCTCCCAAGATAAATATCTATGCCGGTGTTCTTGTTGGTGCAGGCAATGATCCCTGCGATATCGCCATCGGGGATAAGATAGACTCGCGCGCCCACGCCGCGCACTTTCGCAATGAGCTCGGCATGGCGTGGCCGATCCAAAATACACGCCGTGATCTCATGGGCCGGAACGCCTTTTGCCTCGGCAAGCGCCTTGATATTATCGGCCGGATCCGCATCCAGATCCACCACCCCATTAGGGTAACCACCACCGATGGCGATCTTGTCCATGTAGACATCTGGCGCATTCAACAGGCTGCCCCCTTGCGCAATGGCGACAACCGCAAGTGCATTGGCCATGGCCTTGGCGGTCAGCGTCGTGCCCTCTAAAGGATCAAGTGCAATATCAACTTTCGGCCCTTTTCCCGTGCCTACTTTCTCGCCGATATAAAGCATGGGCGCTTCATCGCGCTCTCCCTCGCCAATCACCACCGTCCCATCGATATCGAGCGTGTTGAGCGCCGTACGCATGGCATCGACCGCCACCTGATCAGCTTGTTTCTCGTCGCCCCTTCCCACCTGATGCGAGGCGGCCAGTGCCGCTGCTTCGGTAACCCGCGCTAGCTCAAGGGTCAAAACCCTCTCCAGATTGACAGTCTCTTTGGCCATACGTCTCCAGCCCCTTTAAAAACGCCGCATCAACGGCTCGATGAAATAAATTGCTCTTGAGTAAATTTACAGTTGCTCGATCCGAATCATGCGCGGCGGCTTGACGATAACGTCATGGGCCGCAATGCGCGCTAATGCTTTTGTCATAACTGATTCCCGGCATTGATGGGTCAACAGTATGATCGGAACACTATCAGCCCCTTCCGCGCCGCGTTGTATAATGGTGTCTATAGAAACGCCTTCATGGGCCAGGTCTTCAGCAATCACCGCCATAACACCCGGCCGATCGATAGCAGTCAGCCGGATATAATAAGCCCCTTCATGGCGCTCCATGGGCGCAACCGCTTCACAATTTAAAAATTCCGCCGGACGCAAAAATGGGGGCAACACCAGTCCTCGGGCGATATCAACGATATCGGCAATCACGGCGGACGCGGTCGGTTGCGCGCCGGCGCCCGCGCCTTCCAAGACCAGACGGCCGACCTGATCGCACTCGACCACCACCGCATTGACGACATTGTTCACCGCAGCGATGGCATCATCGGATTTGACCAGACACGGATGCACCCGCTGCTCCACGCCGTGGCTGGTGCGGCAGGCGAGCCCAAGCAATTTGATGCTATAACCCAGT
>JAJFIO010000041.1 GCA_021774915.1 Alphaproteobacteria bacterium
GCGTTCGGGCAAAGTCATTTTGATTTCGGACGAAAAAGGCATTGAGATTGCGGGCAAAGAAGCCTGGGCAACCATCGAGGCGCCCTATAGCGACCCCTTTGTGGCGCCCATTCTCTATTCATTGCCAATCCAGCTTTTAGCCTACCATACAGCTGTCGCCAAGGGCACGGATGTTGACCAGCCCCGCAACCTCGCTAAGTCAGTGACAGTGGAATAGCTCAACGCTCTCTTCTGAGCCCGTTTTGTAGTGCGCCGCTTTCTTTGATCTTTGGCATTGCGGTCATCTAATCGTATCCATATGATCCTTGCCGCGTGAGGCATACGTCAGAACAAGGGCGCTTTATGAAAAAGATTCTCTCTAAAAGTGATTTCAACACACTGGTTAAGCTGTCAAAAAAAATACTTTGGTCTAACCCCGAATACCGGCGAGAGATCCAGAAACACAGGATCAATATCATACCGGCGAATTTTTATTCGAACGTTCCTCTCATTGACGATGTACATAACTCTTTCGAATATAAAGATGAGAAGGCCGAGGTTTACAATTCGAATGTGTTTGATAAGGAAAAGATAGAATCTTTTATCGATCAACTCTGCACTTATGCAGTTGAATTTGATCCACCCATGGAAGGTAATAAAGACGCGCCGGAAGGATATTTCTGGAAGAATACTGCTTTTTCCTTTTCCGACGCCATGTCTTATTATTGTATGATCCGGCATTTCAAGCCGCAGCATATTCTTGAAATAGGCTCGGGGTTTTCAACCCTTGTCGCCGACCAGGCGTTGAGAAAAAACGGCTTTGGCAAAGTGACGCTGATCGAGCCTTTTCCCATGAACTTTCTAAAAAAACTAGACTCGGTGGATCAGATTATCGAGTCCTTTGTTCAGGATATAAGCGTGCCGGATTTGGTAGCGCTGGTGGACAGCTCTGATATCTGGTTTATCGATTCCACCCATACGGTGAAGGTCGGCAGCGATTGTCTCTATATGTATCTAAAAGTGATGCCGGAAGTCTCGAAGGATCTGATTGTCCACACCCATGATGTCTATCTGCCGTTCGGCTTTCCGAAAAAACGCGTTCTGGAACAACATCTCTACTGGACTGAACAATATCTGCTTTATGCCTATATGCTGGATAATCCCAGAATAGAGGTTCTGTTCGGCAGCGCTCATGCCCACAAGATTCTTCCGCAACCGCTTGAGCGGCTGATGGGCGGTAAGTTTCCGGGCGGGGGCGGCTCGCTGTGGTACAGGCTGAAGCCGCGCTCCTCTACCTGAAACAGGCCACACTCTGGGGTTGCAAGCGGAAGCCAAGTCCCTTAACCTTTCTTTTTTTGAAGCGATGGAGGTGAACTTCATCCGCTAAGGGGGGGAAGGTTTATGCGAGCGGCGACACATGCAAGAGGCATGGCATTTTCTTTCATTGCATTATTTTTCCTGATACCGCCCGCGCTGGCGCGGCAAATGCCGGTACAGGCCTTCGCCCGCTCACCGGCCTGGAGCTCTGTAGCCCTGTCAAAGGACGGGAGCTATGTCGCCGCTGAAGAAGATGTTCAAGGCGAATATATTTTATCTATTTTTCAGCTCTCAGGTACTCAGATGACACGTACCCATGCGCTGCGCTTGGAAGACAACTCCATTCGGTGGATGACATGGCTTTCCGACACGCGGTTATTGGTTAGTATCGGATTTGCGGATCGCCGCTATACCACACCAACAACGGAAACGCGGCTGGTGGCGTTGAATTTTGACGGCAGTAATATCAAAAACCTTTTTAAGCGCTCCAGGAAGCAATGGGTATCCAACATTCAGGATGATGTCGTCGATTATTTGAGAAATGATCCCGATCATATCCTCATGGCGTTTAATAATGACGATGTTAGCCGCCCACGCGTCTATCGGGTCAATGTGCACAACGCCAAACAATCTCTGGTCCAGTCGGGGAAAAAAGGAATTTCCGACTGGATGACGGATCAACGGGGCGAAGTGCGTATTGGATTCGGTCAGGATGACGGGTCTTGGCAAACCCTGGTTCGGGACGTGGATGGTAAGAATTGGCGCGTCCTGCGCCAAAATGCGGCTTTATCTCAATCTGATTTTCATATTTACGGGTTTACGCGGGATCCGAATATTCTCTATGTCGGTTCCAACCATGAGGGCGGCACAACCGGGCTTTATGAATATGATCTGAGAACGAATCAATTTATCCGAAAAATATTTAAGCACCCGGAAGTGGATATTGCCTCAGTCAGTTGGGATGTGAACCATAAAGAAATTATCCGGGTCTTCTATATCCTAGATGGGTTCCAGTCAATCTGGTTTGATCCGGTGAGGAAGGCGGAATTCAAATCCCTGAAGACAATCTTTCCAACAAAAAGTGTCAGTCTGGGTAGCCGGACATTGGATGAGAAAAAAACCGTCCTTTACGTTGATTCCACCACCGATGGCGGGAAGTATTATCTCTACGATAAAAATATCCGGCAAGTAATTTCTTTCGGGCCGAATTATCCCGAACTAGAAGGCGTCTCCTTGGGCGATATTCATCCTTTTAATTACCGCGCGCGGGACGGGTTGGAGATCCCTGCTTATTTGTCTTTGCCGCCTGGAGTGGATAACCCCCATGAGGCGGCGCGCTTACCTTTGATCGTCATGCCCCACGGCGGCCCGACGAGCCGTGATTATCTGGATTTTGATCCTTTCATTCACCTTCTGACCAATCGGGGCTTTGCGGTGTTGCAGATGAATTTTCGCGGCTCCTGGGGTTATGGCGCGGCCTTTCAGGCCGCGGGGTACCGCGAATGGGGCCGCAAGATGCAAGATGATGTGACCGATGGCGTGAACTATCTCATCACGCAAGGGATAGCGGATCCCGGCCGCGTGTGTATTTTTGGTATTTCCTATGGCGGCTATGCGGCGATGATGGGGGCGGTGAAAACGCCGGATCTTTATCAGTGTGCGGTCAGCCTCAATGGCGTGTTCGATTTGCGTAAATTCATACGGTCCGGGTGGAACTATGTCGGCGGAAGATCTGGTTTGAGGACAGCGCATATCGGCGACTATTCGGAACGCGATTTTCTCGATGAGGTTTCTCCCGCCAAACGCGCGAAGGAAATCAGAATTCCGATCCTCGTGGTCTCCGCTAAAGATGATCGGGTCGTGCCCTATAACCAGTCTAAAACCATGGTGAGCGCCCTGAAGCGCGCGGGCGTTGACAATCAATATCTTGAAATTGAAAAAGGCGGTCATTCGCTCACCAATGCGGCAAGCCGCGCCGCCTTCATGTCGGCTCTGGACAGCTTCCT
>JAJFIO010000042.1 GCA_021774915.1 Alphaproteobacteria bacterium
TTGAAATTATCGATCAGGATGCCTTCTTCTTCCACCGTTGTGGACTGAGGCGGCATGGACCCTGGCGTGATGCCGCCGACATCGGCATGATGACCGCGCGCGGCGACATAAAACAGGATGGACTTTTCCGTCTCGTCATAGACCGGCGCGACAACCGTGATGTCGGGCAGATGGGTGCCGCCGTTATAAGGCGCGTTTAAAACGTAAACATCGCCGGGAGACATGCTGTCTTTATTCTGTTCAATAATTGTTTTTACGCTGACACCCATGGAGCCCAGATGCACCGGCATGTGCGGCGCATTGGCCACAAGACCGCCCGTGCCATCGAAAAGCGCACAGGAAAAATCAAGCCGTTCTTTAATGTTGACCGAGAGGGCGGTTTTCTCCAGCGTGAATCCCATCTGCTCGGCGATGCTCATAAAGAGATTATTGAAAATCTCCAGCATTACGGGATCGACTTCAGTGCCGATAGCGGGTGTGCGGCGCGCCATTACCTTTCGGGTCATAACGATCATATTGACTGGGGTCAACTCAGCCTCCCAGCCGGGCTCGACGACAATGGTGGAGTGAGGTTCGATAATCAGCGCCGGTCCTTCGAGCCTATCACTACAGGACAAATCCTCGCGCCGAAAAACCCGCGCCTCGTGCCACGCGCCGCCTGAAAAAATGCGGGTCTGGCGATGTGGGATCGGTGTTGTGCGCGTGGTGCTGTGGGGTGGGGCGGCTTGATCATGCACCGGCTCGCCTGCTCCAATGCTCTCCACCGACACAGCCTCAAGGATCAGCTCCCGGTCTTGCGTATGAAAGCCGAAGCGTTGCCGGTGCGCCGCTTCAAAACGAGTGCGAATCTCATCCAAAGTTCCGTTTTCCACCATCAACGCGGTGTCGGTGCCTTCAAACCGGATATGCAGGGTGGCGAGGGTGCGGATACGGGCGTCATCCACCCCTTGAGCACGCACCTGGGCGGTGGTTTCAGCGCTGAGGTCTGCAAGGTCAGAGGCTAATGCGCTCAACGCTTCGGCGCTCAGTTGCTGTTCAATCGCCCGTTCACGGTGAGCGCGGATATCGGCCAGCCCCATGCCATAGGCCGACAACAGACTGGCGAAGGGGTGGATCAACACGGTTTTCATATTGAGGGCACCGGCCACGAGGCAGGCGTGCTGCGCGCCCGCGCCGCCAAAACAACTTAAGGCATACTCCGTCACGTCGCGCCCGCGCGCGACCGAGATTTTCTTGATGGCTTGCGCCATGTTCTCAACCGCAATGGCGATAAAGCCGTCCGCAACTTTTTCCGGTGTTTGATTTTTGCCAATGTCTTGCGCCAGGGCAGTAAAGGCCAGAGTCACGGCCTCAGCGTCAAGAGGCTGGTCGGCAGAGGGACCGAAAACGGCTGGGAAAAAATCGGGATGCAGCTTACCGGTCAAGATGTTGGCGTCGGTCACCGTTAAAGGGCCGCTTTTACGATAAGCTTTGGGGCCAGGATCAGCGCCCGCCGAACGCGGACCGACGCGCAAGCGCGCGCCGTCAAAGAGCAACAGTGAACCGCCCCCTGCGGCTACCGTGTTGATGTGCATCATTGGCGCGGCCAGGCGCACGCCCGCGACCTGGGATTCAAAGGTGCGTTCATAGCCGCCGTTATAGTGAGAGACATCGGTGGAGGTTCCACCCATATCAAAGCCGATGACCTTATCAAATCCCGCACTGAGACTGGTTTGAACCATGCCGACCACGCCGCCCGCCGGGCCTGACAGTACCGCATCTTTGCCCTGAAAGAGATTAGCGTCGGTGAGTCCACCATTCGACTGCATAAACATCAGTTGGCAGCCATCCCGGTCACTCTTCAACGCGCCCGCCACACGGTCAATATAGCGTCTGAGGATCGGGCTGAGATAAGCGTCTACTACGGTGGTGTCGCCCCGGTTGACATATTTCATCAGTGGACTGACATTATGACTGATCGATATTTGCGTAAATCCTATGTCTTTCGCGATAGCGGCGACCCGTGCCTCATGGTCGTGATAACGGTAGCCATGCATAAAACAAATGGCCAACGCTCGTATGCCTTTCGCATAGACCTGTCCAAGAACCGTCCGGGCCTGCACCTCATCCAGGGGTGTGAGCGCCTCACCTGAAGCGCTCATTCGTTCGGTGATTTCCGCCGCGCATTCATAAAGCTGTTCGGGGAGCCTGATTCGAAGCGCAAAGATATCAGGCCGATTCTGCGTGCCGATGCGCAAAGTATCGCCGAAACCTTTTGTGGTGACAAGGCAGGTGCGATCACCGCGCCGCTCCAGCAATGCGTTGGTGGCGACGGTGGTGCCCATTTTGACCGCATTGATGTCTGTCACGGGCAGGGGGGCTTGTCTGCCAAGTTTTAGCAAGTCTCTGATGCCCTGAAGCGCCGCATCCTCATAATGTCCGGGGTTTTCCGAGAGCAGCTTATGGGTGATCAGGCGTCCGTCCGGTCGCCGCGCCACGATATCGGTGAACGTGCCGCCCCGGTCGATCCAGAATTCCCATTTATTTTTGTTCGGCATTGTTTAACATTCAACTGTGAGAGGGACTTGAAATATCCGGCATCTTATGGCGAAGAGGCGGATCATAGCCAGAAGGTTTCAGAGTGGATCTCCCTTTGCTTTTATTGGTTCATCGCCTATCTTGGGCGCATGAAACGCATCGTCCTTATTTTTTTGTTGGTACTATCCCCCCTAAGCACCTCTGCTGAATCGCTCGGCACGACGATATGGCTCGGCAAGGTGGGAGTAGACGACAAGGCCAAATGGGAAGGCGATGGTTTTTCGGTCGTCGAACTGACATGCGCTGACGGGGATACTCCTTGCGTTATACAAGCGATTGCTGCTCTCGATCATAGTGATCCAGCCTATTTGATCACTTATGCACGGCATACGGCGGCTGTGCGCGCGCTTTATGCCAGTGGCATGACCAAAGATCAGCTCAGCGGGATCATTTTGCTGCGCGCTGAAAACGGCACAGTGCCTGCTGTCGAGACGCCCGCGAATGCGCCTGATCTATGGGTGCTCGCGGAACTTTCCGATCCAAAAGAGAGTATCGTCAGCGCCCGTAAATTGGCCTTTGATTTACGAGATGTGGGAGTTTCCGCGTCATTTTTATTTGTGAATGACGGCACGCTTCAATACGCTCCCTTGGGTCAAATGGTCCGGGATTTTATGTTGCACTTTATGGGTCATTCGCCGTTTGCGGAAGGCTTTGGCGATTTGCTCGAACTGGAGTTCGCCTGGCAATCGCCGCAATTTGATAGTCAGGATTTTCTTGAGCGTGATGAGTTTCTCTCTACCTATCCAATGCATCCGACATTGAATGCGTTTGTAAAAACGCATTACCGCTTTGAGGCGCACCGGATGCAGGAATGGCGCATGGAGAAATATCTCAGCTTTGATCTTATGGCTTACCGGGACGAGCAAGCCCCCGGCGCGCGCTATGTCACGCTGCGCAATCGGCGCGGTCAGGTTTATTATCTGGATCTGGAAACCTATGGCGCTTATGAGCCGGTCATTGTTGTCGGCATTGATGATGAAACCAATATGTTTCGGATGAACTGGTTTTACCGGACCAAAAAGATGTATAGCTGGAAGCCGGATGTGCAGAACATTTCAGTGCGCCCATTGGGTCCTCTGCTGTTCTTTCGCAAGGAAGAAGAGATGCCCGCGGATCTCAGTATCCCGCTGCTGCTGCGTTCAGCCTTGACTCTGGAAGGCATCGCGTTTTCTCAAACCGATCCCCTGGCGCCGCTTGCCGCTTATCCGGTCAGCGTTCAGAACGTTATCACAAAAGAAAATAAATGTATTTTCTGCCATCGCATCGGCGCTCTTGGCGCGCGCTATCATCACCTTGATGCCCGCACGGCTCTGCCCCAGGGAGGTTTTGCCCTGCCTCTCATTGAGTATTCCGATGAAGTGATGAACGCGTTTCTCTATGACCAGGTCAACACGGCCAATAAGATCGGCATGACGCCCAATCCTTTGGAGAAAAGCGTCGCGGATACTTTTTATGATTGGTGGAAGAACCTTTCGAAAGAAACCGGTTCGAGCCCCTAATTTTTGTCTACGGCGCAAATGCGCTGCGCAATTCCTGATAATTGGCATAGCCCAAAGCCTCGCCAATGGTTTTTTGCCATATGCGATCGAGCAAAGCGTGGGTGGCCTTGCTCATGACGTCTTTGTGGTCCCCGGTTTTGCCCAAACGCAATTTGCTGGACCGGGCGTCAAGGGGAAGCCCGCAGGCGGCATTTCGTTTTTCGGCAATCAGATGATCGTCAAATTTGGTTCCGTGGTGCATCATAAAATCAAAACTCGCTTGGCGGGTGGCAAGCTTGATGGCGGCCGCGTTCGCCTCAAGACCTATAAATTCGGCCACACGGGCCACAGTGCCCGGCAAGTCCGCTTTCATATCTTCATAACACAGGAACAAAAAATCCGAATTCCCTCGGTGCGGCCACCAGGAGAGCACATGGGGCCAATAGGATCCGGCGTGAAGGTTTTCAACCATTTTCTCTTTCACGAAAGCGTCCAGCGAAACGCTGCCCGGCGCGAGGAACCACCCATCCATGAAATGGTAAAAAGAAACGGCGACATCTTTGGGGTCCCGGATGATATGGATATACCGGCATCCTTTGGGAACTTCCGCCCAGTTATAGTGGGTCTTGAAAGCCCTGGGCGTGCCGGCATGATCAGCCGTTAAATCTTGGCCAAGATCGTACGCCATTTCGATCCAGGGCACGGCCTCCGTGATCTCGTCAAAATCCAAGTCACCCCCGGTGCGCAGGCCGTGAACGATTTGCTGCATCCAGGTCGTGCCCGCTTTGGGGTAGGTTGCGATCAAAACGTCATCAGGACGCGGGTGGAAGGCGGCTGCGTACTGGGCCCCTTGGGCTGTAATCATCAGGGAGCCTTTTTGCTTGTACTCTAAAATAGTTGTCGCCCGGGATGTCATGCTTTTCATGTTAACTTTATTGTTATTCTGAATCTCAGGTATATACACGCACGTGCTAAAAGGCGCAAAAAGTAATGCGCCTGAAGCTGTGTCATTCAACCACGATTGGTGTAGAAGTTTACAGATCATGTCCATTTGGGGAAAAATAGCCGGTGCGGCTGCCGGGTTCATTCTTGCCGGAGGGCCGCTAGGCGCGCTGGTGGGGAGTCTGGCTGGGCATTATGTCTTTGACAAGCAGGCGAACCAAGAGAGCGGCGCGGAAAGCCAAGCCCGCGGCCAAGTGGCGTTCACGATCGGAGTAATTGCGCTGGGGGCAAAAATGGCCAAGGCTGACGGCCGCGTCACCCGCGATGAGGTCAATGCGTTTCGTGAAGTTTTTCAGGTGCCGCCTGCCGAATTTGAAAACGTTAAACGCGTGTTCAATCGTGCGCGGCAGGACGTGGCAGGATATGAAGGCTACGCTCAGCAAATTGCCGGACTATTCCGAGGCAATCCGGGTGTGCTGGAAGATTTACTTGATGGTCTCTTTCACATTGCCAAAGCAGATGGCGTTATTCACCCCAAAGAAATCGAGTTTCTCCAGAATGTCGCCGGGATATTTGGCTTTTCCGACGGTGAATTTGCGCGTATCCGCTCCAGTCATTTGGGCGCTGATGCCTCAGACCCTTATGTGATCTTGGGCGTGGACGCGTCGATCTCCGACAAGGATCTGAAAACCGCCTATCGGCATCTTGTGCGCGAGAATCATCCTGATGCCTTGGTAGCCCGAGGCGTGCCGGAGGAGTTCATTATTCTGGCCAATGAAAAGCTGGCGGTCATCAACGACGCTTATGATCGCGTTTCTCAAGTCAGGGGTATCAATTAGCGTGCTTCTCGCCTCAGAAAAATTCAAGAGTAAAGCATGAAATCGGCCAATGCCATCATTTCAAAACAAGGCACCACGATTTTTTCCGTGATGTCGGCACTGGCGGCGGAGCACGGCGCCATCAATCTGGGGCAGGGCTATCCAGATGGCGAGGGGCCGGAAGATCTGCGCCAGGCGGCGGCCCGCTACATCATGGAAGGGCCAAACCAGTATCCTCCCATGGCGGGCATGCCCCGTTTGCGGCAGGTCATTGCCGCCCACGATGCCCGCTTCTATGGCATTGATATAGAGTGGCAAACGGAAACATTGGTGACATCAGGGGCGACCGAGGCGCTCGCTGCTTCGTTCATGGGTCTGCTCAACCTTGGCGATGAAGTGGTGGTGATCGAACCGGTGTATGACAGTTACCGTCCCATCATTGAAGCGATGGGCGCGACGGTGCGGCCCGTGCGCTTGCAGCCCCCGGATTGGACGTTGGACAAAGGAGAATTTGCCTCAGCCTTTGGCGTCAAAACCAAGCTGCTGGTGCTCAATTCTCCGATGAATCCGATTGGCAAAGTTTTCTCTCGCGACGAATTAAGCTTTATCGCTGAAACGGTTCTTGAACACGATGCCTATGTGGTGTGTGACGAAGTGTATGAGCATCTGGTTTTCGGCGTGGAACATATTCCCTTGATGACCTTGCCCGGCATGGCGGAGCGATGCGTGCGCATTGGCTCTGCGGGCAAAACTTTTTCCGTTACGGGTTGGAAGGTGGGTCTGGTGTCGGCACAGGCTCCGCTGATGAGCGCTCTGGCTAAAGCGCATCAATTCATCACATTCACAACGCCTCCGGCCCTGCAATTGGCAGTGGCCGATGGACTTGAAAAAGAAGACGCTTTTTTCAATCAGCTTGCCCTGGACCTCAATTGCAAAAAGAAGCGTTTGGCTAGTGGGCTGATGGCGGCTGGGTTCGATATCTTACCCGCGGCGGGTACGTATTTCCTAAACGCGGATATCTCGCCTTTAGGGTTTGCCGGCTCGGATATCGATTTTTGCAAGCATATAACCCTTCAAGCCGGTGTAACTGCTATTCCCCTCAGCGCGTTTTATGCCGATCAGGCGCAGGCGCCCACACATCTGGTGCGATTTTGTTTTTGCAAAGACTACACCATGCTGGATGAGGCGGTGGACAGGCTGAAGCGCCATTTTGGTTGAACGCCTTACCCGCAAAAATTGTTTCTCAACTCTAAGTTAAGGTCTCCAAGGGTAGTCTTGATTTTAGGTAAGTTCCAGAGGCACCAAATTTAAGAGTTTGTAGAGTGTTTGCGTATGGGGGTGACGAAATACAATTACGGGCGGAAATGACGACGCCTAATTTTACCTATGGGAGCTATGTGGTCACCCGCTCGCTTCTCCTATTCGCACTGGCTTTTAGTCTTATTCCCATCCTGGCTGCTACCCTCGGGCCATGGGCCGCGCTCTGGGCCCTGCCGTTTGTTGGTGTTCGCGCTTATAAACTCACTATGATCATGCATGATTGCGCCCATGGCACACTGTTTGCGGAACCGCGCATCAATCGTAATGTGGGTGTGTTTTTCGGGCTTCTCGCAGGCATAAATTTCAACGCTTACGGACGATTGCATTTTCTTCATCACACGCATTTCGGCGAGGAGGAGGATCCCAGAGGGCGGGATTATCTGAAGTATTGGTCTTTCAGCCCGAGAGCCCGCCTCTGGCATCTGTTGCGGCCTCTTTTTGGTTTCAACCTCACGCATTATCGCAACGTGATGCGCGTCGTGGAAATGCTCCCCATACGCCAGCAAGGGATATTTTTTGCGGCTGGATTTGCTGTTCAGGGCGCACTGGCGACTATTGCAACGCTGGGGTGGCGCTATCCGTTATTGGCGCTGATTTATCCTCTTTCAGCGGCGACCATCGGGCTTTTTCTCAGTCAGTTGAGAGTTGTCGCCGAGCACCTGCCGCCGAAAGGCGCGGGGGATGCGCCGTTCGTAATAAGCCATGAACCCAACTGGATTGACGCGGCGCTGCTTTATGATCTCAATTTCAACTATCATCGCGAGCACCATACATACCCGGAAGTTCCAAGCGTTTGCCTGCCCGCGTTAAGTTTGGAAATATCAAAGCGGAATTTCAGTCAAAAACCGGCCTATTGCATGGTCCATACGCTCGTGCAAAGCGTACTGAAATAGGTCAAGGGGGTTTCGCGAATTCTCCGTTTCCTGCACTTGTGCTCCTTGATAATTTCTCTGCTACACTCTTCTCATGACTCATGAGATTCTTACCCTTCAGCAGATGGTTGAAGCGGATCGCCGCACGATTGAAGGCGGCGTGCTGGGTGCGGACTTGATGGAAGCGGCGGGGCAGGGATGCGCAGAGGCGCTGTGCGCACGGTGGCGGCCACGGCCCGTGGCGGTGTTGTGTGGACCGGGAAACAATGGCGGCGATGGCTTTGTCATTGCGCGGGCCTTGAGCGCGCGGGGCTGGGATGTGCGCCTGTCCTGTCTGGTTCCTGTGTCGAAGCTCAAAGGCGATGCGGCCCATATGGCGGCGCTGTGGGATGGCGAGGTATTTCCTCTGTCTACGGATAGTCTGTCCGGCGCGGAACTTATCGTGGATGCGATATTCGGCGCTGGCCTCAGCAAACCGGTTAGTGGCGTTGTGGCGGAAATTTTTAGCGCCTGTACCGCTTCCCCATGGCCTGTTATGGCGGTGGATGTCCCGAGCGGGCTTGACGGGGCAAGTGGCAAAATACTGGGATCGGCCCCGGTAGCGGATCTCACCGTGACCTTCGCGCGCAAAAAACTCGGACATGTGCTCATGCCAGGCAGGGTTCAGTGCGGAGATGTGGTGGTGGTCGATATTGGTATTCCTGACGAAATGATCGCCCGGCTTTGCGGCCCGGTCTTTGAGAACACCCCGTCGCTGTGGCGTTCTCACTTCCCTCAGTTCAATGCGCAAGGGCATAAATACAACCGTGGCCACGCGGTTGCGGTGAGCGGCGGCCCGTCTCACACCGGCGCGGCGCGGCTGGCGGCCCGAGGGGCTTTGCGCGTGGGCGCGGGGTTGGTGAGTGTGGCTAGTCCAAAGGCGGCAGTGCTGGTCAATGCGGCTCATCTTACAACTGAGATGGTACGGGCCTTTGACGGGCCTCTAGGGCTGGACGAAATGCTTCAGGACCGGCGCAAGAACGCCGTGATCATTGGGCCGGGCTGCGGGGTTGGGGAGCGCACGGCGGCCCTTGTGCGCACTGTCTTGCGGGCGGGGGGCTGTGCGGCGGTGCTGGATGCCGATGCCCTCACCTCATTTGAGGGCCGCCCTCAGATGCTTTTCGACCTGATCCACGAACGCGTAGTCCTGACGCCGCATGCGGGTGAGTTTCAGCGCCTTTTTTCCGGTCTTTTGAAGCAAGCCCCGCATCGCCTGGACGCGGCGCTGACAGCCGCTCGGGAGAGCGGGGCTATCATCGTGCTCAAAGGACACGATACGGTGATCGCCGCGCCCGGGGGACGGGCCGCGATCAATACCAACGCCCCGCCCTTTTTGGCCACCGCCGGGTCAGGCGATGTGCTTGGCGGCATCATCACCGGCCTGCTGGCGCAGGGCGCGCCCGCCTTCGAGGCGGCTTGCGCCGGGGTGTGGCTCCACGGCGAAGCGGGCAACCGCTTTGGCCGCGGGTTAATTGCGGAGGATTTACCCCAAGCCCTGCCAGCCGTTTTGCAGGAGCTTGGGGCGTAAACGCATCCCGTAAGTTCAGGACACTTGGCGCTGGTGACAGGCTGAGATCGTGTGCTATAGAGGGCGCCGCTTGTGGATGCCCTGAGATAAGGGGCTTACAGGCACTCTTATGCGGGTGTGGCGGAACTGGTAGACGCGCCAGGTTTAGGTCCTGGTGACTTCGGTCGTGGGGGTTCGAGTCCCTTCACCCGCACCATGTCTTCCCCTCTTTGAGGGCTTTGTTTCTT